>NZ_QLJK01000042.1:0-32806 GCF_003950715.1 Sphingomonas sp. S-NIH.Pt3_0716 | reverse complement strand
CTCCTGCGCCGTCACTCGCCTGCCATAGCCCCTTGCCCGCCCGCGCCCATGGCCTGCAAACTGGCCATGGGCGCGGGCGGGCAAGGGGCTATGGCAGGCGAGTGACGGCGCAGGAGGATGGCCCATGCAGATTGCGATACTGACGTTCGAGGGGTTCAACGAACTGGACAGTTTCATCGCCGCCGCCATCCTCAACCGGATGAAGCCGCAGGGCTGGGCCGCCTATATCACCGCGCCCGACGAGACGGTGACGTCGATGAACGGGGTGAGGGTGCAGCGGCAGCGGCCGCTGGACTTTGCGGCGCAAGCGGACGCGGTGCTGATCGGCAGCGGCATCCGCACGCGCGAGATTGCGGCCGATGCCGCGATGCTGGACCGGATCGCGCTCGACCCGGCGCGCCAGTTGATCGGGGCGCAATGTTCGGGCACGCTGCTGCTGGCGAAGCTGGGCCTGGTCGGCGACCTGCCGGCCTGCACCGACCTGACCACCAAGCCCTGGGTGGTGGAGGCGGGGGTGCGGGTGATCGATGCGCCCTTCATCGCCCATGATAAAGTCGCGACGGCCGGTGGTTGCCTGTCGGCGCCCTATCTCGCCGCCTGGATGATCGCGCGGGGCGGATCGATGGCGGATGCGGAAGCGGCGCTCCATTATGTCGCGCCGGTGGGCGAGAAGGCGGACTATGTCGCGCGGGCACGGGCGGTGATCGCGCCGTTCGTGGAAGCGGTGCCGGCCTGACGATCGGCTATCTGCGTAGCAGGAACACCGCATGTTCGGCGAACAGATTGGCGTTCGCATGGGTGGTTTCCCGGTCGCCTTTCAGGAACCACTGGCCATCGATGGTCCAGCCGCGATCCTTCACCAGCGCGCGGAAATCATCGACCGTCACATGATGGATGTTGAGCGTGTCATACCAGGTGTCGGGCAATAGCCGCGTCACCGGCATGCGACCGCCCCACAGCAGCGACAGGCGCCCGCGCCAATGGGCGAAATTGGGGAAGGAGACGAAGGCCTGGCGGCCGATGCGCAGCAATTCCTCCACCACCAGGTCCGGGCGCCGGGTCGTCTGCAACGTCTGGCTGAGGATCGCATAGTCGAAACTGGCGTCGGGATAATAGGCCAGGTCGGTGTCGGCGTCGCCCTGCACCACCGACAGGCCGCGGCCGACCGCGGCGGCGACATTGGAGCCGTCGATCTCCAGCCCGCGGGCATCGACCTGGCTGGTGTCGCGCAATGCCGCCATCAGCGCGCCGTCGCCACAGCCGACATCCAGCACCCGCGTGCCCGGCCGCACGGTGCGGGCGATCAGCGCGAGATCGGGGCGGAGAAGATCGCTCATGCCCGGCCACCGCGCAGGAAGCCATCGACCACGCGATTGAGTTCCGGGCTTTCAAGCAGGAACGCGTCATGGCCGAAGGGGCTGGACAGTTCGACGAAGCTGGCCTGCGCGCCCGAGGCGTTGAGCGCATGGACGATCGCGCGGGATTCGGCGGTGGGATAGAGCCAGTCGGTATCGAAGCTGACCAGGCAGAAGCGCGCCCGCGTTGCGGTGAAGGCGCGCGCCAGCGATCCGCCATGATCCTCGGCTATGTCATAATAGTCCATGGCGCGGGTGATGTAGAGATAGCTATTGGCGTCGAACCGTTCGACGAAACTGAGCCCCTGATGGCGCAGATAGCTCTCCACCTGGAAATCCGCGTCGAAGCCGAAGGTCTTGGCGTCACGGCCCTGCAGGCGCCGGCCGAATTTCTCGGTCAGGCCCGCTTCGGAGAGATAGGTGATATGCGCCGCCATGCGGGCGACGGCGAGGCCCGCGCTCGGTACCTTGCCATCGGCATAATAGTCGCCGCCGCGCCAGAGCGGATCGGCCATGATCGCCTGGCGCCCAACCTCGTGAAAGGCGATGTTCTGCGCGCTGTGCCGCGCGGTCGAGGCGATGACGACGCAACGTTCGACCCGGTCGGGGAACAGGGTGGGCCAGGTCAGCGCCTGCATGCCGCCCATCGACCCGCCGATCACCGCCGCCAGCCGATCGACGCCCAGATGATCGAGCAGCATCGCCTGCGCCCGCACCATGTCGGCGATGGTCAGCACCGGGAAGCGCATCGCATAGGGATCGCCCAGCGCCGGGTCGATGCTGGCGGGGCCGGACGACCCCATGCAGCTGCCGATGACGTTGGAGCAGATGATGAAATGGCGTGCCGGATCGACCGGCCTGCCCTCGCCCACCATGCGCCACCACCAGCCGGGCTTGCCGGTGACGGGGTGGTCCGATGCGACATATTGGTCGCCGGTCAGCGCGTGGCAGATCAGGATGACGTTGGATTTGTCCGCGTTCATCTGCCCATAGGTCTCATAGGCGATGTCGACCGGGGACAGGCTGGCGCCGCTCGACAGCGGCAGCGGACCGGGAAGGCGGGCCTGGCGGCGGAGGCCGAAACGTGTGTCAGGGGAAACGCTGGCCATGACATCGGGCTAAGACGAGGGAAAGAGGCTGTCAATTGGCGGGGCGGGGTGGCGATCGGCCTGCGCTGTCCCTAGATGGAGGGCATGACCGATCAGACCCGTCCGACCATCGTCGCCTATGGCCCGCTCTACCCCTATCTGACCGACCAGCTGGAGCAGCGCTTCACCGTCCATAATGTGGCGGCGGACGCGGATATGTCCGCGCCGCCGGCCGAGGTGCTGGAGGCGCGTGCGCTGGTCAGCTTCGGATCGGTCGGGGCGCCCGCCGCCATCATGGACGCGCTGCCGAAGCTGGAGATGATCGGGCTATTCTCGGTCGGCTATGACAAGGTCGATGTCGATCATGCGCGATCGAAAGGCATCCGCGTCACCAACACGCCCGACGTGCTGACCGACGATGTCGCGGACTTGGCCGTCGGCCTTCTCTATGCGACGGTGCGCAACATCGCGGCGAATGACCGGCTGGTGCGGTCGGGCGGCTGGGCGCGGGGCGAAAAGCCGGCGCTGGCGGGCCGGGTGACCGGCGCGACCATCGGTATATTGGGGCTGGGCCGGATCGGCCGGGCCATTGCCAGACGGCTGGAGCCGGTGGCGGGCGAGATCCTCTATCACAACCGCAAGCCGGCGGCCGACACCGCCTATCGCTATGTCGCCGACGCGATCGACTTTGCGCGCCAGAGCGAGGTCATCATCGTCGCCACATCGGGCGGGCCGGAAGCGGCCAAGCTGGTCGACGGCGCGATGCTGGACGCGCTGGGGCCGGACGGCGTCATCGTCAATATCAGCCGGGGCGGCGTGATCGACGAGGTGGCGATGGTCGAGCGGCTGGCCGACCGGCGCATCGCCGGCGCAGGGCTGGATGTGTTCGCGCACGAACCGCATGTGCCCGAAGCACTGTTCGCGATGGACCATGTCGTGCTGCAACCCCATCAGGGCAGCGCCACCGTCCACACCCGCAAGGCGATGGCCGACCTGGTCGTCGCCAATCTGGACGCCTGGTTTGCCGGCAAGGCGCTGCTGACGCCGGTGGTATAGGATGGGTGGGGAGCGGACTGTCCGAAAATCCTCCCCAAGCAAGCTTGGGGAGGAACTGGAAACGTCCGCTTTTGGTCGTTTCTTGCAAGTTCTAGCCGGCATCATCCTGACGAAAGTCAGGATCCATTCTGCGCTATGGCGGATGGGGAGCGCTGAATGGATCCCGAATCAAGTCCGGGATGACGGAACCGGCGAGGTCCGCTTTTCTGACCGACGATCGAACAAGCCGACGATAGTGAATCGCCGCTAGCCGTCCTTGCAATCTCAATGGAAGTCGCGCGATTTGGGTAGAATGCGCACGTCGCGGGGGTGACGGGCGGCGGGGGCGGCCTGTATCGGCGGTTCGGATTGCGACAATCGGTTGAGGTCGGCGGTGCGGTCGTGGATGCGGCTGGCCATCAGATGGACGACGCCTTCCTTGCTGCGCTGCACCTCGCCCTCGACCAGCATCAGACGGCTGGCCATGACCGGGCGGCGCTGCAGCTCGAACAGGCGCGCCCAGAGCAGGATATTGGTGATGCCGGTCTCATCCTCGATGGTGATGAAGACGGCATTGCCCTTGCCCGGCCGCTGGCGCACCAGCACCACGCCAGCGGTGCGGACGCGGGTGCCGTTCTTTGCCGCGCTGGTCTGGGCGCAGCTCAGCACGCCTTCGGCCGCGAACACCGGACGCAGGAACTGCATCGGATGGCCCTTGAGCGAGAGGCGGGTCACCGCATAATCGTCCATCACCTGTTCGGCGAGCGGCATGGCGGGCAGCATCGCATCCGTCTCCTCCCCCAGTTCGCGCGCAGCGCGGTCGTGCCGGCGGGCGGCGGCGAACAGGGGCAGTTCGTCCGAGGGGGTACGGCGCGCCTCCCATAGGGCGGTGCGCCGGTCCTGCCCCAACGAGCGGCAGGCATCGGCATCGGCCAGCAGCCGCAGCGCCCGCGCGGGCAGGCCGGCGCGCCGGGCCATATCCTCGATGCTGGTGAAAAGGCCGCCCTCCGCCCGCGCCGCCACCATCTGCGCAGCCCATTGTTCGCGGAAGCCATCGACCTGGCGCAGGCCAAGCCGCAGCGCCAGCGCCCGGCCGGTGCCTTCGCCCTTGTCCGCGCGACGGCTGCGCAACAGCGGTTCCAGGCCATTGTCCCAGCCGCTCATATTGACGTCGACATCATGGATGGCGACGCCATGCTCGCGCGCGTCGCGGACCAGCTGGGCCGGGGCATAGAAGCCCATCGGCTGGGAATTGAGCAGGGCGCAGGCGAAAATGGCGGGCTGGTGGCATTTGATCCAGGCCGAGACATAGACCAGCCGGGCGAAGGACAGGGCATGGCTTTCGGGAAAGCCATAGCTGCCGAACCCTTCGATCTGCTTGAAGCAGCGCGCGGCAAACTCCGCCTCATAACCGCGCGCGGTCATGCCGTTGATCATCTTCTCGCGGAAATGATGAATGGTCCCGACATTGCGGAAGGTCGCCATCGCGCGGCGGAGCTGATTGGCTTCGGATGAGGAAAAGCCGGCCGCGACGATAGCCAGCTTCATCGCCTGTTCCTGGAACAGGGGGACGCCATAAGTGTCCTTGAGCAACTTCTCCAACTCGTCTGGCGGGCCGAAGTCGGTACCGGGGCTGGGATAGTCGACCTTCTCCTCGCCGCACCGACGTCGCAGATAGGGATGCACCATATCCCCTTCGATCGGCCCCGGCCGCACGATCGCCACCTGCACCGTCAGGTCATAAAGGTTGCGCGGTTTGAGACGGGGCAACATGTTGATCTGCGCCCGGCTCTCGACCTGGAAGACACCGATGCTGTCGCCCTTGCAGAGCATGTCATAGACGGCCGGATCCCTTGATTGCAGATCGACGGTCAGGTCGTGGCGGCCCAGCCCATGCTGGTTCATCAGCGCATAGGCCCGGCGAATGCAGCTGAGCATTCCCAGCGCCAGCACATCGACCTTCATCAGGTTCAGCGCGTCGATATCATCCTTGTCCCATTCGATGAAACTGCGGTCGGCCATGGCCGCATTGTGGATCGGCACGGTCTCGTCCAGCCGATCCTGGGTCAGGACGAAGCCGCCGACATGCTGGGACAGATGTCGGGGGAAAGGCGCCTTGATCAATTGCTGGACCAGGGTGCGCAACCGCTGGATTTCACCATTGTCGAGGGCAAAGCCGGCATCCACGAAGCGGGCATCGCCAAGATCGCCCGAATAGCTGCCCCACACGGTTGCCGACAGGCGCATCACCACATCTTCGCTGAGGCCCAGCACCTTGGCGACTTCGCGCAGCGCGCTGCGCGAGCGATAATGGATGACGGTCGCCGCGATGCCGGCACGGGCCCGGCCATAGCGGCGATAGATATATTGCATCACCTCCTCGCGCCGCTCATGTTCGAAATCGACGTCGATATCGGGCGGTTCGTTGCGCTCCTCCGACACGAAGCGGGAAAAGAGCAGGTCATGCTCCATCGGATCGATCGATGTGACCCCGAGCAGGAAACAGACGATGGAATTGGCGGCCGATCCGCGCCCCTGGCACAGGATTGGCGGCTTCTGCGCGCGGGCGAAGCGCACCAAGTCATGCACCGTCAGGAAATAATAAGCGTAGTTCTGGCGCCGGATCAGGCGCAATTCCTGACCTATGAGCGCGCGCACCTTGGGCGGAAGCTGGCGGCCATAGCGCCGCCGGGCACGCCGCCGCACCATATCTTCCAGCCAGGCGTCCGGCGACCAGCCCGCCGGCACCGGCTCGTGCGGATATTCATAAGCGAGATCCTTCAGCGTGAAGTCGATCCCGTCGATGAAGCGGATCGTTTCCGCCAGGGCATCGGGACAGTCGGCAAACAGCCGGGCCATTTCCGTCGGCGATTTCATGTGGCGTTCGGCATTGGCCTGCAATCGGGTGCCTGCCGTCTTGAGCGTTACTCCTTCACGGATACAGGTCAGCACGTCCTGGAGGGGACGAGTGCCGGACGTCGCATAGAGAATATCGTTGGTCGCGATCAGTGGGATCCCGATGTCGCGGGACACCGCCTGCATCATCGCCACATGGCGGGCGTCTCGCCCCTGATAGCGCATCGACAGCCCCAGCCAGACGCGACCCGGCATCCTGTCCTGCAATTGCCGCGCGGCCTCCTGCCAACTGGGTGGCGAGGCGGGCGGGACCAGCCGCAAATGCCGAGATGGCACGGGGATAGCCTCATCCTCGAAGGCGTAATCGGGCGGGGCGTCATGCTCCTGCTGCGCCTGCGCCGTCGACAAGGGCAGGATGATCATCCGCCAGTCGTCGAGATAATCGAGCAGGTCGGCAAAATGCAGGATGCAGTCGCCCTTGATCGCCTTGATATTGCCCTTGGTCAGCAATCGAGTCAGCTTCCCCCAGCCTTGCCGCGATGCGGGATAGACGATGATATCGGGGGTGCCGTCGACAAAGACCAGCCGGGCGCCGACGATCAGGCGCAGGTCGGTTTCGCAGCCTGCTTCCTCTTCGGGCGTCAGGCTTTCGGGCTCACCCCGCGCCTTCTTGTCCTCCAGCAGCCTAGCGCGCGCATTTTCCGGCGCATCACGTAGCGCGACATAAGCGCGGACCACCCCGGCGACGCTGTTGCGATCGGCAAGGCCGATGGCCTTGAGGCCCAGGGCGATCGCTTCCCCTACCAGATCGGCGGGATGGGATGCGCCATGGAGGAAGCTGTAATTGCTGATCGCGACCATCTCGGCAAAGGACGGATCGGCCGGTGCCGGGCGCGGCGGGGCGGGTTTTGTGTTTTTTCGGGCTGCCTCGATCGCGTTCAATTCGCGCCGGTCGATCGATCGGGGTCTGGCGGGATCGGGCGGCGGTCGCCGGCCGCTCATGCGAACAGGCCGTGGATATACCAGCCGGGATGGACCGTCTCCGCGCCATAAAGGCCGTGGCGGAAGATCCAGTAGCGGCGGCCGCGCGCATCCTCGACCCGGTAATAGTCGCGGGTGCGGCCGGTGCTTTCGCCTTCGATCGCGCCGTCCTTGGCCTGCCACCATTGCGGCGCGATCCGTTCCGGCCCCTCGAACCGGGTGACTTCATGCAGGGTGCGGCGCCAGCGGAAGCGGTGGGGCGGGCCGTCGGGCACTTCCGCCACGACATCGATCGGCTGGGGCGGATCGAACAGATGGAGCGGACGCATCGGCGGGTCGCCGGGCTCGCCGACCGGCACCCAGCCTTCGGGCGCGCGATGCTCGACCGCCGGCAGCGCCAGCTGTGCCTGTTCGGGAATATGGCTGTCGCGTGGTTCCAGCCGCTGGATGCGGGCGCGCCCGGCGCGGATCGACAGGCGATCGACCAGCGCCTCCACCCCCTCGCTCTTGCGCGCCTCGCCCCCTTCCAGCGCAAGCTGGGTCGGCGCCATCGGGTCGGCGCGCGGCACGGTGAGGCGCAGCATGTCGAAGCCGAAACCGGGATCGAGCGGGTCGGACAGGCTGTCGATCCGTTCCTGGAACAGGCGCATGATCGCCGGCGCATCGCGGATCGGCAGGCTGGTTTCGACCCGGATCGGGAAGGCGAGGCCGTCGCTGCGGAAAAAGACCGCCTCGAACCGGCGACCGCCCTGGCCGCGCTCGGCCAATTGTTCACCCGCCTCCGCCGCCATTTCCGCCACGACTTTCACGGCATGGGCGCTGCTGCCCATCGGTTCGGCAAAGCGCCGTTCGACCCGGATCGCCGGGCGTGGGCGACGGGGGGCAAGCGGGCGATGGCCCAGGCCCAGCAGCGCATGGAGCGCGTCCACAGCCTCCTCGCCGAAGCGGGCGGCGAGCGCGGCGGCCGGGCGCGCGGCGAGATCGCCGACGGTGCGCAGTCCTGCCCGGCGGAGAGCCACCGCGCTCTCCGCCTCCAGCTCCAGCGCCTCGACCGGGAGGCGGCGCACCGCCGCATCCTCGTCAGGCGCGGGGGCGGCGGGGAAACGGGCGAGCGCATGGGCGGCCTCGGGCGATGCGGCGATGGCGTGGCGCACGCGCATGCCATGCCGTTCCAGCCGGTCGGTCGCGGCCTGCGCCAGTTCCGCTTCGCCATCCCACAGATGGGCGCATCCGCTGATGTCGAGCATCAGGCCATGGCCGGAATCGAGCGCGGCATTGGGGGTGTAGCGGGCGCAGCCGTCGCATAGCCGCTCCAGCCAATCCTGGTCGCCATGGGGATCGGCCTCGAACACGCGCAACTCCGGCTCGCGGGCGCGCGCATCGGCCAGCGTCATGCCGGGGGTGAGGCCCGCCGCCAGCGCATCGGCATCCAGCGTCGCGAGCCGCATCGCGCCGCGAACATTTTCCACCACCACCGCGGGCGCATCGCCCTGCGCGGCCCAAAGGTCAGGCCGCGCGATCCGCAGCCGATCGATCGGCAGGAAGGGGAACCAGAGCGCCAGATAGCGGCGCGCCGCCCTGCTGTCCGTCCTGTCCATGCTCATGGCGTTCATGCCGTCCGTCTCCAAAAGCCCCCTTTTCGCCATCCCATATCAGCCGCCAGGCCAGCCCGTCCGGCCCCGCCCGTCGCCGCAACAGGCTGAGGGCGAAGGCGCTGTGCCCCGGCGCATTGCCGGGCAGCGGATCGGATGGGGCGGCCGCCACCTGCCAGCGGGTTTCCGCCGCGCTGGGCACCGGATCGCCGCCGACCCGCAGCAGGAAGGCGGTGACGCCCGATTGTTCGGCCGCCAGCGCCAATCGCCGGCTGGCGGTGAGGTCGAGCAGCGGGGCGCGCCCGCGCAATTCGATCAGCAGCGCGCCAAGCGCGGGGCAACGCAGCCCCTCCACCGCGGCGCGCAGCAGCATTGCGTCATCGGCCATCAGCCCGATCAGCAGCCGGGCCGGATCCAGCCCCAGCGCGGCGAGGCCGGGGCCATAGGGCGATCCGCCCGCCTTTGCCGAAGCCATCGTGCGCAGCCAGAGCAGCGGCGCGTCATCCGCCGCCAGCCGGGCGAGGATCAGCGCCAGGCCAGCCGCCGCCCCTTCCTCCTCCGCCGCGCCGAACAGTTCATGCACCCGCCCGCGCAGGAGGCCGCCGTCGAGCGCCGCGTCGAGCCCGGCATGACCGGTCGCAAGCCGGGCACAGCCGACCGTCGGCGCTGGCGTCCGGTCCAGCGCCGCGATATGCCGCTTCAGCGCGGCGAGACTTTTGATCGACTCGCTCATTGCATTTGTTCCTGATATGTTCTTATTTCACGCGATTGGCTTCCCGAGTCAATCCGCTTGCCAATTCAGAGGACAAAGAAGGATTTCCTGATGACCGACACCGCCCGAAAACGCGCCGATTTCCGTGCCCTGCATCAGGATGGCTTTTTCCTGCTGCCCAATGCGTGGGACGCGGGCAGTGCGGTGCGGCTGGCGAAGAAGGGCTTTCGCGCGATCGCGTCGACCAGTGCCGGCGCGGCCTGGGCGGCGGGCAAGGATGATGGCGAACTGGGCCGCGACGCGGTGCTGGCGCATCTGGAAATGCTGGTCGCGGCGACCGACCTGCCGGTCAACGCGGATTTCGAAAATGGCTTTGCCGATGCGCCCGAGGATGTTGCCACCAATGTGACGCTGGCGGCGCAGACCGGCATTGCGGCCCTGTCGATCGAGGACTGGTCGGGCAGCGCGCTATATGACCTGCCGCTGGCGGTGGAGCGGATCGCGGCCGCGCGCGAAGCGATCGACCGGGTCGATCCGGCGCTGATGCTGGTCGGGCGCAGCGAGAATTTCCGCGTACCCGGCATGGCGCCGAGCGAGAGCATCGCCCGCGCCGTCGCCTATGCGGAGGCGGGCGCCGACTGCCTGTTCGTGCCTTTCCTGCTGGACCATGGCGCCGTCGCCGAACTGGTCGCGGCGGTCGCGCCCAGGCCGGTCAATATCGTCATCCATGATTATGACGCGGCCGGCATCGCCGCGCTGGCCGCGCTGGGCGTGCGCCGTTGCAGCATCGGCGCCAGCCTGGCCCAGATCAGCTGGGCGGCGTTCGACGATGCGGCCGGGCGACTGAAGGCGGCCGAGGGGTAAGGCCTCGGAGGTGGAGTAGGGGGCTAGGCGCCCTTACTCCACCGTCACCAATGTCACCGACTTGGACGGCAGGGTCAGCGCCACCTGGCCCTGCGCCAGCCGTGCCGGCAACGGGCCAGGCACGAAGGGATCGGCGCCCTCGAAGCGGATGCGGGTGTCGATGGTCGCGGCGGTCAGCGTCCGGGCGCTCGCCTTGCGCCATGCGCCCCCTTTCAGGTCGATGCGCACCGGCCGGGCGGCGGCGGGATCGAGATTGACGATGCTGAGGTGCAGCGCGCCCGCCGCATCCTTCGACGCCGACACGCTGAGCCCCGGCAGCCGCACCGCGCCCGCAACATAGTCGGGCGCCTGCACATCGACCGGGATCATCGTCGCATTCTGATGGACCTTGTAGAGGTCAAACACATGCCAGGTTGGCGTCACCACCATCTTCGCGCCCTGAGTCAGCACCAGCGACTGGATGACGTTCACCATCTGCGCGACATTGGCCATGCGCACTCGGTCGGCATGATTGTTGAAGATGTTGAGGCTCATCCCCGCAATAACCGCGTCGCGCAGCGTGCTTTCGAGATAGAGTTGCGAGGGCGCGTCCTTCTCGCTGTCGAACCAGGCGCCCCATTCGTCGACGGCGATCGCCACCTGCCTCTTGGGATCATAGCGGTCCATGATCGCGGCATGGCGGCGGATCAGTTCGTCGGTCAGATGGGCGCGGGCCAGCGCGGCCGCCCATTGGTCGGTGCCGAACCCGATATTGCGCCCCTTGTTGCGCCAGTCATTGCCGGCGAAGCTGTAGAAATGGAGCGACAGGCCCCACATCAGCGGGCGTTCGGTATTATAGGCGAGCGGCGTCGGGTTGGGGCGCCATTTCATCGCCTGCGCCATGACCTTTTCGGTCCATTCATAATCGTCGGTATCCGCGCCCACCGCGATCAGCTTCGCCCGCTCGCCCGAATAGGCGCGCAGGAAGGCGGCATAATGACGGAAGGCGGTGGCATAGGTGTCGGCGGTCATGTTGCCGCCACAGCCCCAGCTCTCATTGCCCACACCGATGAAGGGCACGGCCCAGGGCGCGGCATGGCCATTGGCGGCGCGTTCCTTGCCGGGCTGGCTGTCGGCCGGCGCGGTCATGTAGCGCATCCAGTCGTCCGCCTCGCGCACGCTGCCCGACCCGACATTGACCGACACGAAGGCCTTGGCGCCGATCTGGTCCAGGAAATCCATATATTCATGGGTACCGAACGCATTGGTTTCGGCCGACTTGTCCCAGGCGGCGTTGATACCGGCGGGGCGCTGCGCGGCCGGGCCGATGCCGTCGCGCCAATGATAGCCATCGGCAAAGCAGCCGCCCGGCCAGCGGATCACCGGCACCTTCACCTGGCGCAGCGCGGCGACCACATCGCTGCGGATGCCGCGCACATTGGGGATGGGGCTGTCCGGCCCGACCCATATGCCTTCATAAACGCCGCGGCCCAGATGCTCGACGAACTGGCCATAGATATTGGGATCGATGGTGGCGCCGGGCTTGCCGGTGTCGACGGTCAGGACGGCGCTGTCGCCGGGCGCAGCCGCCGGGGCCGATGCGCCGGCAAGGCCGGCGAGCAGGCCCGCCGTCGCCGCCAGCAGCGCCCGCCGCGTCCGCACCCAAGCCCGTCCCGAAAGCTGCACGCCCATGCCATCCCCTTCCTCAATTTGTCTGAGTATAGGCTAGGCGGGCGGCAGGGCCGGGGTCAAGGGGCCGTAACGTCCTTGGGTTCTTCCATCCGCGTCACATGGATCGCCTGTTCGTTCATCTGGGCGCTGCCGAAGATGGTCATGAAGGCGATGTCGGTGGCGTCGCGGCCGACGGCGATGCGAACCATCCCTTCGATTGGGGCGAGGCCGGTGGCGTCGACCATATGCCAGGCGCCGTCGAGCCACACTTCCACCACCGCGTGGAAATCGGGCGGGTCGAGATCGGCGGCATAGACCGACACCAGCCGGGCGGGAATGTCGCGCGCGCGGATCAGCGCGGCGGTGAGGTGCGCGAAGTCGCGGCACACGCCACGCTGGGCGACGAAAGTATCGGCAGCGGTGGTGGTGATATCCGAACTGCCCGGCACATATTGCAGATTGTCATGCACCCAGCCGACCAGCGCCTGCACCAGCGGGCCGCCGTCCAGCCCTTCGAAATGGCCGCAGACGAAGCTGACGAACCGGTCCGCCTCGCAATAGCGGCTGGGCCAGATGAAGGGCAGCACATCCTGTGGCAGGCTGGGCAATGGCGAGCGGGCGAGCGAGAAGAGATCGGGCGCGGGCCGATCGACATCGACCAGCGCCTTGTAGCGGCTGAGCATCCGGCCGGTGCCGCTGCGCGTCCAGGTGCGCCGGCCGATCGCGCTGCCGCCCATGAGGTTGGTCAAAGGCCCGGCATTGTCGATGATGTGCGACTGTTCGACGATGCGCTGGTCGGCCATGGCGGCGGCCTCGACGGCCATCAATACGTCGGTCGGCCCGGTAAATTCATAGTCGAGGGTCGCTTCGATCGCGAGACGCATGGCCATCCTTCAGGAGAGATTCGGCAAGATGTCATCCTGCCGATGCTGCAGGCCGCTGTCGCGCTATTCCGGCAGCTTGCCGAACGGCAGCAGCTTGCGCGCCTGGGCGGCGGCCGCCTTGCCGTTGCCGGCGCGCAGGGCGGGCAGGATGGCGGCGGCATTGCGCTTCATCAACTGGTCGAGCGGGGCGGGGGCAGGCGCATTGGCCGCGCGTTCGGCCAGCGCCAGCGCGCCGGCGACATCATTATGATCGGCGCGGATGCGCATCAATGCGGCCAGGCCCGAATAGAAGGCGCGGTTGCCGCCCAAGGCGACCGCCTTGCCCAGGGCAGCCTCCCCCACCTGTTCCTTCGCGCCCAGCACGGTGCGGGCGATGAAGCTGCCAAGCTGGTCGATCGCGTCGAGATGCCAGCCGGCGATCACCATCTGCGCCTCGGCATCGCGCGGGTTGCGGGCGGCCAAGGCCTCGAACGCGGAAAGCGAGCTGCGTGCATCGGCTCGGCTGCGGGTCAGCTTGGCGCGATAGCCGATCGCGACCGCGCGTTGCAGCACCGCCTCATGATCGTTGGGGGCGGTCATCAATATGCGGTCGGCGGCGCTGATGGCCTGGCCGATGAGGCTCAGCGCGCGTGCCTTGTCGCTGGTCTGGAAGGCCGCCGCGGTCAGCAGCTCGCGCGGGGTTTCCGCCAGCGCGGCCGGCGCTGCGGAGAGGGCGACGGCACAGATGATCGGGCGGCAGAGCGACGGGGCGAAGGGCACATATTCTCCTGTTATGGCGGCGCCACCCTGGCGCCGGATCAATAGTCCCTGGAATAACGAAGTGCGGCGGAAGATCCCGCATTGGTGCCGGTCTTCGACAGGATGCTCAGCGTCTTCGACAGGGCGACTTCCAGCTGGGTGGCGGTGAAGCCCTTCGAGTCTGTCACCACCTCCACATAGATATTGTTGGAGATATGCTGGCCGACGGCGAGCGACGTGCCGCGCCCGGTATCCTCGTCGCCGCCGACGATGCCGATCCGGTCGAGGCCCGATGCGCCCTGCAGCTTGCCCATCGGATTGAGTCCGCCGCTGCCGCCGCGCAGGCCGTTGAGCGCGGCCGCCAACTGGATCGCCTGGGTGGCGGACAGATTGGCGACATTGTCACCGAACAGGATGCGCGAGAGAATCTCGTCCTGCGGCAATGTCGGCGTCGACACGAATGTGATGTCCGGCTGCTGCGCGGTGCCGGCGACCGCGATGCCGGCGCTGACATCGTCAATCTCGGTCAGCGCCTTGATCGCCAGCGTCGGGTTCATCATGTCGCCGTTGAAGGTGATGACGCCCTGATCCAGGTCGAACTGGTGGCCCGAGAAGCTGTAGCGGCCGCGGATCACCTCGATCTTGCCGCTGACGCGCGGCTTGGTCGCGGTGCCGGTGACGCGCATGTCGGTCTTCCATTCGGAATCGAGGCCCATGCCGGTCACATAGATCTGGTTGTCGGCGCGCAGGCGGATGTCGAGTTTCCAGTTGGTCGGCGATGCCGCGGCGGCCTTGCGGTCAGCGATGCGCTGCGCCAGCACATCCTGGCCCTCGCCCTTGCGGCGGACGCCCTGCAATTCGCGAATCTCGGTGCCGCCCTGCCAGGCGACGCGATAGCGGGTCTCGGGCAGCGACAGGTCGCCCTTGATCAGGCCGCCATTTTCCGTGCTGTTGGTGATAGCGAGGGTGCCGCTGACCACGCTGGTGATCGCTTCGCTGCGGGCGAGGCGGGCATGGTCCATCTTGACCGCGATGTTCATCGGGAAACCGCTGTCGGCGGCCAGGCCCACCGTGCCGCTGGCCTGGACCGTGCCGTTGCCGGCGCGGCCGGAAAAGTCGCGAATGTCGAGCCGGTCGTTGGTGAAGCGGCCGTCGAGCTTCATCTGGGTGACGCGGGTGCCGAAGCTCGTATTGTCGTAGGTCAGCGCATTGGCGCGGACCAGGCCGTTGAGCTGCGGCGCGGTCAGCCGGCCGCCGAAATCGGCCGCGACCGCGATGCCGCCGCTCAGCCGCTGATCGGCAAGGCCGGCGAAGGAGAAGAGCACGTCGGCCGGGCCGGCATAGCGAATGCCGCCGCCCAGCGGCGCAGCCATCAGCTGTTCCGACCAGTTGGCGCCCGGTCCCGGCGGGGCCATGGTGGCGACGAAGCGGCCGATCGTGCTGTTGCCCCTGCGGATGAGGCCGCGCATGTCGCCGCCGGCGGAAGACAGCTTGCCCTCGACATTCATCGACACCGCGTCGGACACGGCGGCCAGGCTCGACCGGCGGAAATCGCTGATCGCCAGGCGCGTGGTCGCGGTCGGGAAGGCGGTTCCGCTCTGGCTGTAATCGACCATGCCGGTCGCCTTGCCGCCGATGCCCAGGCCCGGATTGGCGACATTGGCGATGGCGAGGTCGAAATCCTTGAAGCGGGCCTGCAGCGCCGTGTCCGTGCCGAAATGGCCAGCCAGATCGACCTTGCCCTGCGGCAGCACCAGGCTGACCGGTTCGAGCCGATAGCCGGTCTTTTCCGCGCGGATGATCGCCGGCTGGTTCAGGCGGAAATCGACATTGCTGGCCTTGCCCTGCAGCGCGACGGCATAGAGGTCGGGGCGCAGTGCGGCGTTGACCGCGACCGAGAAGGGCACGCCGCTGGAGCCGTCGGCGACCAGCTGGGCCTTGCCCCGCCCGCCCTGATAATCGAGCTTCGCCCGTGCCTTGCGCACGACATAGTCGCCATAGGCGGCGTTCGCCATCTGCACGTCGGCGATCACCTTGGGCTGGTCGCTCAGCAGCATGGAGGCGGTGACGACGGCGCGGCCGATGACGATGTCGGCCTCGCCCGGCAGCTTGGCATTGCTGGCGGTCGCGTTGACGTCGACGCCCTGTAGCTTGCCGACGGCATTGAGTTTCACCGCACCGGTGATGCCCGACCCGTTCATCGCCAGCTGGCCGGTGAAGGGGCCGGCATTGGACTGCTGGATGCGGCCATTCATGTCGACGCCGGCAAAGCGCGCCTTGGTCACGTCGATCGTCAGGGGGCCCTGCGCGGTGCGGATCAGCACATTGGCAAAGAAGGGGCCATAGGGCGATCCGCCGGTGGCATCGAGGCGATAGCCGGCCGGTTCGCCATTCAGCTTGGCAACGACATCGGTCAGCTGCACCCCGACATTGGGGCGCGGCGCGCGCAGCACCGCCTGCGGCCGGTCCGCTGTGCCGCGCACGGTCAGGAACAGCGGGCCATATTGTTTCGAATAGGCTTCGGTGTCGAAAGCGAGCTGGCCGTTGGTGTCATAGCTGCCCGACCCGGACTTGATCTGGAAATTGGGCGCGGCACCCTTGAGCCCCGCCAGGGTGAACCTGCCCTCCGGCGTCATGCCGATCCGGCCGGACATCACCGCATTGCCGCCCAGGAAGTCGCGGACCGAGGCATTTTCCCAGCGCGCGGTGCGCACGCCGAACATGCCCGACAGGCCGAAGCCGCCCTTGGGACCAGGGATCAGCTTGACGTCGGTGTTGAGGTTGACGATGCCGACGCCGTCGATCCGATAGTCGTTGACGCGACCTTTCAGCGCACCGCGATAGATGGCGTTGTCGAGATCGGCGAGGATGATGGCGGTGGCGTCGATCTTGTCGCTGTCGAGCTTGAGATTGTCGCTGATCAGCTTGCCGCCGGCATAGGCAAAGTCGCCCTTCACCCGCAAATTGGTCATGAGGCCGCCGGCGGCGGCATTGAGGCCGGTGACGCGCTTGGCCGTCGCATTGACCGGGATGCGGATGCGGTCGGCATCGATCACGGCGCGGCCGCTGGCCTTCAGATTCTCGATGCCGGTGGCGTCGAAGGCGAGGGAAGTGGCGCTGATGTCATAATCGATGAAGGGCGTCGCCATCGGCCCGTCGAGGATGATCGAGGCACGAACGTCCTTGCCCTTCACCTTGTCCATGAAGGCGCCCGGCTGCAGCAGCGCGGCATTGATCTTGAGCGCGCTGAATGTGCTCTTGCCCAGGTCCACCAGACCCTGCGCATCGGCCGACATGGCGGGCGAGCGCAGCGACCCCTTGAGGTTGACGCGCCGTTCGTTGAGGCCGGCGAACAGGTCGACGTCGAGCTGCGGCCGGGTCAGCCGGTCGGCAATGTCGCCATAGACGAGGCCGGGGCGCAGCGGCCCCTTGGCGGTGAAGCTGCCGTCGCGGGCGGCGAGCGCGATATTGGCCAGTTCGCCCCTGGGCGTGGTGGCGATCAGCTTGCCGTTCCAGGCCTGCCACGTGCCCTTACCGTCGAGCGAGGCGGTCATGCCGTCGGGCAAGCCGCTCATCGCCGCGATCACGCCGCCCTTGGGCGCGGTCAGCGTGCCGCTCATCGCCAGGCGATTCTGTGCCGGCACCGCGTCCAGCTTCGCCTGCAGCCGATCGCCGCTGTCGACCACCGCATTGGCGGACAGCTGGGCACGGCCGTCGGCGATATGGACGACGCTGTCGATCGCGATTTCGCGCTTCTGACCGATCACCGGCTTGGCGAGCAGGAAACGGTCGAGCCGCATCCGGTCGACGTCGATGTCGAGGTCGGGCAGGATCGGCGCATTGGGATCGGTCGGGGTCTGGTTGAATTGTGGGCTGCGCGCCAGCACCACCAGCGGGCTTTCCAGATTCTGGACCGAGATGTGATTTTGCAGATAGCGGAACGGGCGCCAGACGACATGCACCCTGGGGCTGACCGCGAACACGCCCTTGGGATCGCGCAGGATCAGGTCGTGGATGGTCATGTCGCTATAGATCGATCCCTCGATCCGGCCGACTTCGATCCCCATGCCCGATTCCATCTTGAGCGCGGCGATCTGCTTGATGAGGAAACGCTTGCCCGGCTGGGTATCGAGGAACAGCAGCAGGCCCGCGACCAGCACCACCAGCCCGACGATCAGGCCGGCCAGGCCGATGGCGATCTTCTGCCACAGCGGGCGGCCCTGGCGGATCACCACGGTCTCGGTCGCTTCGGGCGCGGGGGGAGGGGTATCTTCCGCCATCAGAAGGCCTGTCCGATACCGATGTAGAGGGCGAATTTGGATTCGCCGGGCTGGCGGTTGATCGGCATGGCTATATCTGCGCGGAAGGGTCCGAAATTGGTGTAGAAACGTCCGCCCAGGCCCACGCCATAGCGGATGTCGGAAAATTGCGGGATCTGGCTTTCATAGACTTGGCCCGCATCGACGAAGGCGACGACGCCATAATTGCCGAAGCGATAGCGGCCCTCGACCGCAAATTCATTGACCGATCGGCCGCCGATCGGATCATTGTTCGCGTCCTTTGGCCCCAGTTCCTGATAGCCATAGCCGCGCACCGATCCGCCGCCGCCGGCATAGATGCGCCGCGAAGGGGCGACATCGTCGCGGGCGACGCCGTTGATCGTGCCGATCTTGGTCCGCGCCGCCAGCACGAAACTGTCGGAAATCGGATAATAGCCGGCCAGGTCGAAGCTGGCGCGGACATAGGGCGAGACATTGCCTTGCAACGACGCTTCGGGCGATACGCGCAGATTGGCGCGGAAGCCGCTGGTGGGGTTGAGCAGGTCGTTGGAGCGGTCATAGCCGACCTGCACCGGCAGCGCGCCGATAAAATAGGTCAGCCGCTTGTTTTCGCCGCTTTCGTCGATCGTGGTATTTTCGTTCGAAAGCAGGATTTCGCCGCCATAGGTATAGGTCCAGCGCTTCTGGAAGATCGGTGTCGATTGGCGCGACCAGCTGGCGTTGAGGCCAAGGGTAAAGGCTTCATAGGCGTCATATTTCTGATGATTGACGCCGGCGCCCGCCTGGAAGGTCTTGTCGCGCTTGCCCGCATTGGACCGGCGGAAGGTGCCCGATACGCCCTGTTCCTGGGTGCCGGCGATGACGCTGGCGATCAGGGCGCCTTCGGGCGGGAACAGGTTGCGATGGGTCCAGCTGCCTTCGGCGCGGAAGCCCTGTCCGGTGCCATAGCCCAGTTCGCCGGCCAGCCGCCGGGCCGGGCCGGCTTCCTGATCGACATGCAGGTCGACATATTCGGTGCCATCCGGGCCGGGCTCGCCGGTCTGGACCGGATCGACCGCGACGCTGGCGAACAGGCCGGTCGCGACCAGCGCCTTGCGCAGATCGTCGACCTTGCGGCTGTCATAAAGGTCGCCTTTGTCGAATCGGGCGATCACCGCCATATGGTCTGCGCCGAACGCCTGCTTCTCACCGCTGGTGGTGATGGTGCGGAATGTGCCGCGCGGGCCCGGCTCGACCGGCAGCGTATAATCGCCGGTCACGGTCGCGGGATCGAGCAAGATGTCGCGGTCGCCGATCCTGGCGAAGGCATAGCCCTGTTCCGGCAGCTTGAGCGCGACATTGGCCTCCGCCGCCTCGACCGCAGTGGCGACGATATAGTCGCCGGTCTTCAACGTCAGGCTGTCGCGGATCAGGCCGGGCGGGATCGTCTCGGGCGCATGGATGACGATTTCGCCCATCTTGTAGCGCTTGCCCGGCGTCACCGACAGGATCGCCTTCAGCGTGCCATCCTGCTGCTGGTCGAGCGAGGCGAGGGCGGTGGCATCATAATAGCCCTCCGAATGGAACAGCCGCACCGCCAGTTGCTCGTCGGCCTGGGCGCGCTGCTGCACCATCGATGCGGTCTCGGCCTTGCCCTTGCCGTCGACCAGGGCGGATGCGGCGCGGAACTCATCCTCCAGACCGGTCTTGCCGAAACCGTCAAGCTGGGTCGCGTAGCGGACCTCGGGCGTCTTTTCGTCGCTGTCATCATCGGCGACATTTTCCGGCACGGTTACGCTGTCGAGCGCGGGCAGCGGCTGGGCCAGTTCGGTTTCGACCGGCGGCTCGGTGGCGGGGGGCGGTTCGGCGCCGGTCGCGGGTGCGGGCGTCGTGCCGCTGGTCGGCGCGCTGCCCTGAGCATTGCCCTGGGCCGGCATCTGCTGGTCGAGCCAGTCGTCGATCGAGGGCAAGGGGGCCTTGCTGTCGGTCCCGCTATTGCTGGCCTTGTCGTCGACGTTGCCGGCGCCGGGCAGGCGCGCGTTGAACTCGTCGTCGGGCAGGATCGGTTCTTCGTCGGCGGGCGCTGTGGTGCTGGGGGCGCTGGCCGGAACCGTCTGCGCCATCAGGGGCAGGGGAGAGGCGGCTGCCATGATCATGCCCAGCGCATGCCGAACATATCTCGCCTGCCGCTTCTTCATCTGTCTGCGATGCCCCTTTCGCACCGGGCATCCCATATGTCCGGCAAACAGGCAATACGCCCAATGACTTGCAACGGTTCCGCCTGCGTGACGATTTCGCCCGGCGGCGCGGCGCTTCCATCGGTGCCCCCGCCGGTCTAGAGCCGCTTCATGACATTTGCGCTCAACATCACCCGTTCGATCACTGGCCAGCCCTGGCGCTGGCGCGGCCTGGGGGCGGACGCGCGTTCGCCCGGCTATCAGCCCGACGATCTGGTGGCGCAGCTGCTGCTGGCGCGCGGCTGTCCGCCCGACGGGGTGGAGGCGCATCGCAACCCGACCATCCGCCATTTCATGCCCGACCCCAGCCTGTTTCGCGACATGGATGCGGCGGCCGAACGGCTGGCCGATGCAGTCCAGCGCGGCGAGGATGTGCGCATCTTCGGTGATTATGACGTCGATGGCGCGACCAGCGCGGCGCTGCTGATCCGGTTGCTGCGCGACATTGGCCTGGATGCCCGGCCCTATATCCCCGACCGGCTGATGGAGGGCTATGGTCCCTCGGGCGAGGCGCTGGTGCGGCTTGCGGGGGATGGCGCGCAACTGATCGTCACCGTCGATTGCGGCGCGCAGGCGTTCGAGGCGCTCGACATGGCAAAGGCGGCCGGGGTCGATGTCGTCGTCGTCGACCATCATAAATGCGCAGCGGCGCTGCCGGTGGCGCTGGCGCTGGTCAATCCCAACCGGCTGGACGAAAATGATGCCGCGGCCGTCCATGGCCATCTCGCCGCCGTTGGCATGGCCTTCCTGCTGGGCTCGGCCTTGCTGCGGACGCTGCGCGCGCGCGGCTGGTTCGCGACCCGGCCGGAACCGGCGATCATGGAGTTGCTCGACATCGTCGCGCTGGGCACCGTCGCCGACGTCGCGCAGCTCAAGGGGCTCAACCGCGCCTTCGTGGCGCAGGGGCTCAAGGTCATGGCCAAGCGGCGCAATATCGGTCTCGCCGCGCTGATGGACGCCAGCCGCCTCAATCGTGCGCCGCTCTGCCATGATCTGGGCTTCGCGCTCGGGCCGCGCATCAATGCCGGCGGGCGCGTCGGCAAGGCGGATCTGGGGGTGCGCCTGCTGACCACCGAAGATCCGGCCGAGGCCGCGCGAATCGCCGCCGAGCTGGACCGGCTGAACGAGGAACGGCGCGCGATCGAATCGATCGTACAGGAACAGGCGGAGGCCTTGCTGGCGGCGCAGGACAATCGGGCCGTGGCGCTGGTCGCCGGGCCGGGCTGGCATCCCGGCGTCATCGGCATCGTTGCCGGGCGGCTCAAGGAACGGGCCGGCCGTCCCGCCATCGTCGTCGCGCTGGACGAGGATGGCGTGGGCAAAGGGTCGGGCCGCTCCATTTCCGGCGTCGATCTGGGCGCGGCGGTGCTGGCGGCCAAGGATAGCGGCCTGCTGGTCGCGGGCGGCGGCCATGCGATGGCGGCGGGGCTTACCGTGATGGCCGACAAGGTCGATGCGCTGGCTGAGTTCCTGGACGATCGCCTGTCGGCCGCCGTTGCCCGTGCGCGGGACGAGCGGGCGCTGCTGATCGACGCGGTGCTGGCGCCGGCCGGGGTCAATCCCGACTTCGTCGCCGCGATCGAGGCGGGCGGCCCCTATGGCGCAGGCTGGCCCGCGCCGTTGATCGCCGCCGGGCCGATGCGGGTGATTCGCGCCGATGTGGTCGGCAATGGCCATTTGCGGGCGATCATGGCGGGCGATGATGGCCGGTCGATCAAGACGATCGCCTTCCGCCAGGCCGAATCGGAACTGGGTCAGGCGATTCTGGGTGCGCCGCGTGACCGTCGCCTGTGGGTGGCGGGCCGTGCGAAGATCGATGACTGGGGCAGCCGACCCGCCGCAGAGCTGCATCTGGAGGACGCCGCCTGGGCGGATTGAGAAAGATTGCAATTTTCTTGCGCAAAGGGGGTTGACCCTTTCGCCGGTCCCGCCTAATTGCGCCCTCGCTTCGCAGCGCTGCCACGGCGGCGACAACGAACGGCCCCTTCGTCTAGCGGTTAGGACGCGGCCCTTTCACGGCTGAAACACGGGTTCGATTCCCGTAGGGGTCACCACATTCACAGCAAGGTGGTGCATCGCTCTGAGAGCGAACCTGTCCCTGTCAGGGACCATCCAGCAGCAAATATTCTCGATCGGTTCACGCACCGGCATCTGGGTTCCACGCGCGGCGCGCCCTCTTGTGGTTGATGGCCGAACCGCATGGAGATTGCGAAAAAAAAAGGCCCGAAGCCATATGAAGCTCCGGGCCAAGAAAAGGTTGCCCCACCGGGGCCTCCTTCGGGTCGCGCTGATTCCCTAGGGAAATCTCCTCGGCATGGCCGTGATGCAGATCACATATTTTCCGAGAATCATCCTGCCCTCCTGTTCATCCGGAGCGCATAGGCTATGCCGGTAACGGAACGATCGATCGTCACCGAGGAGTGGAGGATTGCAGGTCGAGGAACAGGTCGAGGTGCTGGCAGCGGTTTTCCGATGTGATCGGAAGGCGGCAGAGCTGCTGCGCCGCGTGCTGGTTCCGCAGCAGGTCGGCGCCAAGCAGATATTGGCCCGGCAAGGGGAGGCGTCGCACCATTGCTGGCTGATCGTCGACGGCTGCGTGGCGGTGCAGACCTTTGGCATCGACGGCCAGCGCCAGCAATTGGCGCGTCATGGGCCGGGGGAGTTTTTCGGCGCCTACCCAGCGCCCACGACGCACCGGGCGGAGATAGAGGTGCTGGTCGAAAGCCGCCTGTTGCGCGCGGAGGCACAATCGCTGGCCGCGCTGGTGGCGGGCGATGCGCAGATCGGCGCGGGCATGGCCTGGCTGCTGGCGCGCCAGCTCGACCGGGCGCTGGATCGAATGGCGACCCGATCCACCTATAGCGCGGCCGGGCGGGTCTATAGCGAATTGCTCGCGCTGGCCGATGGTCGCGACCATATCGTGCCAGCGCCGCAGGTCACCACCCTGGCGCTGAGCGCGAATACGACCCGCGAGACCGCGTCCCGCGCGATCGCCGTGCTGATCCGGCGCGGCATCGTCAGTCGGGAAGATGGTCAGATGCAGATCCATGCGCCGCGCATGCTGGCGGACATGGTCGTCTGAAGGCGCGCGCCGTCAACTGGACGGCGGATAATAATGGCCGACCGGGCAATCGCCCTGGCGAGTCATCACTTCGCCGGCAATCTCGAACCGATAGCCGGGGCCTTGCAGCGCCATGGCGGCGGCCTGTGGCCAGGGCATGCAGATGCTGCCGGCCGGTGCGGCTGGCGCCAGGAGCAGCGCCAGGCATTCCTCGCCATCGATCGGATCATTCGGCATGACCGTTTGATATTCCAGCGCCAGCCCATGGTCCGGCCAGTCCCTCAGGATCAGGCTGGCCTGGAGCATGGCGGTGGCCATATCGTCGAATGCCTGGAAATGCAGGCCATTGGCGCTTTCGCGCATGGCTGGCGCGAGGCGCGTCGTCGATGCCAGCACAGCCTTGTTGGCGGCCTTGGGCAGCGCATCGCCAGAGGGAGGCATTGATTGTTCGAGGATGATCTTGCGCACGGGCAATGTGCGTGACTGCCACAGCCGATAGGCAGGGGCAGGCTGATCCGAGGCGCGCCCGATATGCAGTGCTATGGCCTGTGTCGCAAAGGCGTCGGCACGGCGCAGCGCCAGTCCCATGGCGATCTCGCACCCCTTGTCGATCGCCGCGTTGGACAGGCTGGTGATGGCGTCGGGCGCGTCCAGGCTGTCGGCCATGTCGATCAGGCGATCGAAGCGGGCGAGCCAATGGTCACCGAACCGGCCGACCGAACTTTGCCGAAAGACGTCGAGACTTGTCGGCAGGACGATGTGCAACTGGATGCCCCGGAAAAGGGCGCATTCGGCGATCAGGATATCGGCCCCCGCGGCGAGCGCCCCGAAGGCGGCACCCGGCGTAATCTGGTCGAGCGCCGCCTCGATCTTGGTGCGGGCTTCCTCCTCATTGTCCGGCAGGCCGATGATGCCGCTGAAATAGAGGCTAGGTGGCGGGCGCAGCGGATCGAGGATCGCGGTCGAGCGCCCCTGCCTGGTCAATATCTCGTGGAATTGCCGCAGCGTCGCGGCATGATCTTCCCAGGCGTCCGGCGCGGCCGTCATGGCCTGTGCCAGGGCGGCCTGGGCTGCGGCCTCGTCACCCAGCAGCAGATGGGCTTCGGCCGCTGTCGCCGCCAGCCAGTAGCGCGTTTCCAGCACATGATCGCCGCTGTCGAGCAGCGCCAGCACCTGGCGGGCGAGGTCGGCCGCGTCGTCGGGGCGATCGTTCAGAAAGGCGAGGGTGGCGGCATTGATGAGCGGATAGGTGGCGCGGCAGTCGCTGGCCGCCTGGAGATAGGCCTGCCGCGCCTCGTCCAGCAGCGCGGCGCGTTCGGCGCCCTCGCTGCGCAGCGCCCGATCCTTGAGCAGTCGGCCCTTGAGGGTCAGTGCATCGGCATCGCGTGACGGCAGCAGGCCCGCCGCGCCGAACATTGTCCAGGCGCGAACGGTATCGCCGCTGCGTGCAACCCTGCGGATTTGCGCAAGGATCGGAAGGATCATGTCGCCACCACCCCGTCGCTGCGCTCAGTCTTCCTTGGGCGGCGGATTCTTGATGTCGGGGTCGATCGACAGCGGGATCCATTTGGGTTCTGTGGCACTGGGATTTTGCAGCAGGTCGATATTGATGTTGAAGCCGTGCCGCGTGCCATATTTGCCGCCCTGATTGTAGCGTGCCTGGAACCGGACGGTCTTGTAGCGGTCCTGATCGGCGCGATAATCATCATAGATCAAGCCGCCGTAAAAGGAAGACAGCGGCTCCTCGGTCGTGATGGCGTCGTAATTTTTCGAGAAGAACAGCTGATCGCCGATCAGGTTGATTTCCACGATCGAATTTTTGGTGATCGCGATATAGTCGTGGTCGGTCACGCCGGGCTGTTCATAGCGCAGCGAAACCCAGCCCTCCTCGCCCTTCAGGGCGACGTTAAACTGCAGCGGCGCGACGCCATCTTCCAGTTCGACCTCGATCAATGGCGCCAGGCCATATTGGGTATAATTCAGCGTCGACATCTCATTTGCTCCCCTTCGTCAATGGTTTGGCCAGCTTGCCCTGCCAGACCTGCCAGTCCTTGTTGGCCGGATCGCGCGCCACCAGGTCGGCGACGTCGGCGCGGGCTTCGGCCCGCAGTGCCTTGGCGCGATCGGTTTCACCCAGATCATAGAGCAGGTTCGACATGGAATAGCGCGCCAGCATCCAGTCCTGCAGATAGCCGGCATTTTTCGGATCACGCCGGAGCAGCGACCGCAGGATCGTATCCTGCTTTTCGCGCTGCGCCAGTGCCGCCCGGTCATCCCCCTGCAAGCGCAGCGCGTCCGCCATCCAGGCATGGCGATTGGCGAGATCCGCAGCGATCGCCGGATCGCCGGGCGCCAGGCGCTGGACCCGCATCATGGTGTCGAGCGCGCCCTTGCAGCTTTGTAATGTCCTGTCGGGATTCTTCCTGGCGAGGGCGATGGTGCATATATTGCCCTGCGCATAGCCCAGTTCCCGCCAATAGGCGTCGTTCGCCGGACGCAACTGCACCAGCCTTTCGGCCAGCGCCTGATAGGATTGGAAGCGTGTTAGGGCGGCGTCGTTCCGATCGCGGATAAAATCGACATAGCCGAGCCAGAATTCGCTCTGGGCATGGGCAAACAGGCGTTGCGGATCGTTCGGTGCGGCGGCCAGCAGGGTGGCCGTGACACGATAAGCCTCGCGGAATTGGGCGATGGCCTCTGGCGTGTCGCCGCGCTTGAAATCATCCTCGCCCATCGCCTGCAGGATACGGGCGCGCCGTTCGAGCGAATCGCCCGGCAATGTGTCCAGGTCGGGCTGGTCGGCATAATAAGCGAGCGCACGCTTGTTCACCGTCTGCAGCACGTCGAGCCGGCCAACGCCCTCCAGCTTTTCCCGCAGATCGGTCAGCATGAATTCGATCAGTCCCTCTGCCTGCTGGCGCTGGCTTTCTGCCTCGCTCCTTGCCCGCGCGACAAAGACCAGCATCGCCGCCATCAATAGGACAAGAAAAAGCGCAACAAATGTGACGGCTATCACACGGCGCAACTGGCGCTGGGCGTCGCGCTGGATGATCTGGTCGAGCGGTACGCCGGTCAGGCCGGCGACAATCTTCAACCGCGCCAGTTTGGGGCCGTCGCTGTCGGCGCGGAAATCGGCGGCGATCGGTTCACGCTCTATGCCAGCGGCGTCGCGCGCGATCAGCGCGGCGGGAAAGCTGTCGGCCGGTTCACCCGCGACCAGCGCGGCGATGATCGGCCGGTCGGGATGAAGTTCGCGGAACAGTGCGATTTCCGCATTGACCCAGCGCGAGGCCTTCGCCGCTGGCGAGCATAGCACCAGCAGGGCGTCCGACTGGGACAGGGCCAGGCGCACCTGTTCGTCGAGGCTGGAAGCGGCCGGCAATTCGGCGCGATCGCGAAAGATCGGGGTCAGCCGGCGCGGGACGGCCGCCCGGCCGGTCTGTATGCCGACCAGTCGCCTGGGCATCCGGTAGGTTTCCAGCCAATGATGCAGCTTTCCCGCCGCGCGCTCGTCGGCATGGCTGTAGCTCAGAAAAGCACGATATTGGCGCGCGCCGACCGTGGCAGGCGCCTCCTTGACCTTGTTCATGCGCGACCCGCACTCACTCCATTGTCCCCCACCTGTCATTGTCGACGTGAGCCCGGTCGGCGATACATGGTCGCCATCTTGTCGGACCCCGCCGCAATCTCCTTGGGGTGTGCCAGAAAAACATGATTCATCAAGGGGAAGCGTCGTATCGTCGGGATGACGCGGTCTTTGGCGGACGCCTAGACGTCGCTCATCCCGGCTGCCTCGCGATCGTCCGCGCCCAGCGCGACGAATTGCTCGATCAGCCAGGATGCGGCCGGGCCGGGCGGGGTGTCGCGGCGCCAGATGCCCGAGAAGCGATAGGTGCCGCCGGGATGATCGGGCATGGCGAGCCGCACCAATGTGCCCGCGACCAGATCCGCCTCGATCATCGGCAGCGGCATATTGCCCCAGCCAATGCCTTCGCGCAGCAGCGCATGCTTGGCGCCCAGATCGGCGAGGCGCCAGGTCTTGGGGCTGGCGACCGAGAAATCGCGGCCTTCGGTAAAGCGCGACCGGTCGGTCAGCACCAGCTGGGTATAGTCGCGACCGGCGCCCGGTGCGATCGCCTCCATCCGGCCGAGCGGATGGTCGGGGGCGGCGACAGGCACCATCGGCACCAGGCCGGCGGCCATGCTCTCAATCCCCTCGACCCCGGCCGACAGCGGCCCGGAAATGCCGATCACCGCGCCCCGGTCCAGCACCATCGCCACGATCGCGCCCAGCGCCTCGGCATGGAGGCGCAACTGCACCGTGGGAAATTCCTTCGCGAAGGCGCGCAGCACCTTGCCCAGCCGTTCGGCCGGCAACATCACGTCGACCGCCAGATTGACCTCCGCCTCCAGCCCGTCGAGCAGCCCCTTCACCTTGGCGCGCAGGCCATCCATGCCATGGGCGATGCTGCGGGCCTCCGCCAGCAGCGCGCGGCCGGCGACGGTGAGCTGCGGCTTGCGCGTGCCTTCACGCTCGAACAGCAGCACGCCTAGCTGCGCCTCCAGATTGGCGATGCCATAGCTGATGACCGACACGGCGCGATTGAGCTTGCGCCCGGCGGCGGCGAAACTGCCAGTGTCGACGATGGTGAGGAAGATGCGCAGCTGGTCGAAGGTCGGGGTGCCGGGATTGTTCACTGTTCGATTTCCTGGAACGTTTCGATGGATTTTATCCATCTGAACGGAAATGCGTTCAAGCGCTAATTGGGTCTTCGACAGGGCGGCCCCATCATGGATGCGCCGCCCGCAGGAGACACAAGATGATCGAACTTCGTCCTTTCGACAGCCTGGGTGGTGCCAATCATGGCTGGCTGGATGCCAAGCATCATTTCTCGTTCGCCGGCTATCATGATCCCGCCCGCGTCCATTGGGGCAATCTGCGCGTCTGGAATGACGACACGATCGCGCCGGGCACCGGTTTCCCGCCGCACCCGCACCGCGACATGGAAATCATCACCTATGTCCGCGAAGGGGCGATCACCCATCAGGACAATCTGGGCAACATGGGCCGGACCGAGGCGGGCGACGTGCAGGTCATGTCGGCCGGCACCGGCATCACCCATTCGGAATATAATCGCGAAGATGTGACGACACAGATCTTCCAGATCTGGATCATCCCGACCCGCGACGGCGAAGCGCCGAGCTGGGGCTCGCGTCCCTTCCCCAAGGGCGAGCGCAGCGGTCAGTTCGTGACGCTGGCGTCGGGTTACGGGAATGACAATGACGCGCTGCCGATCCGCACCGATGCGCGGGTTGTCGCCGCGACGCTCAAGGCGGGCGAGAGCGCCGAATATCCGATCGGCAAGGATCGCAAGGCCTATCTGGTGCCGGCCACCGGTGCGATCCAGATCGACGATGTGCGGGCCAATGCCCGTGACGGCGTGGCGATCCAGGATCTGGATGTCATCCGCGTGACGGCGATCGAGGATAGCGAGATCGTGCTGGTCGACGCGGCCTGACGATAAAAGGGAAGGGGCGCGGGCAATGCGCCCCTTCTTTTCCAGATTATAGAACAGAGTGACCGATTTTATCCGGCTGATCCTGAAAGCGCCATCGCGCTAGAAGGAAAGCAACGAAACGGTCCAGACGAACAGGGAGCCTTCTCATGCTGAACATCGCCACCCCGCGCCTCAGCTCCGCCGAATGGCAGGACGTGAAGGCCACCTTGAGCGCCGTTGCCGATTGCGGCTGTGGCGAACCGGCGGCGGCCGGCCCGGTCCGCTCGCGGATCGGCCATGCGCTCGACGCGATCCTGGGACCGAAAAAGGCCCAGCCGGTCACGCTCGCCCCGCATCTGCACGATGTCCGCGAATTTCTCTGCGAATCCGGCCGCACCCGCGCGATTGCCGAACGCCATGTCCCCACACTCGCCGCGCAGGGCTATAGCCGCGCCCAGATCGAGGCGCTGGCGCTGCTCGGCGCCTGACCCCATTTTCCGAAAAGAGGATAAGTCCCATGTCCATCCGCACTTCAGAAGTCGACGGCGTCGATCTGGTCATCCTGCCCCCGGTCCGCGATCTGGGCGATGGCTTCTCGGTCCGCCGCGCGCTGCCGTCCGCGCATCGCCGCATGGTCGGCCCCTTCATCTTCTTCGACCAGATGGGCGAGGCAGTCTTCAACAGCGGCGAGGGGCTGGACGTGCGGCCGCACCCGCATATTGGCCTCGCCACCGTCACCTATCTGCTGGAGGGCGAGATTCTGCACCGCGACAGCGTCGGATCGGTCCAGTCGATCTGCCCCGGCGAGGTCAATTGGATGACCGCGGGCAGCGGCATCGTCCATAGCGAGCGCACCAGCGAGGAAAATCGCGCCAAGGGCGGCAAGCTGTTCGGCCTTCAGACCTGGGTCGCGCTGCCGACGCAGGCGGAGGAAGTCGATCCGGGCTTCGCCCATCACAAGGCCGACGAAATCCCGACGATCGAGGATGCGGGCACGCGCCTGACCCTGATCGCCGGCAGCTCCGACGGTCTGGTATCGCCGGTGAAGACCTTCTCCGACATGGTCTATGCCGATATCGTGCTGCAGGACGGTGCCCGCTATCAGCTCAAGGCCGAGCATGTCGAACGCGCCATCTATGTGGTGCAGGGCGAAGTCGAGGTGATCGGCCAGACCGGCGGCTTTACGACCGGCGAGTTGATCGTGTTCAAGCCCGGCGCGGAGATCATCCTGCGCGCCAAGGGCGCGACCCGGCTGATGCTGATGGGCGGCGAGCCGCTGCCCGAGAAGCGCCATATCTTCTGGAACTTCGTCTCTTCCTCGCCCGATCGGATCGAGCAGGCCAAGGCCGACTGGCAGGCCCAGCGCTTCGCCCCGGTGCCCGACGAGCATGAATTCATCCCCCTCCCGGCATAAGGAGCAGCATCATGGCCCAGGGTAGCGCCCATATCGGCAAGGACCGGTATCGCACGGAGATCGTCGTCGGCGGTCATGCCATCACCGCCGACGAGCCGGAGGCGCTGGGCGGCGCCAATCTTGGCCCGGCGCCCTATGATCTGCTGCTGGCGGCCTTGGGCGCCTGCACCGCGATCACGCTGCGCATGTATGCGGAAAAGAAGGGCTGGCCGCTTGAATCGCTCGACGTGGCGCTGCGCCTGTCGGGCAAGGAGGAAAAGCGGATCGACCGCACACTGACGATCGTCGGGCTGGACGCGGAGCAGCGGGCGCGGCTGGCTGATGTCGCCGAGCGGACCCCGGTCACATTGACCTTGAAACAGGGTCTGCCGATCGCGACGACGCTGGCCTGATCGCGTTGGTGGTCAGGCCTGGAGTCTGGCCACGATCGCCCTGGCGGCGCGGGTGACATCGTCCCAGGTGATGTCGAAGCCGGCGTCATTGCCATAATAGGGGTCGGTGACCCCGCTGCCTTCCCGCCCCGGCACCAGGTCCATCAGCAGTGACAGGCTGGCGGTGCCGTCGGCGGGGCGGATGCGGCGCAGATTGGCGAGATTGTCGCTGTCGAGCGCAAAGATATGGGTGAAGCGGTGGAAATCCGCCGGCTTCGCCTGCCGCCCGCGATAGCCACTGATGTCGATGCCATGGCGCCGCGCCACCGCCTGCGCGCGTGGATCGGGCGCATCGCCGACATGCCAGTCGCCGGTGCCGGCCGAATCCACCACTATGTCCAGCCCGGCTTGTTCGGCCTCCGCCCGCAGCGCGGCTTCGGCCAGCGGGGAGCGACAGATATTGCCGAGGCAGACGAACAGGACCGACGCCTGCGTCATTCGGCCGCGGCCGTGCTGAGGCCGAGCGCGGGGATACCGATCGAGCGGCGGCCACCGAAATCGGTGCGCGCGACGATCACGCCCAGTTTCTCCATATATTCGATCAGCCGGCGCACGCGGCCGGGCGAACTGGTGCCATAGGCGCGGGCCAGCACGGTGTCCTCGGGGCAGGGCTCGCCCTCCATCGCCGCGCGGGCGATCAGCAGGAAGGGGGCCAGCATATCTTCCGGCACCGGATCGGCGGCGCGGATCGGCTCTTCCCAGCGCGGGTCGGCCGAATCGCTCATGCCGGCGAGCGCCATGGCGAAGCGCTTGCGGAAGGCGGGCAGGTCGAGCGGCGGCTTGCGCAGCCCCTTCATCCGGCAGCGGACGCCGAAATCCTGGAACAGGGCGGCGACGCTGGGGACGGCTTCGCCCAGGTCCGCGACGATCTCGTCCAGCACCGCGATTACGATCGGCTCATTCTCGCCGAAATCCAGTTCCGGCGCGGCCGGCTTGGCCGATGGCACATCGGCGAGCTGGCGCATGATCTCCTCGGCCGGGCGTGCCGGCGGTTCGGCGCGGGGCGGGGGCGGCGGCATCGATTCTTCCTCGACCCGCGCGAACAGCAATTCCTGAAAATCCTCGCCGGTGGTGATCGGCGGCGGCATCAGCTTGTGGGTGCCGCCGCGCGTGCCGGTCTTGACCGCACCGATCTTCACCGCCACCGGGCGGCGCGCAATCGCCGGGCCAAGCCCCAGGAAGCGGCCACGCTCCAGATCGCGGATCTGCTCGGCCTGGCGCCGTTCCATGCCCAGCAGGTCGGCGGCACGGGCCATGTCGATATCCAGGAAGGTGCGGCCCATCAGGAAGTTGGACGCTTCGGCCGCGACATTCTTGGCCAGCTTGGCCAGGCGCTGGGTGGCGATGACGCCGGCCAGGCCACGCTTTCGGCCACGACACATCAGGTTGGTCATGGCGGCGAGCGACAGGCGTCGGGCCTCGTCCGATACATCGCCGGCGGCGACCGGGGCGAACATCTGCGCCTCGTCCACCACCACCAAAGCGGGATACCAATGGTCGCGCGGCGCATCGAACAGGGTCGACAGGAAGGTCGCGGCGCAGCGCATCTGCGCTTCCAGCTCCAGCGACTCGAGGCTCAGCACCACCGATGCGCGATGTTCGCGGATGCGGGCCGCCATCTTGACGATCTCGCGCTCATTATAGTCGCCGGCGTCGATCACGACATGGCCATATTCGTCGGCCAGGGTGACGAAATCGCCTTCCGGGTCGATCACCACCTGCTGCACCATCGGCGCGCTTTCCTCCAGCAGGCGGCGCAGAAGATGCGACTTGCCCGACCCGGAATTGCCCTGGACGAGCAGACGGGTGGCAAGCAGTTCCTCGACATCGACCAGCACGGGATTGCCCGTGCCGTCATTTCCTATGCTGATGCTGGCGGTCACGAACGTCCTTTGGCCCAGCCTGTGGCCTGCGCGCAACCCGTATTGGCGACTTTGCCAGCGCTGGCTGCGTAATATCTTGACCATCGCATTGTTGCGATGCAGCATCGATCCATCATGGAGAGCATAAACCCCGCCCAATCCGCGCCTGCGATCACGCAGAATCCCGACATCCGTTATCTGGGACGCCTGCTGGGCGATGTCATTCGGGCCTATGGCGGGGAGAAACTCTACAAGCAGACCGAATATATCCGCTCCGCCTCGGTCGACC
>NZ_QLJK01000041.1:0-37913 GCF_003950715.1 Sphingomonas sp. S-NIH.Pt3_0716 | reverse complement strand
GCAGCGACACCACCGCAAAGCCTTCAGGGGCAAGACGCGCTCGTTGAAATCGCCCGTTCATGACAGATCCTCCCAGTAAAGCGGGGGAAGGATACCATCACCAGCAGCAAAAGTGATTCAGAGCCAAAATTGCCTGACCCTCAACGTCGCCTCCCCTGACCTTGGCGCCCGCAAATTGCCGGTGCTGTTCGTCGTCCATGGCGGCGCCTATTTCGTCGGCTCGGGTCGGGAGCCGTTCCGCAACGGTATGCCGCCGCTGGTCAAGCAGGGTGTCGTCCTTGTCGCCCCCAATTACCGCATCGGCCGGCTCGGCTTCTTCGCGCACCCGGCGCTGACAAAGGAAGCGCCCAAGGCGACCGCCAATTTCTGGCTGATGGACCAGGTCGCGGCGCTGCGCTGGGTCCGGCAGAACATCGCCCGCTTCGGCGGCGATCCCGACAATGTGACCATCATCGGCTGTTCGGCGGGCGGCTCCAGCATCAATGCGCTGATGGCGACACCGATGGCCAGGGGCCTGTTCGCGCGCGCCAGCGCCCATTCGGCCGGCGGCCTGTTCAACGCCAACCGCCCCCTGCCCCAGGCGCAGGAGCAAGGGCTGGCCTTTGCCCAGCGCACCGGCGTGACCGGCGATGGCGCGCCATCGCTCGCTGCCCTGCGCAGGCTCAGCGTCGCACAGGTGCTGGCCGGCGACAGCGGCGCGCCGGACTTTGGCGCAACCGTCGATGGCAGCTGGCTACCCGCTCCCCTTTCCACCCTGTTCGCAAGGGGCCAGATCGCGCATGTCCCGTTGATCAGCGGATCGACCAGCAACGAAGCCAGCGTCTTTGGCCTGATGGGCTTTGGCCGGGCGGAAATGGCACGGCGCTTCGGCATCGATCTGTCGGCTGTGTCCGCCAGCTACGGCCTGTCCGACGAGGCGGAATTGCTGCGCCAGGTGCAGACCGACTTCCTGTTCACCTCGGCGGCGCTCGGCATGACCCAGTTGGCGGCCCGCGCCGGCCTGCCGACCCGCGCCTATCAGTTCGATTTCGTGTCGCCCGAGCAGCGCAGTTCGAAACCCGGCGCAGACCATTGCGCCGACCGCCTGTTCTGGCTCGGCCAGTCTCCCTCGGCCGATACGGAAAGCCGGGCGCTCGCCAGGACCATGTCGGGCTGGATGCTCAATTATGTGCGGAGCGGCGATCCCAACGGCCCCGGCCTGCCGCCATGGCCCGCCACCCAGGACGGCCGCACTGACCCGCTGGTCATCGGCCAGCATATCGCCGCCACCCCGGACTTCCGCGCCCGCCAGCTCACCCCCTGGTTCGACAAATGGCAGCGGGAAAGCGGTCAGACCTTCGGCTGGACGCCCACGCCATGACCCTTCGGCTGGAGCATGACGGCGCAGTGGCGATCGTGACGCTCGATCGCCCCGACCGGCGCAATGCCTTCACCATGGCGATGCGCGGCGAGATCGCCACGCTGTTCGACGATCTGGCGCAGGATGACGGGGTTCGCGCGGTCGTCCTGACCGGCGCAGGCGGTCATTTCTGCTCGGGCGCCGATACCGGCGAAATGGGCGCCGCCGACAGTGCCGCTTTCCTCAAGCGGATGCGCGCGCTCCACCACATGATCCGCGCCATCATGGCCACGCCCAAGCCCGTCATCGCAGCGGTCGACGGCGTCTGCGTCGGCGCCGGCTGGAGCCTGGCGCTCGCCTGCGACCTGATCCTCGCCAGCCCGAACGCCAGCTTTGCCCAACTCTTCGGCCGGATAGGCTATGCGCCCGACGCCGGTGCCATCTGGCAGTTGACCCGGCTGATCGGCCCGATGCGCGCGAAGGAAATCGTCTATAGCGGCCGGACGCTCGACGCAGACGAAGCGCTCCGACAGGGCCTCATCCTCTCGATCGAGGCGAACCGCCCGGTCCGCGACGCGGCGATCGACCTGGCCGCCCGCATTGCGCAGGGGCCGCCAGTCGCACAGGCGATGAGCAAGCAGTTGTTCGAGGCGACCACGCTATCCTTCGACCAGTTCCTCGACCGCGAGTTCATGGTCCAGCCGCTGCTGGCGACCACCGCCGATCATCGCGAGGGACTGGCCGCAGCGCGAGACAAGCGCGCCCCGAACTTTACCGGCCGATAATCCCTTCATCAGCCTTGCCATCATGATCTCCATGGGGAACGGTGCAGCACGCCCCTGTCAATTTTGCTGTCCATCAGGTTCTTCATGGTCTTCACCGATATCGCCACCCGCACCTACAACCATAATTGGCGGCTCGACCCGATCGTGCGCAGCCTGCTCGACACCGACTTCTACAAGCTGCTGATGCTGCAGATGATCCGGCAGCAGCATCCCGATGTCCAGACCACCTTCAAGCTGATCAACCGCACCCACCATGTGCGCCTGGCCGACATCATCGATGAAGGCGAACTGCGCGCCCAGCTCGATCATGCCCGCTCCTTACGGTTCGGCAAGAAGGAACTGATCTGGCTGGCGGGCAACAGCTTCTATGGCCGGACCCAGATGTTCAGCCCGGATTTCATCGCCTGGCTCGCCGACTTTCGCCTGCCGGAATATGAGCTGCGCCAGGTCGATGGCCAATATGAGCTGCGCTTCCACGGGCTCTGGATCGAGACGATGATGTGGGAGATCCCGGCCCTCGCGATCATCAACGAATTGCGATCGCGCGCGGCGATGAAGGGGCGTGGCCGCTTCGCGCTCGACGTGCTTTACGCCCGCGCCAAAGCGAAATTGTGGGAGAAGGTCGAGCGCCTGAGCGCCCTGCCCGATCTTGTCATCTCCGACTTTGGCACACGCCGTCGCCATGGCTTCCTGTGGCAGCGCTGGTGCGTCGAGGCCCTCAAGGAAGGTCTGGGCGACCGCTTCATCGGCTCGTCCAACGTGCTGCTGGCGATGGATGCCGATCTGGAGGCGATCGGCACCAATGCCCATGAACTGCCCATGGTGCAGGCCGCACTGGCACCGGATGACGCAGCGCTCGCCCGCGCGCCCTATAGCGTGCTGGAACAATGGCAGGCCCATTATGGCGGCAATCTGCGCATCGCCCTGCCCGACGCGTTCGGCACCGCCGCCTTCCTGAAGGACGCGCCGGACTGGGTGGCCGACTGGACCGGTTTCCGCCCCGACAGCGCCCCGCCGATCGAGGCGGGCGAACAGATCATCCGCTGGTGGCAAGAAAAGGGGCGCGATCCGCGCAGCAAGCTGCTGATCTTTTCCGATGGCATGGACGTCGACAGTATCGAGGCGACCTATCGCCATTTCCATGGCCGCGTGCGCATGAGCTTTGGCTGGGGCACCAATCTCACCAATGATTTTCGCGGCTGTGCCCCGTTCGAAACCGATGGGCTCGATCCGATCTCACTGGTATGCAAGGTGGTCGACGCCAATGGCCGCCCGGCGGTCAAGCTGTCGGACAATCCCGCCAAGGCGACCGGTGATCCGACCGAGATCGATCGCTATCTGCGCGTCTTCGGCGGCGACGGGCGAAAGGCAGTCGCCGTCCAGGTCTAGCCACAACGGACATGCACCTTGGTCTCTTCATTGGTCCCGCGCAGCGTCGCCATCATTACCGGCAATTGATCCAGCGTGATCGCGTTGCTGATGATCGCCTTGGGGTCGACATGCCCCTTGTCCATCTGGTCGGCAATGTGGAGGAATTCCGCCATGCGGTAGCCGACGGCAAATTGCAGGCTGGCGCATTTATAGGATGCCAGCGCCGGAATGATCGCATCCGGCGCCGTGCAGAAGCCCAGCGACACGATCCTCCCGAATGGCGCGACATGGTTCACTGCCCGCCCCAGCATCCCGTCCACCCCGACAGCCTCGAACACGATCCGGGGCGCGCCGCCCAGCGCTTCGATCACCTGCCCCTTTTCCTCGTCGCCGAAAGAGAAGAAGGCATCGGCACCCATGGCGATCGCCAGATCACGCCGCCGGTCGGATCGCGACAGGACCACGATCCGACCCGCCCCCAATCGCCGCGCCCAATAGATGGCATAGAGCGCAACCGTGCCACCGCCGAGCACCAGCACCGGGTCTCCGGGACGGATATCGGCGAAACGCGCGCCATACAGGCTGACGGCCAGCGGCTCGATCAGCGCGCCATCGGCCAGGGACAGGGTTTCGGGCAGGGGCACCGCCGCATCGGCCGGCACCACCGCGAATTCGGCAAAGCCCCGCATCGCGCCGCCCGGCTTTGCGCCGCATAATACCGGATTCCCATGCTCCTGGCAGGGACTGCACTGGCCGCAGCCGATCGAGGGCATGACCGCGACCCGGTCGCCAGCCCGAAAGCGATCGACACCCGCGCCGACCTCCACCACTTCGCCGGCATATTCATGGCCGATCTGCACGCCGCGGCCATAATCCCATATGCCGCCCCTCGTCATCGAAAGGTCGGTGCCACAGATGCCGCAGCGGTGGACGCGGATCAGCAATTCCCCCATGGCCGGTCGCGGATCGGGCAGGTCGGCGATGACGATCGGCTGGCCATCGCCCGGATAGATGGCCGCCTTCATCGCCCTGCCTCCGCCAGGTCGAAGCGCGCCACATAATCGCCGAACGCCGACCGCACCTCTTGCGCACTCATGCCATAGTCAGCGATCGAATAGCGATGAACGCCATGCTGCATCTCGGGCTTGTCCGCGATCCGTTGTGCCATGGCCATGCGCGTCGCATCGGGCATCTCCATGCCGATAAAGGTATAGATGCGCTCAAGCACGGCCATGGGCTGCGCATGGAAATCGCCATGGACGATATCGAGCAATTGGCCCGGATGGCGTTTCGCCACCTTTTCCGCCTTGCGCACGGCATGGGACCATTTGGCCGTTTCGCGTGCCAGCATCAGCGCGCCGCGCTCGGCCGCCCGCCCGTCCTCCATCGCGCCATGCCCCGCCATCAGCAGCGATACGAGCGAAGGCAATGCCTTGGCCGGATCGCGATGGGTCTGGATCACCCTTGCATCGGGAAAGACGGCAAAGAGCAGGTCTAGATTTTCGATATGGCCGGGATTTTTGAGCAGCCAGCGCTTGTCCGGGTCGTTGGCGCCGATCAACTGCACACAGCGGCGATAATGGTCATAGCCCGCCGCCTCGCTCTGCGCGCACCACCACGCGTCATAGCTTGCCGCCGACCAGCCGCAGCTCCACAGGTTGGAAACAAAGGACTGGCGCAGCATCATGCAGCATTCATGCACTTCCTCGGCCGCGACATGATGCGCGGCCCGCTTGGCTGGCGCATCGACATAGCGCCGCTCCAGCAAGTCGACCGAACGGCGGAAATCGGCATCGTGCTGCCAGCTTTCGACCGGTGGACGCGGACGCGGCGTATCGAGCAGCCAGCTTTGCAGCCCCTGGAAGCGCGGATCGACCGCCATCAACCGATGCAGCGCCGTGGTCCCGGTGCGTGGCACGCCGGTGATGACGACAGGGCTCAGGATCGGCCGGGCATCGAAGCCCGGATGCGCCTTCATCGCCGCGATCGCACTTGCCCGGCCACGCAGAACACCGACCACATGGCCCCAGGCGGTGCGCCGCCCCGCCGCAGTAAAGCGCGGATCATAATCCATCGACTGGAGCAGCACGCGAAGCCCCGACAGATAATCGTCAGGGCCAAAATCATCATGGCCGGTTTCCGCCGTCACCAGATCGTGCAATTGGTCGAGCGCGGCGGCGAAGCGTAGCGGCGGTTCATATCCGTTCGACATCATTGGCAATCCCCTCCCTTTCACCAGCGCCGCCGACGCTGGCAGGCCCGCACCCGCAGCCGCAACTCCTCGGCGCGCTGCTGCGGCGTGACGATCGGCGTGTCGGCGGGCAAATGGGTGCGCAACGCGTTCAGCTTCACCCGCGTGATGGTCGGCACCGGCGCGCTGTCGCAATCATACCAGCGGCCATAGATGCCGCCTTCGCGATAGCCGGCAGGATCGAGCCAGTTGGGCACGCCGGGGTCTTCCAGCGCGATGACGGCCCGATATTTGCCGTCATGGCTCAGCTTCGCATAATGGCCGTTGCTGCTGGACAGGCGATAGACATATTCCAGCGCGTTGAAATAGGGGTCGTTGAGCTGGATATTCCAGTAGGGCGCACGGGCCGGGATGTCGGTCTCGATGATCAGCGCCTCATCGGCGTCGAACTGGAAGCAGGCCGGCCAGTAGACCTGCTTGGCAAGCGCGCCGGGCATCCGCACCGGCTCGAACCGGTTGAAGCCAACCCGCTCCTTCACGCCATTCTGCATCGGATAATAAAGCCGCGTCTTGCGACCGGGGAACTTTGCCATTTCCCGGATGCGCGCGACAATCTCCTCCGGCGAAAGGCGCGGCTTGGGCGGTACCGGATCCAGACATTCGATCGTCAGTTGCGGATCGACCTCGTTCAGCCAGTCATAGCTGCGATAGCGCACCATCAGCCCGCCCGCCTGGGGATCGATCGGCGCCCATTTGCCAGCATAGCCCGCCGGGCGCCGGGCGCTCAGGATCAGTTCGAAATGCTCCCCCGGCTCCAGCCCCAGATCGCTGTCGTCCACCTCATGATGGCCATTGGGGCGAGGCATTTCATCGACCGTGCCGGACAAGGCCCTTTGGGTGGTGAAGCTCAATATCTTGCAACTGCCCCGATTGCCGGCGATGCGGTAGGTCAGATCCCCGCGGATCGGCGACTGGAGGTAGATATCGTCCGGATTGGGCTGGAGCGTATAGACCGGGTTCCACAAGGGGGCCCAATCGGGATGCTCCGGCGTGGCATGGAAATAGGCGAAATAGGCATAGGACAGGCTGGTCATCGTCTGGCGATAGACGTCGGCGCGATAGGCCGGATCGTCGGGGCGCCAGGTGTCGCCAAGATTGGCGACCGCACTCTCCAGATCAGTCAGATAGGCCAGGATGTCGGGTTCGATGATCATGATGGCATGCCTCTCCTCTGCCACTGGCGGGCAGCATATAGATAGTATTCACTATCATTTGATTTTAGGAGAGGCCCCGGCCCAAGATCGTCGGCGCGATGGATCGCGGTTCAGCGCCGCATGAACCCCATCCAGCGCAGGAGGCAATAGCTGACGCCAGCAGCCCCCGCCGCGACCAACGTCGCCGTCAGCGTGCCGTGCGAGGCACTGGCAAAGGGCATGCCCCCGGTGTTCATGCCGAACAGTCCGGTGACCAGTGTCGCCGGCAGCATCAGTGCGGTGATGATCGACAGGATGTAGAGATTCTGGTTGGTCCGTTGCGCCGCCTGTATGTCCAGTTCGTCGCGCAGCAGCCGTAATTGCGCTTGGCCCTCCAATATGTCGGCGTCCAGCGCCTGCAGCCGCTGGGTCAGCTTCTCGACGGTGGGCAGCAGCGCGTCGGGCAGTTCCTCGTCCCGTTCCAGCCGCTGGAACACGCCGCGCGCGCCCGACAGCAACCGATGCAGTTGCGCGAGCCGGCGACGAATGCCGACCAGGTCGCGCGGCTGGGGCGGATGATGCCCCTCCAGAAAGGCGTCCTCAGCGCGCTGGATGTCCGCCGACAGGGTGCGGCTGATATCGGCGATATTCTCGGCAATGGCGCCGACCAGCAGGTCCAGCGCCTGCGCCCCGCCGATCACGCCCTTCGTCCGCTCCAGCCGATGGCGCGCGATGTCGGCGCAGCGCAGCGGATGCAGCCGGGTGGTCAGCATCAATGTCGGCGTCAACGCCATGCGCAGCGCACCCACCCGCGCGGTATCCGCCACATCGAAGTCCCGCTCGAAATCATGCAGGACGCAGCCAACCGTGTCGCCATCGACCAGCGCCCGCTGATGCGTATCGGGCGACAGGATCAGTTCGCGCACCGCCTCGGGCAGCATCGCCGCACCCTCAATCCATTGCCGCGTGCCGTGATCGGCGAGGTTCAGGTGCAGCCAGCGAAAGCCTCCCGTCGCCCCGCCATCGCAATGATCCACCGGCCTGATCGCCTCAGGCGCGAAGTCCAGCCCCCAGATCAGCCCCGGCCCCATGCCCGGAACCGGTAATATCATGGGGATCAGCGGGTCGTTCCGGTCGCCGATATGCCGCTCCTGTCGATCAGAAGATCTGCGCGAAGACCATATATAGCAGCCCTGCGAGCAGGATCGAACAGGGCAATGTCAGCACCCAGGCCATCAGCAGGTTGCGTACTGTCGCCATCTGCAGACCCGATCCATTGGCCGCCATCGTGCCTGCCACGCCCGACGACAGAACATGGGTGGTCGACACCGGCAGGCCCATATGGTCCGCGCCAAAGATCGTCGCCATCGCCACCAGTTCGGCCGAGGCACCCTGCGCATAGGTGAGGTGCGTCTTGCCGATCTTCTCGCCCACCGTGACCACGATTCGCCGCCAGCCGACCATGGTGCCCAGCCCCAGCGCAAAGGCGACGGCGATCTTCACCCAGGTCGGAATGAAGCGGGTGCCGGCATCGAGCGAGCCCTTGTAGGTCATCAGCGCCGTCATCTTCGCTTCGGAAAGCCCCGCCGCCTTTTCCTTGCCCAGACGCTTGATCGCTTCGGAGGCCAGGTACATGTCGTTGCGGATGTTGGACACGGCAGCGGCCGGCACCTGCGCCAGCGATCCATAATTCATCACCTGCCGATCGACATCGGCGATCAGCACCGACAGCGCCGGCATGGTCGTGTCGGCAAAGCGCTTGTCAGCGATATAGCGCGTGACCTGCGCGCGCGCCTCGATCGGCTGCATCATGGCACGCGCACGCTGGCCTAGCGCCGCCGTGGCGGCAATCGAATTGGCGTGGAATTCGGTGGTATAGCGCGCCGGCACCGCGCGGTTGAGCGCATAGGCGGTCGGCACCGTGCCGATCAGGATCAGCATGATGAGGCCCATGCCCTTCTGCCCGTCATTGGAACCATGGGCGAAGCTGACGCCGGTGCAGGTGAAGATCAGCAGCGCACGGATCCACAATGGCGGCGGCATGCCATTTTGCGGCTCGCGATAGAGCGCCTTGTTGCGGACCAGGACTTTCATCGCCACGAACAGCAGCGCCGCCAGGCCAAAGCCGATCAGCGGCGAGAAGAGCAGCGCCTGGCCGATTTCGGTCGCCTTGCTCCAGTCGACGCCCGACGTGCCGCTCTTGCCGTGCAGCAGCGCATTGGCGACGCCGACGCCGATGATCGATCCGATCAGCGTGTGCGAGCTGGACGACGGGATACCCAGCCACCAGGTGGCGAGGTTCCACATGATCGCCGCGATCAGCAGCGCGAACACCATGGCGAAACCGGCGCTGGACCCGACTTGCAGGATCAGTTCGACCGGCAGCAGCGACACGATACCGAACGCTACTGCGCCGGTCGACAGCAGCACGCCAAGGAAATTGAAGAAACCGGACCAGACCACCGCGATATTGGCTGGCATTGCATTGGTGTAGATCACCGTCGCGACCGCATTGGCGGTGTCGTGGAAGCCGTTCACGAATTCGAAGCCGAGCGCGATCAGCAGCGCCAGGAACAGCAGCAGGAAGGGCAGATAGGCGGTCGGTGCCACGCCCACCGCCGTCGCATCGCTATAGACGCTGTAGACGACATAGATCAGCGCGGCGATGATGGCGGCGCCAAAGCCGATCGAGCCGGCCATGCCCAGCCCCTTGTCCATCTCGGGCCGACGTGCCCCGCCAATTGCCACGCTTGCATTCATCGAATCGTCCCCGAACGGCAAATAATGTTAACCCTCTAGGTCCGCTGCATGACAGCCGCGTTGCGGTGCTGAAATTGAAGGAAAATTCGCGCCCGGCGCTTGCCCATCGGCAATCCGTCCGCCTAGGGTCGCCCGACACATAAGTTGGAGCGAAGATTTGGACGTCATTTCGGTCGTATTATTCCTGTTGCTGGCTGTCGTCGTCAGTGGCGCCTTGTCGCGCATGATGCCGATTTCCATCCCGACACCTCTTGTCCAGATCGCCCTTGGCGCGATCATCGGCCTGTCGACATCGCACAGGGTCGCGCTCGATCCCGAAATATTCCTGCTCTTGTTCCTGCCACCTCTGCTGTTCCTCGATGGCTGGCGCATTCCCAAGGATGAACTGCTCAAGGACGCCTCGACCGTGGTCGAACTGGCGCTGGGACTGGTGCTGACCACCGTCATCGGCATGGGCTTCTTCATCAACTGGATGATCCCGGCGATGCCGCTCGCCGTCGCCTTCGCGCTCGCCGCCGTGGTCTCGCCGACCGATCCGATCGCCGTGTCCGCCATCGCCGCGCGCGTGCCCATTCCCAAGCGCATGATGCACATCCTCGAAGGGGAATCGCTGCTCAACGACGCATCCGGCCTGGTCTGCCTGCGCTTTGCCATTGCCGCAGCGCTGACCGGCAGCTTCTCCGCCGGCGATGCTGCACTCAACTTCCTCTGGCTGGCCTTTGCCGGCATCGCGATCGGCGTCGGCGTCACGCTGGTCGTGTCACGCGCCAAGGCCTGGGTCACGCGCCGCTGGGGCGAGGAAACCGGGTCGCAGATCCTGGTCAGCCTGCTGATCCCCTTCGGCTCCTATATCCTGGCCGAACATGTCCATGCCTCCGGCATCCTGGCCGCCGTCGCCGCGGGCGTGACCATGACCTTCGCCGAAATCTCGCGCGAGGCGATGGCCGAAACCCGCATGCGCCGCAATTCGGTGTGGGACACGATCCAGTTCACGCTCAACGGCATCATCTTCGTGCTGCTGGGCGAACAATTGCCCGGCATCCTTGCCGAAGCGAAGCGCACGGTGGCGCTGACCGGCCATAGCGAACCCGGCTGGCTGGCACTCTACACAGTCGCGATCGTCGTCGGCCTCGCTGCGCTGCGCTTCCTGTGGGTGTGGCTGTCGCTGCGCTTCACCATCCTGCGCAACCAGTATCGCGGCGTCGATGGTCCGCGCCGGCCCAACTGGCGGCTGGTGGCGGCGACATCGTTCGCCGGTGTGCGTGGTGCCATCACCCTTGCCGGTGTGCTCACCCTGCCGCTTGCGCTCAACGACGGCACGCCCTTCCCCGCGCGCGATCTTGCCATCTTCCTGGCCGCCGGGGTCATCATCCTGTCGCTGATCCTGGCCAGTGTCGCCCTGCCGCTGCTGCTCAAGAATCTCGACATGCCGGCCGAAGCCAACAAGGCCGCGGAAGAGGACGCCGCCCGCATCGTCACCGCCGAGGCAGCGATCCAGGCGATCGAGCGGCATCAGCATGAACTGGCCGAAACCCATGGCCATGCCGAACGCTATGCCGAGGCTGGTGCCCGCGTGATGGACCTGTATCGCGAACGGATCGAAGCGCTGGGCGCGACCGAGGCCGATGATCTTCGCGCGCAGGGCGCCCTGTTCCGCGACTTCCGCATGATCGGCGTCGCGGCTGAACGCGCCGCGCTCCTCACCCTACTGCGCAGCCGCAAGATCGGCAGCGAGGTCGGGCGCAAGCTCACCCGTGAGCTTGACCTGTCTGAAGCGCGCCTGCGCACATGAGCGGGGACAAGGCTGACAAGCCAGCCCGGCGGCCGCGCCGATCCTCGGCGGAGGTCGCCAGCCGACTGATCCTGGCAGCGCAGGATGAATTTCGCCGCCATGGCTATGCCGGCGCGACGACCGCCGCGATCGCCCGCGCCGCCGACACGACCGAAGCGCAACTGTTTCGCAGCTTTGCGTCCAAGGCCGCCCTGTTCCAGGAAGCGGTGTTCCGCCCGCTCAGCCAGCATCTCGAACGCTTCAATGCGGATCATCCGGTGCCGCAGGACGATGCCAGCCGGGCTGACACCGCGCGCCTCTACATCGCCGAACTGCAACGCTTCGTCACCGAGCATGAGGCGCTGCTGCGGGCGATGATGCTGGCCGGAGGCCCGGCGGGGGACAGCGGCAATCCGATCGAGAGCCTGGCCGCCTATTTCGAGCAGGGCGCCGCCGTCCAGTCGGCCCGGATCGAGGGTACGCCCCGCGTCGATCCACGCCTGATGGTCCGCGCCGCCTTTGCCGCGGTGCTCGCCAATCGGCTGTTTCGCGACTGGCTCTATCCGGCGGGCCTGGCGGACGATGCCAGCATCGACGCTGCGATCGCCGATTTCGTGCTGGACGGGATCAACGCCAATCGCGGCTGAGCGCCCGCCCGCATTTCCAGCCTATGTGTCAGCGCCGACAAAATCCCCGGCCTATCCCGTGATAGCAGGCCCTTCTGTCTGCAACGGGAAGGACCGGCGTGCTGGAATATCTGGGAAAGGGCGAGCATCTTCTCTCGCTATGGCTTGGCCTGTTTGTCGCGACCGGGATCGGCGCCGGCATCGTCAGCGGCTATTTCAAGGCGCGCAAGATCCAGCCGCGCGGCTTCAAGTGGAAGATTTTCCGGAACGAGGCCGGCTTTGCCGTCATCAACCTCGCCATCACCGGCTTGCTGCTCTGCACGATCAAGACCAAGCTGGTCGAAGTAGGCGCGATCAGCTTCAACCCGGCGCCCGCCGCCTGGTGGATGATCGCGCTCGAATATGCGCTCTATTTCTTCCTGTTCGACACTTATTTCTATTGGCTGCACCGCTGGATGCACAAGGAACCGGTCTATAGCTGGGTCCACAAGCTGCATCACAAGTCGACCTCCCCCAACCTGCTCACCACCCTGTCGGTCAGCCCGCTGGAATCGCTGATCAATGGCGGCTTCGTGCCGCTGTTCCTGACCGTCTTCACTGTCCATGATGCGACCGTCGCGCTGATCGTGCCGACCAACATCATCATGGGCCTCTATGTCCATTCCGGCTATGAGATGCTGCCGCGCTGGTGGAACCGCAGCTGGGCGACCAAATGGTTCATCTCCGCCACCTTCCACGATCAGCATCATCGCTATTTCACCGGCAATTTCGGTGGCTACACGACGATCTGGGACCGGCTGTGCGGCACCATGCGTCCGAAGTTCGAGGCCGATTTCGACAAGATCAAGCAGCGCCGCAAAGCAGACGACGCCCCGGTTAGCACCGCCAGCGAAACTGCCTGATCCATGCGCGACATCGCCCTTCTGCTCGCCCTGCTGCCCGTTGGCGCGGCCCCGCTTCATGCCCAGACGGCGCTGCCGGTCGGCGCGACCCTGATGGCGCCCGGCCTGCCCGTGGCCAATCTCGACAAGGCGCTGCGCTTCTATCAGGTCGCGCTCGGCCTTGTCCCTGCCACCACGCTGCAACATGGGCCAGTGACCGAAGTCATGCTCTGCGCCGATGGCAAGGGCGGCCGGCTGACCCTGATCCTGCTGTACGACAAGGCGCAGAAGGCGCCACCGGCCAACAGCGGCATCGCCAAGATCGTCCTGCGCGTGCCCGACCTGTCGGGGGTTGCATCGCGCATGCAGGCGGCGGGCTATCCGGTCGGTGCGATCCGTGCCTCGGGCAAGGGGCCGGCCATATTGATGATCCATGATCCCGACGGCCATGAACTGGAACTGGTCGGCAATCCGCCGAACCCGGCCTAACGCCAAAGCGATATCTCCGCCCCCTGCATGGTCAGGTGCGGGTGGCCTGGGTTAGCCCGATGCCTCAAGGAGAGAATGGATGAGCCAGACACCCAAAGTCGCGGTCGTCACCGGCGCCAGTCGCGGCGCGGGCCAGGGCATTGCCACCGCGCTCGGCCAGCATGGCTGCATCGTCTATGTCACCGGGCGCTCGGAAAAGGCCGGCGACGCCCCCCTGCCCGGCACCATCTACGAAACCGCCGCCGCCGTGACGGCCGCCGGCGGACAGGGCATCGCCGTGCGCGTCGACCATGGCGATGACGACCAGACCCGCGCGCTGTTCGACCGGGTGCGCGCCGAACAGGGGCATATCGACATATTGGTCAATAATGTCGCCGCCATCCATGACGAACTCACTTTGCCCGGCCGCTTCTGGGAAAAGCCGCTGAAGCTGGCCGACATCATCACCGTCGGCATCCGCAGCTCCTATGTTGCCAGCTATCATGCCGCACCGATGATGGTCGATCGCGGCCAGGGGCTGATCGTCTTCACATCGGGGTCGGGCGCCTCCCATTATGTCTATGGCCCCGGCTATGGCGCGCACAAGGTCAGCCAGGACAAGATGGCGGCCGACATGGCCGTCGACCTGCGCGATACCGGCGTCACCGCCCTGTCGATCTGGATGGGCGCGCTGCGCACCGGGCGCCTGCTGCAATTGATCGCGTCGGACCCGGCCAAATATGCCTATTTGGAAAAGATGGTCGAAACGCCCGAGTTCACCGGCCATGTCATCTGGGCGCTGTCGCAGGATCCGGCGTTGGCGGACCATGCCGGCCAGACGCTGATCGGCGCGGAACTGGCCGAACATTATGGGCTGCGCGACGTGGGCGATCGCCAGCCCCCCTCCTATCGGCAAAGCTATGGCGTCGCGCCGCTGCCGCAATATGACCGGATCATCCGCTGATCCGACGTGGCAAGCATCGCCATGGCGACGCCCTTTTCAGGTCCGTCGGGCGCCCGGCTGGTTTACACCGAAGTTGACAGAGAGGAGGCCGTCATGAGCGACGACAGTTCCGCCGCCATCCGCGACACGCGCAAGGACTGGATCAGCGAGCATCGCGACATGTATCTGCGATCGGGCGGGGCGCAGGGCCATATCATGGACATCACCGCCGTCGGCGGCCATGGTTTCACCACCCACTGCATGATCCGCTATACCGGCCGCAAGAGCGGCAAGACCTTCATCACCACCCTCATCTATGGCGATATCGGTGGCGAAGTGGTGATCGTCGCGTCCAAGGGCGGCGCCGACCATCATCCCGCCTGGTATCTCAACATCCGCGACAGCGAGACGGTCGACTTCCAGGTCGCGACCCAGGCCTTCCGCGCGACCTGGCGCGAGCCGCAGGGCGAGGAACGCGATCGGGTCTGGGCCTTCATGTGCCAGGTCTTCCCGGCCTATGCCGGCTATCAGCAGTCGACCGACCGCCTGATCCCGCTGGTGATGATGAAGGCGATCGAACCGATCGACGGCTTCAAGGCGTCGGACGCCACCGGCGAACGGCAATATTGAGCGCGGGAGGAGAGCCATGATCAAGCAGATCGTCTTCCTCAGGAAGCGCGACGACCTCTCCATGGACCAGTTCATGGACTATTATGAGAACCAGCATTCGCGCCTGTCGCAGAAGATGGGCGCCAAGCCGGCTTTGCCCAACGCCCAGCGCTATGTCCGCCGCTATGTCACGCCCCAGCCCAACCCGCTGACCGGCGAGATCATTCATCCCGGCTATGACTGCATCATGGAAATATGGTGGAACAGCCTGGCCGATTATCAGGCCGCGATGAAGGGCCTGTCAGACCCTGCGATGCTCGACATCCGCAAGGCCGACGAACTGCAACTCTTCGCCAGCAACAGCAACCCCGTCTGCCTGGTCGAGGAACATGACAGCCCGATGGGGCCGAATGGCGAGATGATGCAGGTGCAACTGGTGCCGCAGGGCTGAAAGGGAAAAGCTGGAGATGGACCTCGAACAGGAAGTCGCCGCGCTGCGCGCCACCGTGCGCGACCTGCAGGACCGGCAGGCGATCCGCGATTGCATCCTGCGCGAATGCCGCGGACGCGACCGTCAGGATGTGGACATCATCAACAGCTGCTGGTGGGAGGATGGCGTGGACGAACATGGCCCCATCATCACCCGCGCGCCCGACTATGCGGCGCGGGCCAATATGGGCCATGGCAAATTCTTCCTGTCGACCAGCCATAATATCACCAACCATCTGTGCGAGATCGACGGCGACACCGCCTATTGCGAAAGCTACACGGTCGGCGGCCTGTTCTGGCAGGATGGCAAGACCACGACGATCGCCTTTGGCCGCTATATCGACCAGTTGGAGCGGCGCGGCGGCGAATGGCGGCTGCTTACCCGTCGCTGCACGATCGAGATGACCGCCGACACCGATGCGAGCTGGGTCTATTCCGCCAATGTGAAGGGCTTCCTCAAGCCCCACTGGAGCAGGGAAGATGCCTCCTACCAGCGCCCCGTCGTCGCCTCGACCCAGGGCGAACGCTGGTAGCCCGGCGTGGCGAATTTCAGCACTAAAGCGCCCCCGCAGAAAAATTCTGCTTGCTTCACATAAGGTTCATGGACCGGACCTATAGATGTGGCTGTCACTTCTTTCCCCCCTTGGAGTGACACCTCCCTGAACCTCGGCCCCGTCGCATCCCTTGTGCGGCGGGGTCTCTTTCTGTTCAGGCCATGGCGCGGGCGACGCCCAGCAGTCCCGCCAGCGTCGCGCCGTCATCGTCCCGCCGCCAGGCAAGGCCAGTCTCCAGGATCGGCGCATCCTGCAGGTCGAGATAGCGCACCCCAGTCCGCGCGAGGTTGCGCAGCGACGCCGGCACCAACGCGATGCCCATGCCCGCCGACACCAGGCTGATGATCGTCTGCATCTGGATCGCCTCCTGCCGGATCAGCAGCGGCTGCCCCCGCCCGGCCAGATAGCCGCTCACCAGATCATGAAAGGCCGGCGCCACCCGGCGCGGAAACAGGATCAGCGGTCGGTCGAGAAAAGGAACGCCCTGCGCCTGCTCATCGGCCACCCAGCCCTCCGGCACGGCCACGACCAGCGGTTCGCGCAATAGCGGCATATAGGCGAGCGCGTCGGGTAGCGCGCCATCGGGCGCGATCAATATGCCCGCATCATTCACCCCGTCGATCAGATCGGCAATCTGCACGTCGCTGGTCGCCTCGGTCAGTGCGATCTCCACCTCCGGGAAACGGGCGGCATAATCGCGCACGAGCGCCGGCAACAGGCTATAGTCGGCGGTGCTGACGAAGCTGAGGCCGATCTGCCCCGCGCTGCCGTCGCGCAGGCGGCGGGCGATGTCCGGCAGCGCGCTCACCGCCTCCACCGCCGGACGGACATGCTCCAGCCATTGCCGGCCAAAGGCGGTCAGCGCGACATTGCGCTTCGACCGGGTGAAGAGCGGCGCGCCCAGCTCCCGCTCCAGCGCCAAGATCGACTGGCTGAGCGGCGGCTGGGTCATGCCCAGGCGCTGCGCCGCCTGGCCGAAATGCAGTGTATCGGCAACAGCCAGAAAATGACGCAGCGGGCGAAGGTCCATGGCAATAAAGTCTCCTTGCGACCTTATATCGCTTCAATAATATATTTCACAACCTTTGCGCAAAGGCGTAGGGGGCAGCCATTGCAGGGAAACAAGATTACAGGAACGGCGCAAAATGCCTCATTATCGTTCACGCACCAGCACCCACGGCCGTAACATGGCGGGCGCGCGCGGCCTCTGGCGCGCCACCGGCATGAAGGACGAGGATTTCGGCAAGCCGATCATCGCCATTGCCAATTCATTCACCCAGTTCGTGCCCGGCCATGTCCATTTGAAGGATCTGGGCCAGTTGGTCGCGCGCGAGATCGAGGCGGCCGGCGGCGTCGCCAAGGAATTCAACACCATCGCGGTCGATGACGGCATCGCCATGGGTCATGACGGCATGCTCTATTCGCTGCCCAGCCGCGATCTGATCGCCGACAGTGTCGAATATATGGTCAATGCCCATTGCGCCGACGCGCTGCTGTGCATTTCCAACTGCGACAAGATCACGCCGGGTATGCTGATGGCCGCGATGCGCCTCAACATCCCCGTCATCTTCGTGTCCGGCGGGCCGATGGAGGCCGGCAAGGCGGACATCCGGGGCAAGACCGTGGCGCTCGACCTGGTCGATGCGATGGTCGTCGCCGCCGACGAAAATTACAGCGACGAGGAAGTCGCCGCGATCGAAAAGGCGGCCTGCCCCACCTGTGGCAGTTGCTCGGGCATGTTCACCGCCAATTCGATGAACTGCCTGACCGAAGCGCTGGGCCTGTCGCTGCCGGGCAATGGCTCGATCCTGGCCACCCATGCCGATCGCGAGAAGCTGTTCCGCGAGGCCGGCCACACCATCGTCGATCTCGCCCGCCGCTGGTATGAGCAGGATGACGCGTCCGCCCTGCCCCGCAACATCGCCTGCCATGCCGCCTTCGAAAATGCGATGAGCCTGGACATCGCCATGGGCGGTTCCACCAACACGGTGCTGCACCTGCTCGCTGCCGCGCATGAGGGCGGCGTCGATTTCTCGATGGCCGATATCGACCGGCTGTCGCGCCGCGTGCCCTGCCTGTGCAAGGTCGCCCCGGCCAAGCAGGACGTGCATATGGAGGATGTCCACCGCGCCGGCGGCATCATGGCGATCCTGGGCCAGCTCGAACGCGCCGGCCTGCTCGACACCAGCCTGCCGACCGTCCACGCCACCACCATGGGCGAGGCGATCAACCGCTGGGACATCAGCCGCACCAACAGCGAGGCGGTGCAGGAATTCTTCAAGGCGGCGCCCGGCGGCGTGCGCACCACCCAGGCCTTCAGCCAGAATAACCGCTGGAAGGAACTGGACATGGATCGCCAGACCGGCGTGATCCGCAGCGCCGAACATCCCTTCTCCAAGGATGGCGGCCTGGCCGTGCTGTTCGGCAATCTGGCGCCCGAGGGCTGCATCGTGAAGACCGCCGGCGTCGACGACAGCATCCTGACCTTCCACGGCACCGCGCGCGTCTATGAAAGCCAGGACGCGGCGGTCGCCGGCATCCTGGGCAATGAAGTCAGGGCGAACGACGTCGTCGTCATCCGCTATGAAGGGCCCAAGGGCGGCCCCGGCATGCAGGAAATGCTCTATCCTACCAGCTATCTGAAGTCGAAGGGGCTGGGCAAGGCCTGCGCGCTCATCACCGACGGGCGTTTTTCCGGCGGCACGTCGGGCCTGTCGATCGGCCATGTCTCGCCCGAGGCGGCCGAGGGCGGCCTGATCGCGCTGGTCGCGACCGGCGACCCGATCCTGATCGACATCCCCAATCGCGGCATCCAGCTGCTGGTCGACGATGCCGAACTGGCCAGGCGCCATGAGGAGATGGTGGCGCGCGGCAAGAAGGCGTGGAAGCCGTTCGGCCGCAAGCGCAACGTCTCGCCCGCCCTGCGCGCCTATGCGGCGCTCACCACCAACGCCGCGCGCGGCGCGGTGCGCGACGTCAGCCAGGTCGAAAAGGACTGATGGAAAAAGGCCCGGTCGTCCATCGACCGGGCCTTTTCTTTGCTTATTGCGCCTTGGCCGCCTCGGGGGCGGCGATCGGGCCGCCCTTCACTTCCGGCGCGCCTTTCAGATAATGGGCCAGCCAGCCCTGCACCTCGCGGTAGAATTGGCGGCTATCCTCCGGCTTGGTGATCCAGTGCCAGGCATCGGGGAAGATCAGCAGGCGGCTGGGCACCTGCATCCGCTGCAAGGTCGACCAGGTTTCCAGCGTGTTCGCCAGCGGCACGCGGAAATCGCGCTCACCCGCCGTCAGCAGCATCGGCGTCTTCCAGTCCTTGCCATAAGTGATCGGGCTCTGGTCGCGCCACACCGGGCTGTCGCCCCAGGGCGGACCGCCGCTCGCCACTTAGCGGCCATAGTTGAAATCGCTGGTGCCCCACTGGGTCAGCAGGTCGACTTCGCCGGCATGGCTGACGATGCACTTGTAGCGAGTGGTGGTCGCCTCCATCCAGTTGGCGAGATGGCCACCATAGCTGGCGCCGCCGATGCAGGCATTGGCCGTGTCGATGAAGGCATAGCGCTTGCCGGCCTCATCCACCGCCTGGTTGATCTCGTTCGCCGGGCCACGCAGCGGGTCCAGCTTGATCGCGCGCGAGAAGGCCTCACCATAGCCGGTCGAGCCGGTATAGTCGGTCATCAGCACGACATAACCGGCGCTCGCGAGCAGGTGATAATTCCAGCGCAGGCCGATCTGGTCCATGTTGGACGATGCCGGGCCGCCATGCATCAGCACCATCAGCGGATATTTCTTCGCCGGGTCGAACGCCGGGGGCGTGACGATCATGTTGTGGATGCGCCGGCCCTTGTCGGTGGTGAACCAGAAATGGTCCGGGCTGGCCCAGTCGATCGTCGCAGCGAGCGCCGTGTTGACGTTGGTCAGGTTCTTGTGCCGCTTGGCCGCCGGGTCGATCCGCACGATTTCCGCCGGGTTCACCGAACTGCCATAGCTGGCGATGATCTGCGTCGATTTGGCATCCGACGGAATGTCGATCCCGGCATAGCCGCCAACCTTGGGCGCGATCACCAGTTCGGGCGTGCCGCCGCTCACGGGCACACGATAGAGATTTTCCATCCCCGCGTCCGGCACGGTCAGATAGAGGCTGCGGCTGTCAGGCGTCACGGCATAGCTGTCCACCGCGCGATCGAATCCGCCGGTCAGCAGCGTCGCTGCCCCGCCCGCCGGCCAGGCAACCCGGTGCAGCTTGGCCATGTCATAGACCTCCTGCCCCTGCGTGTTGAACTGGAAGATCAGGCTCTTGCCGTCCGGCGTGAACTTCATGTCGCCATATTCACCCGGCGTCGGCGTCACCAGCACCGGCTCACCGCCGTCGGCCGGCATGCGATAGAGGCCGAAATTGACGCGGGCATGGGCCGCATTCCAGCGCTCGGTGGTGGCGGTGAAGACGATCTCCTTGCCGTCCGGGCTCCAGACCGGCGCCAGCGTCATGCCGCCGTCGCTCTGGGCATTGCCGCCAAAGCCATCGGCCTGCGCCAGCTTGGTGGCGGACAGGATATCGCGCGCCGGCGCGCCTTCCGCCAGCGGCTGGAGCCACAGGCTCGGCCGCTTGTCGTCCAGCCAGTCATTCCAGTAGCGGATCGGGAAATGCTCATAGACGCGCATATTATATTTGCGCGCCTTGCGTTCCTCGGCCGCCTTCTTGTTGGCGGCGGCGTCCATCGCGCCGGGATAGACCGCGCTTTCGAACAGGATCGCCTGGCCATCGGGCCGCCAGATCGGCTTGCCCGCGCCGGTCGGGATGCTGGTCACGCGGCGGGCTTCACCACCGGCCAGGTCCAGCACATAGATTTGCGCGACATCGTCGCCCTCGCGCTTGGCGGAAAAGGCGATGCGGCGGCTGTCGGGGGCCCAGGCCGGATCACCCTCGCCCGCCTTCGTCGCGGTCAGGCGGCGCGGCGCGGCCGATCCGTCGGCCGGCACGATCCACAGGTCGCTGATCGCACCATCCTTCTCATAGGAAGGTTCGCTGAGCGCATAGACCACCCATTTGCCGTCCGGGCTCGCCACCGGCGCGCCGACGCGCTTCATCATCCACAGCGTTTCGTGGGTCAGCACCTGCTTGGGCTGCGCGATTGCCGGCGCGGCGCAAGCGCCCGCCACCATTGCCGCCGACAGCAGCAAACGGGATATCATTGTCACGGTATCAAACCCCTGTTCTGACATTGGGCCGAACGGCCAGGCCGCATGGTCAGCACGATAGGCGCAGGATTTCAAGCAACAAGCGCGGCGACAACGGAGATGACACGCCCGTCCCACAGGCTGCCGCCCCGGTAAAAACCCCCATTTCCAATTTTCCGCCAATCGGCATCATGCGCCGATGACATGCCCACCTCCTGCATTGCCGGTCGATGCGCCGACCAACCTGCTCGATATCCCGTCCGGACATGAGGCCGAGGAACTGTTCGAGGATATAGTGTCGATGCCGGGCGTGCGGATCGAACGGATCATATCCCACGGCCACAGCACACCGCCGGAGCGCCCCTATGTCCAGCATTGGGATGAATGGGTGCTGGTGCTGACCGGGACCGCCGAACTGCTGCTGGAAGGGATCGGCACCTATCGCCTGGAACCGGGGGATCATCGGCTGATTCGCGCGGGCATCCCGCACCGCGTCACCCATACGGACGCGCCGACCATCTGGCTTGCCATCCACATCGGCGAAGCCTGAAAAATCGGCGGGAAAGGACGAAAATGCGCCCGTTCCGCAAGCGCATGCATATGCACAGATTTTTTTCAGGAATGGCAAAAGCAGCGCTTGCCATTTGGGACAAGCCGCTGCATATGCGCGGCCTGCCCGGCGCAAGCGGGGCTGCTCCCCGATAGCTCAGCGGTAGAGCATTCGACTGTTAATCGAATGGCCGTAGGTTCGAATCCTACTCGGGGAGCCACTATTTCAGCCCTTGGCAAGGCCGGGCTAGCTCCAGATAATACGAAATTCAGCGCATCGCACGATTGCGGCACGCGCAGCGCGCAAATGCATTGCGGGCCGGAACCTTTCGGCCCGGCCCGCATGAAGTCATGGTCACGCCCGAAGGCGCCGTGCGATCAGCGTGATGCGAACTGACGGCCGCGCGTCGATGCCACGGCCCAGCGCTGCGGCGTCGCGTTCGGTGCGCCTTCCCGCACGAAGCACTGGCCGTGCTGCGCCTTGATCGACTGGCACAAAGTCTGCGCATCCGCACGGCTGCCAAAGCCACTGATCGCGATCCGGTGGAAGGTCCGGCCATTGACGGTCGCTTGGCTGGTCAGCACCGGGAAGGCAGCGATGCGTCCGTTGACGCGCGCCATGCTGGTCCATTTTTCCTTGGCGACGGCCGGCGAATTGAAGGCGCCAAGCTGAACCACCCAGGCGCTCGCGCCTGTGGTCACCGGCTTGATATAGGCGACCTGCTGCATCCGCGCTGCCGGGCTGGCGAGCGGGGCAGCCTTGCCCTTGGCCGGCTTGGCCTTGGCCGCCGGGCCTTCGACGACGAAGTCGCGCTTGGCAGCGACGCGCACCGGCGCCGGCTTGGGCGCAGCCTTGACCGCGGGTGCGGGCGTGGACGCCGGCACGGCGGTTTCGATGATCCGGGTGTTGAGCGCGGGCGCAGCAGGGGCGGGCTCGGCCGCCGCCATCTCGATCGGCGAACCACTCGGCAGATCCAGTACCGGGGCCGGCTCGGTCGACGCGGCGGCCAGCGCCACCGGTGCGGCATCCGGCGCAGCGGGCGCCAGCGCCAGCACCGCCGGCTGGCCCTGATCGGCGCCGTTGACGGTAACGCCCATCAGCGCGGCGACGCGCTGCGGCGCCAGTGCCGGGTCGGCCATGCCGGCCCATTGGGCAATACGCTGATTGGCGGCAAGCGGCGCCAGATCCAGCCCGGCGACCAGCCGCGCATCCTTCCAGCGACCGGCCAGCGCATAGGCATAGGCCAGGTTCTGGCGGGTGCGCGCATTGGCCGACGGATCCTGGATCGCGGCGGACAGGATGCGGACGCCTTCGGTCGGATCACCGGCCATCGCCAGCGCCAGGCCATAATCGCCCGCCGGCACATTGTCGGTATTGGCCGCTAGCAGATCGCGCGCAGCATCATTCTTGCCCAGCGCCACCTCGACCAGCGCCAGGCTGACGATGGTGCGCGAATCGCGGTTGCCCAGCGTCATCGCGTCGGTGAACGCCGTCTCGGCCGAAACGAAGCGGCCATCCAGCACATAGGCACGGCCCAGCAACTGGCGATATTGCGCATTGTCGGGCGCCGCCTGCACGGCCGCTTCCGCTGCCTGCACGGCCTTTGCGCCGTCGCGATCGGCCAGCGCCTTTTCCGCCGCCTCTGCCGGCTTGCCGGGATTGGCGTGCTTGACCGCCGCCGATCGCGGATGGAATGCCGCGCCGGTGCAGCCGACCATCGTCGTCGCCACCATCAAGGAGGAAACGGCCGCCTTGCCAAATGCCGTTCGTTTCATGACCTTACCCACCTATAATCAAAGATCGCCGCGTCAGTGCGGCAATTGCTGGGCAAGCCGATCAATCTCGGGCAGCCCTTCGAGGAAAGCATCCAGTGCTTCGGTAACAACCTGTTGCGCCGACCGGCCGGTCACGGCCGCAGCGAGGCGCAGCTTGAGATGACGGCCCGCGTCCAGCCGCAGCGTGAAGGCCGCCTTGCGTGCGTTGTCGACCGCCATCGCCTTGGGCGGCGCGGCGCGCACCGGCGCCGGCTTTGCCCGCATCGGCTTGGCAGCCATCACCAGTTCGGCCGGTTCCGGCTCGGCTTCCACCGTCTCGGGCAGAACGACCTGTGCCACGCGCTCGGCCAGTTCCTCGCGTTCGGTCACGACCGCCGGCACCGGAACCGGCGCAAGCACCGTGGTCATCGGCGTCAGGCCGGTGGCAACGGGCGCGGTCGGCGCGGCAGGCTCGTCATCGTGCATCGGCACGTCGAAACCCATGTCGTTCCAGCCCAGATCGTCGGACATCATGCCGCCATTGGTCGGGCGGCCAAAGCCCAGCATCGGGCGGCGCATCGCCGGCGTGGCAGCGCCCTTGCGCGCCAGCAGGCCGGACGTTAGGGAAGCGATCGGTTTGGCCTCAGCCATGATAGCCCCCTTTTCTTACTGCACGACGCGGCGGCCGAAGCCACCACCGGCGGGACGCGAAGCAGCGGCGGTGCCGACGCTGTTCTGGGGCACGGAAAAGACCGTGCGGCGGAAATTCTTTTCCAGGCGATCGGAGATATAGCTCCACAGCCCGGTCACTTCGGCGGCCGACTTGCCCTTGGGATCGACCTCCATCACCGTGCGGCCGTCGATCATCGAGGCGGCGAAATCGGTGCGATGGTGCAGCGTCACCGGCGCCACCGTGCCATGCTGCGACAAAGCGACAGCGGCTTCGGAGGTGATGCGCGCCTTGGGCGTCGCGGCATTGACGACGAAGATCAGCGGCTTGCCGGCGCGCTCGCACAGGTCGACCGTGGCACCGACGGCGCGCAGGTCATGCGGGCTCGGACGGGTCGGCACGACGATCAGTTCGGCAACCGAAATCACGCTCTGGATCGCCATGGTAATCGCCGGCGGCGTATCGATCACGGCCAGCTTGAACCCCTGCTGGCGCAGGATTTCGAGATCGGCGGCCAGCCGCGCAACCGTGGTCTGGGCAAAGGCGGGATATTCGGCCTCGCGCTCGTTCCACCAGTCAGCCAGCGAACCCTGGGGATCGATGTCGATCAGGACGACCGGACCGGCCCCGGCCAGCTGTGCCTGTACGGCCAGATGACCGGACAGGGTCGTCTTGCCCGATCCGCCTTTTTGCGATGCCAATGCCAATATGCGCACGCGCCTTCCCCCAGGTAAATCCAGTTCCGAAACGATTTGGCATGGCGCCGCCTAAAATTCGGTTAACTGGTCTGGCAACCTTGTTGAGGATCACCTATCCCCGGTTTCACATCATGGATCCGGCAATGCTAAGAAGACGTTAACCTTGTTTGACGATAGTGCCGGACGATATTTCCGGTCTGGAGCATGGATATGAAGCCTATCTGGGGAGCCGTTGCGTTCGGCACGCTATTGACGGCCGCCTTGCCGGCGCTTGCCGATGTGAAGGCCGGCGTCGATGCCTGGCAGCAGGGCGATTATGCCAAGGCGATCACCGAATGGCGCCCACTCGCCAATGCCGGCGATCCCGATGCGCAGTTCAATCTGGGTCAGGCCTATAAGCTCGGCCGCGGCATTCCGGCCGACCTCAACAGCGCGGTCGACTGGTATCGCAAGGCGACGGCGCAGGGCCATGCCCGCGCCGAGGATAATCTGGGCCTGCTGATGTTCCAGCAGGGCGATCGCGCCGGGGCCATGCCCTATCTGCAGCATGCCGCCGCCCGCGGCGAAACCCGCGCGCAATATATTGTCGGCACCGCCCTGTTCAACGGCGACATGATCGGCAAGGACTGGGTCCGCGCCTATGCGATGATGACGCGCGCCTCCGCCTCCGGCCTGCCACAGGCAACCACCAGCCTGCAGCAGATGGACAAATATATCCCCGCCGACCAGCGCAAGCAGGGCCTAGCCCTGGCTTCGTCGATGGAAGCGCAGGAAAAGAGCCTGGCCAGTGCCAGCCTGACCCTGCCCGCGACAGCGGCACAGCCCCGCCCGGCTTCTCCCGCCCCGGCACCAGCAAAGCCAGCTCCCGCACCCATGACCCAGGTCGCGGTTGCCAAGCCGCAGCCGGCCGCGCCCAAGCCGGCACCGGAGGCAAGCAAACCGGCCCCCTCCAAGCCCGCGCCACCCAAGCCCGCGCCGTCCAGGATGCCGGCACCGGCTGCCGGCGGCGACTGGCGCGTCCAGCTTGGCGCGTTCGGCGACGAAGGCCGCGCCCGTGCGTTGTGGAGCCAGTTGACCCGCAAGGTCAGCGGCCTCTCCGGCTATCAACCCTATCTGGTCAAGGCCGGCAGCGTGACCCGCCTTCAGGCCGGGCCGATCGCCAGCAGCGCCGACGCCTCGCGCCTGTGCAGCAGCATCAAGGCCGCCGGCGCGGACTGCATGCCGAAGAAGAACTAAGCCCGCGCGGGCGCCTAATCCGCGCCCGCGCTCGCCAGCATCCAGGCGCGAAACCGTGCCAGTCCCGGATGACCGCCAAGCCCCGTGGGATAGACCAGATAATAGGCCTGCTCGCTGGACAGCGGTCGGTCGAACGGGATGACCAGGCTGCCCGCCTCCAGCTCCGGCCGGATCAGGAAGCTGGGGATCAGCGCCACGCCCGCCCCCGCCACAACCGCCTGCGCCAGCATCAGGAAATGCTCGAACGCCGGCCCCGGCGGCAACGGCCCCGCCTCGACGCCCGCCGCCGCGAACCAGCGTGCCCACGCGTCCCGCCGCGAACTTTGGCTCAGCAGCGGCTTGCCCAGCAGATCAGCCGGCGACCGCAGCACATTGGCCGCCAGCCAGTCCGGCGCGCAGACCGGCACCATCTGTTCGCGAAACAGATAATCCTGCGCCACGCCGGGCCATTCCTCCGGCAGGCCATAATGGATCGCCGCGTCGAACTCCTCCTGCGCGAAATCGAACGGGTCGGATCGCGATGCGAAATCCACCACCAGATCGGGATGCAGCGCGCTGAGGCCCGGCAGGCGCGGCGCAAGCCAGCGCATGCCGAAACTGGGCAGGGTCGCAATCCGCAGCGCCCCCTGCGCCCGCCGCGCCGCCACCCGCCGGGTCGCCCGCCGGATCCTATCGAGCGCCGGGCGGATCTCCTCGGCATAGGCCTGCCCCGCCTCGTTCAGTTGCACCCGCCGCCCGACCCGGTCGAACAAGGGCGTCTGCAACCAATCCTCCAGCAGCGCGATCTGGCGACTGACCGCGCTTTGGGTCAGCCCCACCTCCACCCCGGCGCGCGAGAAGCTGCCATGGGTCGCGGCCGCATCGAAACTGTTGAGCGCACTCATCGGCGGCAGCCATTTGCGCGCCCTATCCATTCCCGTTCCGCATCAAGTGATGACAGCTCCCTATTTGCGCGACCCACCCTATCCTGCGATAAGGACGCTGTCATCGTGGAGCGTTCTTATGTCGTCGCAGAATGAAGGAAGCATCGTCGCCCTGGTCCAGTCGGTGCTGGGCGAAGACGCCGGCAAGGCCGCACTGGACGCGCTGGCGATCGATCCCGCACTGCTGGCGCAAAGCGGCCCGACCGTCAGCCGCGCCGCCTTTGCCATGGCGATGAACGTCATCCTGTTCCACGACCTGCTCGCACGGGTACCGAGCGGCGCGGCCTATGTCGCCGACACGCTGGCGCGCGGCGGCCGGGTGATGTTCGACCATGGCGCGCTGCGCACCATCCGCTTTGCCGAGGGGCCGACCGGCGCCCTGCCCGCCGGCGAGGATGCCTTTACCCGCATCTTCCTGCCCTTGGGCTATCGCATGGCCGCCCTCTATCCGCTCGATCGCCTCAGGATGACCGGCCGCGCCTACGCCCATGTCGATGCGCCCGAGGCGATCCCGCAATTCTTCCTGTCCGAACTGCATGTCGACCGGTTCGATCCAGAATTTGGCGAAGCGGCGACCCGCATCTTCGGCACCTCGCGCGATCCGCTCGATGCCCCGACCTTCGCCCTGCTCGACCGCTATGCCGCCGGCGAGCCAGTCAGCTTCGATGATGCCGCCGCCACCCTGCCCGTCATCGTCTCCGCGTTTGACCGCCAGCATGAACCGCCGGCCTTTGCCGATTATGAGCTGCTGCTCTCCCGCTCCAACGAAGCCGCCTGGATCGCGACCGAGGGCAATGCCTTCAACCATGCGACCGATCGCGTGCCCGATGTCGCGGCACTGGCCGATCGCCTCAAGGCGGAAGACCGGCCGATGAAGCCCAAGCTCGAAATCTCCGCCACCGGCCGCGTCCGCCAGACCGCCTTCCGCGCCGACAGCGTCGAGCGCATCTTTGCCGACCGCGATCTGCGCAGCGTGCCCGGCTCCTTCTACGAATTCATCAGCCGCGATATCGACCCGGACACCGGCCGGCTGGACCTGGCCTTTGACACCGGCAACGCCACCGGCATCTTCGCCATGACCAGCGCCAAGGCTTGATCGCGGCCCCGGCTTGAGGCAACGCCTCGGCAGAATTGCTGGGAGCCGCAGAGTGAATGACAAGACCATCCCGTCCTGGATCCTGACCCTGGTCTGTGCCGACCGCGTCGGCATCGTCGCGGCGGTCAGCCAGTTCCTCGCCGAACGGGGCGGCTTCATCACCGACAGCCAGCAATATGCCGATCGCGAGGCCGGCCTCTTCTTCATGCGCGTCGCGTTCGAAGCGACCGACACCGGCATGCGCTTCGACACTGCCGGCCTGCGCAACGAATTTGCCGATATCGGCACCCGCTTCGCCATGGACTGGCGCCTCACCGAAGCGGCCGAACGCCCGCGCATGCTGATCGCCGTGTCGAAGGGGTCGCACTGCCTCGCCGACCTGCTGCACCGCTGGCAGACCGGCACGCTGGCGGTCGACATCATGGGAGTCGTGTCCAACCATCCCGACATGCGCCGCATCACCGAATGGCACGACATCCCCTATCATGAGCTGCCGCCCAATGGCGACAAGGCCGCGCAGGAGGCCGCCCTGCTCGACCTGTTCGATCGCAGCCGGTCGGAGTATCTGATCCTCGCCCGCTATATGCAGGTGCTGTCGGAAGATCTGGTCGATCGGCTCTCGGGCCGATGCGTCAACATCCATCACAGCTTCCTGCCTGGCTTCAAGGGCGCCCGCCCCTATCACCGTGCCCATGAGCGCGGCGTCAAGCTGATCGGCGCGACCGCCCATTTCGTCACCGCCGACCTCGACGAAGGGCCGATCATCGAACAGGCGGTCGAGCGCGTCGACCATCGTGCCACCGCCGACGACATGATCCGCATCGGCCGCGATATCGAGGCCCAGGTGCTGGCCCGCGCCGTCGGCTGGCTCGCCGACCGACGCGTGCTGCGCAACGGCGGCAAGACGGTGGTGTTCCGGTAGAAAGGCCGAGCGCTCCCCTCTTTGGCCTGACGTCATCCCGGACTTGATCCGGGATCCATTCCGCGCTCGCTTTCGAGCATAGCGCAGAATGGATCCTGACTTTCGTCAGGATGACGGCGGGGAATGCGGTTCTGGAAAGCAAAGAGGCCGCTCGGTTCGAGCCCCTACAGCCCCAGCCGCGCCCAGAAATCGCCCGGCGCCAGCACGGCCTCAGCGCTGCGGTTGCGCTCGACGCGCGACCAGCTGCTATGGGGAATATGGATTTGCGGGGTCTGGTCCTGCCGCTGCTGGCGGACACGGGCTTGCTTATGGGTCATCGTCTTCTCCTTGTACGGGAGGAACACGAAACCGGGCGTTGTCGCTTGGGTACCGTGCGCTTTAGCCGTTGGTAACGCGGAGCAAGCTGACATCCTTCAAAAGCCGCGGAGCGAAACGCTCGGCACTCTATCTACCTATCAAATAGAGAAAGGCAAAATAGCTTATCTTGTGCCGCGACCATCCGGGCTTTGCCCGGACGGTCCGCGATCAGCCCAATTGCTCAGCCCAGCCGCGCGGCATGCCAGCGCAGATGATCGTCCATGAAGCTGGAGATGAAATAATAGCTATGGTCATAGCCGTCGCGCAGATGGAGCGTCAGGTCGATGCCCGCCGCGTCGCAGGCCGTGCGCAGCAATTCGGGGCGTAGCTGCCCCTCCAGGAAGCTGTCTCCCGCGCCCTGATCCACCAGCAGCGCATCGATCCGCGCTCCATCCTCGATCAGCGCGACCGCGTCATGCTTGCGCCACGCGGCCCGGTCCGCGCCCAGATAGCCGCCCAGCGCCTTCTCGCCCCAGGGCACCTGCCCCGGCGCCACGATCGGCGCAAAGGCCGACACGGCACGATAACGATCGGGATAGGTCAGCCCGACGGTCAGCGCGCCATGGCCGCCCATGCTGTGCCCCATGATCGACTGGCGATCCATGTCGGCGGGGAACTGGTCCGCGATCAACGCCGGCAATTCCTGCGTCACATAGGACCACATGCGATAATGGGCGGCATAGGGCGCCTGCGTCGCATCGACATAGAAACCCGCGCCCAGGCCAAAGTCCCAGGCGCCGTCCGGATCGTCGGCCACGCCCTCGCCCCGCGGCGAGGTATCGGGCGCGACGAAGATCAGCCCCAGTTCCGCGCAGGCCCGGCGAAACTCGCCCTTCTCGGTCACATTGGCATGGGTGCAGGTAAGGCCGGACAGATACCAGACCACCGGCAGCTTCGCGCCGGGTGCATGCGGCGGCACGAAGACGGAGAAGGTCATCTCCGTCCCCGTCTCGCGCGAAGCATGGCGATAGACGCCCTGGATGCCGCCAAAGGCCCTGTTGGTCGAAACCGTTTCCACCCGTTCTTCCTTCCTCAGCCGATCCGATGCAGGCCGCACAGCTTGTTGCCGGCGGGATCGCGCAGATAGGCGAGATAGAGCTTGCCGAAGCCGCCCTCGCGCACGCCCGGCGGATCTTCGCACGCCGTGCCGCCCGCCGCGACCCCGGCCGCATGCCAGGCATCGGCCTGCTCGGTCGATGCCATGCGGAAACCGATCGTACCGCCATTGGCATGACAGGCAGCCTCGCCATCGATCGGTTTTGTGACCATGAACAGTGCGCCGTCATGCATGTAGATCAGCCGCCCCTTGTCGTCCTGCATCGCCGGCTTGCCGCCAACCGCACCGAACAGCGCATCATAAAAGGCGCGCGAAACGTCGAGATCATTCGATCCCACCATCACATGGCTGAACATGGTCACTCTCCTGTTGGGTTATCGGGTCAGAAGACGACGACGCTGCGGATGCTCTCGCCCGCATGCATCAGGTCGAACCCCTTGTTGATGTCCTCCAGCCCCATGACATGGGTGATCATCGGATCGATCTCGATCTTGCCGGTCATGTACATGTCGACGATCTTGGGCACGTCGGTGCGGCCCTTGGCCCCGCCAAAGGCCGTGCCGCGCCAGTTGCGGCCCGTGACCAGCTGGAACGGACGGGTGCTGATTTCCTTGCCTGCCTCGGCCACGCCGATGATGATGCTGGTGCCCCAGCCGCGATGGCAGGCTTCCAGCGCCACGCGCATCACTTCGGTGTTGCCGGTGGCGTCGAACGTGTAGTCCGCGCCGCCATCGGTCATCGCGACGATCGCGGCGACCACCTCCTCGCGGCTCATGCCCCTGGAGTTGAGGAATTCGGTCATGCCGAACCTGCGGCCCCATTCCTCGCGATCGGGATTGATGTCGACGCCGATGATCTTGTTCGCACCGGCCAGGCGCGCACCCTGGATGACGTTGAGGCCGATGCCGCCCAGGCCGAAGATCACGACATTGTCGCCCACCTGCACCTTGGCGGTGTTGATCACCGCGCCCACGCCCGTGGTGACGCCGCAGCCGATATAGCAGCTGCTCTGGAACGGCGCGTCCTCGCGGATCTTGGCCAGCGCGATCTCGGGCAGGACCGTGAAGTTGGAGAAGGTCGAGCAGCCCATATAATGGAAGATCGGCTGGCCCTTGTAGGAAAAGCGGGTCGTGCCGTCGGGCATCAGCCCCTTGCCCTGGGTCGCGCGGATCGCGGTGCAGAGGTTCGTCTTGCCGCTCAGGCACGACTTACACTGGCGGCATTCCGGCGTGTAGAGCGGGATGACATGGTCGCCCGGCACCAGGCTGGTGACGCCAGCACCCACTTCGCGGACGATGCCCGCACCCTCATGGCCCAGGATCGAGGGGAAGATACCCTCGCTGTCGAACCCGTCCAGCGTATAGGCGTCGGTATGGCAGATGCCGGTCGCCATGATCTCGACCAGGACTTCGCCCGCCTTGGGGCCTTCCAGATCGACTTCGACGATTTCGAGGGGCTTCTTCGCTTCGAAGGCGACGGCGGCGCGGGTTTTCACGGCGGGCAACTCCCATGACTGGCGTGAACGGGCGTCCCGAGGACGCCCTGTTAAAAGCATTCCCGGCGTTCATATCGGTTCCGGCAGCAATTGCCAGCCGATACCGCTGTCAAAAGGAGAGGAGAATCCAGCAGGATCCGAAAAAAACAAAGCGCATCCAGCGACTTGCATCGCCAAATGCATCGCCCTGCCTTTCCCGGTCGCGTCCTGTTTAGAAGGACACGTTGTAAATGAACCAGCCCAGGATCAGCAGGCTGCTCACCAGACAGATACGATCGCCGAAGACATCAATTCGAGACATCTGACACATCCTTCACCCAAAAGACGATCTGCGCCGCCTGTTGAGGAAGAATACATCAGATAAATGGACGTGGGAACAGCAATCTCACGACGAGACGTGTCGCCAGGGCGATGAATGGAAATCGCAACATCTTGAAATTTTCGCTGCAGCGCACAGCGATCATTCAACTAATCGAACGATGCCAAAAAGCCGAATAGTGGCAGGCACTTACCGCGGTTCAGCGAAATGCTGCACCGCGGTGGCGCAGGAAGGAGGCAGTCGCCTCCTCCGGCCCGCGATAGGCTTCCTGAAACTCGGCGCTCCAATATTTCAGATCGTCGAGGTCGATTCGCGCGCCCGATACGGCGCAGAGCACGAACTGCCCCGGCCGTACCACGTCGAAATGCGGCGTGTCATAATGCAACACCGCCAGCCCCTGAATATCCGCCGCCATCAGTCGCCGGTCAGGATGCGGTCGACCAGCTGCTTCACGGTCGGCACGAACCCGTTTGAATAGAAGGGGTCCTGCTTGAAGCGATAGGCGGCATGGCCGGCGAACAGCAGATTCTTGTCCAGGTCGCCGCCATGGACCGATTCCTGCAGCGACTTCTGGATGCAGAAGCTGCGCGGATCAGCCAGGCGACCGGTCGAGTTGGTTTCGCTGTCCATCCAGCTGGAAAAGCTGCACTGCGACAGGCAGCCCATGCACTCGGTCTGATCCTTGCGGATTTCCGCCTTCTCTTCCTCGGTCACGAAGACGAGCGTGTTGTCCGGCGTCTTGAGCGCGGAGGTGAAGCCCTGACCCACCCATTCGCGCGCGCGCAGCAGGTCGCCGACCGTCACCCAGAAATTCTTGCCCTTCACGCCCGCGTCGAGCTGATGGGTATGATCACCCGCCTGCTCGGTGCTGAACGGGATCTGGCGGTCCGACCGCGCTTCGAGCGAACGCAGGAAGGGATTGCGGATCGCCGAGCTGTAGAAGCCGGTGGGCGAGAATTTGTGCAGCAGCACATCGCCCGGTTCCAGCTGCATCAGCCGGTCCTTCCAATCCTGCGGGATCGGGCTTTCCTGGGTCAGCAGCGGACGGGTGCCGAACTGGAACATGATCGCGCCCAACTCGGGATTGTCGATCCAGTCGTTCCAGTCCTTGAGCGCCCAGACGCCGCCGGCCATGACGATCGGCACGTCGTCGGAAATGCCGCCTTCGCGCATCGTGGCGCGCAGGTCGCGAACGCGCGGATAGGGGTCCTGCGGCGCGCGCGGATCTTCCGCGTTCGACAGGCCGTTGTGGCCGCCGGCCAGCCACGGATCTTCATAGACCACCGCGCCCAGCCATTCCGACGCCTTGGAATAAGCGCGCTTCCACAGCGCGCGGAAGGCCCGGCCCGACGACACGATCGGCAGATAGCTGACATTGTAGGAGGCAGCGATTTCGCTGAGCTTGTAGGGCATGCCCGCGCCACAGGTGACGCCGGCGACCATGCCCTTGGTCTTTTCCAGCACGCCGTGCAGCACGCGCTGCGCACCGCCCATTTCCCACAGCACGTTGATGTTGATCGCGCCCTTGCCGCCGGCAATCTCATAGGCGCGCTTCACCTGCTCGACGGCACCGTCGATGGCATAGGCGATCAGTTCCTCATGGCGGTCGCGGCGGGTGCGGCCATGATAGATTTGCGGGATGATATTGCCCATGGAGTCATAGCTGTCGGCATTGACCGCCGATACCGTGCCGATGCCCCCGGCAGCCGCCCAGGCGCCCGAACTGGCATGGTTGGAAACAGCAACACCCTTGCCACCTTCGACCAGCGGCCAGACTTCACGGCCACCATAGACGATGGGTTTCAAACCCTTGAACAACGACTTCTCCCGCGAAATGAACCGGCCTCCCCAGACCGGTTGAAATGTCGTCCTATAACAGTTTTTGTCAGGGATGACGAACTGTAGGGCGCCCTAGCGCAAAATGTGGGGGCTGGCCAGAGCCTCGCCATATAATGCGGCATAGGCGTCGACCATGGTCTTTTCGTCATAATCGCGCTGCGCCCGCGCCCGGTTGGCGGCGCCCAGCGCAGCGCGCAATTCGGGGTCGGCCGCCAGCTTCCCCAGCGCGTCCGCCAGCCCTTCCTCATCGGCTGCGACAAAGGGGCGGTTGGCCGGCGCGACCATATTGGCGACGTCGCCGACATCGGTCGACGCCACCGGCAGTCCGGCCGCCATCGCTTCCACCAGCGAGATCGGGAATTGCTCGCTGTCCGACGACAAAGCGAAAATGTCGAACAGGCCGACGAAGCGCCAGGGGTCGGTCATGAACCCGGCCAGGCAGATATCGTCCAGCCCCTGCACCGCCGCCTCGGCCAGGATCGCGTCGCGCTCCGGCCCCTCGCCCACCACCACCAGTTGCAGCCGTTCGCGATGGGCTGCCACCGCGCGCACCAGCCGGGGGATATTCTTGACCGCGCGCAACCCCGCCAGCGTGCCGACCAGCAGCTTGCCCGGTGCGCGCACCAGCCCCGGTATCGCATCCGGTGCCGGCGCCTGCGCATAGCGCGCCACATCGATGCCGTTGCGGATCAGATGCACCTTGCCGGCCGGCTGCTTCCACGCCTGGTGCGCGATCCGCTCCAGCCGGGCCGAGGGCACGACCAGCGCCTGCGCCCGCCCCAGCGCCATGCGCCGATAGAGATTGCGTTGCGGCTTCAGCCCCACCGCCTCATCGGCGTTGAAGCCATCTTCATGATGGATCAGCGGCGGCAGTCCCATCGACCGGGCGAACAGCCGGTGCGCCATCACCCCGTCCATCGCCCCCCAATTATAGCCGAGCACCAGGTCATAGCCGGACAGGAACTGCGCGATCGCGCGGAACCGCGCCAGCCCCGGCCGCCCGGCAAAGGGCGGCGCTTGGGGAAAATCGACTGGCACCTGCGGCTCGATCGCGCTTCGGGCACCCAGCGCCTCGGGCGCGGCGCTGACGATGCTGTGCCGCGCCTTCTCGCCCCAGATGTTCATCAGCCGGATCGCGCGGGCCTCCTTGCCGCCCAGCGTGAAGCTGCCATGGATATGCAGGATGCGCGGCGGGTCGCCCCGCCTCACGCCGCCGCCGTCAGCCACGCAGCACGCGTTCCAGCAGGCGGTCGATCCCGGCCGCCGCCTCCGGCTCGTCCAGTGCCGGCGCATGGCCGACATCGGGCACCGTCACCAGTTCCGCGCCTGCCCCCACCTCGCGCGCCATCCGCTCCGCCGTGGGCGCGCTCAGCAGGTCCGACCGGTCCCCGCGCAGCAACAGGGTCGGAATGCCCTGAAACGCCGCCATCACCGGCCACATGTCGACGCCCGCCTCGCCGCCGGGCGCGCGCAGCGGCTCGGCGATGCGCATGTCATAGTCGAGCACGATCCGCCCGCCGCTGTTCAGCCGATAGAGCCGCTTGGCCATCGCCAGCCATTGCTCCAGCCCATAGGCCGGATAGACATCGCCATTCGCCTCCTCCAGCGCGCGGGCCGCATGGACCCAGCTCGGGTGCGACTGGCCGACGCCGACATAGCCGCGAATCCGCTCCAGCCCCGCCTCGTCCAGCGTCGGGCCGACATCGTTCAGCACCGCGCCCGCCAGCCATTCGCGATGGGTGGCGGCGATGAGCATGGTGATGATCCCGCCCAGCGACGTGCCGACCGCCACGAAGCGGGTGATCGCCAGGTCCGCCAGCAACCGGCCGATATCCTGCAGATAGGTGAGCGGCACATAGCTCATCGGATCCTTGGCATAGGCGCTTTCCGCGCGCCCCCGCATATCCGGACAGATCACTCGCCACTCGCCCGCCAGCCGCTGTGCCAGCGGCTCGAAATCGCGCGCATTGCGGGTCAGCCCCGGCAGGCACAGCACAGGCGGTCGCCCGTCCTCGCCGCCCGCATAGTCGCGATAATGCAGCCGCAGTCCGTCCGGGGACCACCAATATGCGTCACTATAGCCGGTCAAGCTTGATCCTTCCGCCCATGCTCCCCCATATCGCCGCATGGACAACAAGCCGCAAGCCGCCAATTACCACCCCGCCACGGAAATCACCGCGCTGATGCCCGACATCGCCGATCCGGTGCATGCTGCGGACTTTCCGCAGACCCTGTTGCGGTTCCGCAATGACCGCGCCGCCGCCACCGTCGGCCTCGATCATCTGAGCGACGCCGAATGGATAGCCCATTTCGGCCGCTTCGCGCCCCTGCCCGACAACCTCCCCCAGCCGCTCGCCCTGCGTTACCATGGCCATCAGTTCCGCCATTATAATCCCGATATCGGCGACAGCCGCGGCTTCCTGTTCGCCCAGATGCGCGACGCGGACGGCCGCCTGCTCGACCTTGGCACTAAGGGATCGGGCCAGACCCCCTATAGCCGCTTCGGCGACGGGCGCCTGACGCTCAAGGGCGGCGTGCGCGAGATTTTGGCGACCGAGATGCTGGAGGCGCTGGGCGTCAACACGTCGAAGACCTTCTCGATCATCGAGACCGGCGAAGCGCTGGAGCGCAATGACGAACCCTCGCCCACGCGCGGCGCGGCGATGGTCCGCCTCAGCCATTCGCACATCCGCATCGGCAGCTTCCAGCGCGCCGCCTATATCGAGGATAATGGGCTGCTCGAACGGCTGACCGACTATGCCCTCACCCGCCTCTATGGGGAGCAGCCGGGCGACAATCCGCCCGCCCAGCTGCTCGGCCGCGTGGTCGATCGCACCGCCGACCTTGCCGCCAGCTACATGGTCGCCGGCTTCGTCCATGGCGTGCTCAACAGCGACAATATCAATGTCACCGGCGAAAGCTTCGACTATGGCCCCTGGCGCTTCACGCCGCTCTGGGACGCGGGCTTTACAGCCGCCTATTTCGACCATGCCGGCCTCTATGCCTTCGCCCGCCAGGCCGAGGCGATCCACTGGGACGTCGCCCAGCTTGCCGTGTCGCTACGCCCGCTGACCGAAGCGCCGCCACTGATCGAACAGCTCGAACGCTTCCCTGCCCTCTATGCGCAGGCGATGCAGCGCCGCTTCTGCTGGCGCCTCGGCGTCCAGCCAGGCACGGACAGCGCCGCCATGACCGAAACCGCCGTGCGCGCGATGATGACCACCGCGACGCCGATCGACATCTTCTTCCACGACTGGCGCGGCGGCACGCCCCGTAACCCCGCCCGCTACAGCAAGCCGATCTGGGCCGAACTGCGCGACCAGCTGGCCGACCACCCGCCCGTTCCGGGCGCCCGCGACCACGCCTATTGGTCAGACGAAGCCCCCTGCTCCATGCATATCGATGAAGTGGAAGCGATCTGGAGCGCGATCGACCAGTCCGACGACTGGGCCCCGCTCCACGCCAAGGTCGCTGCGATCCGCCGCATGGGCGAGGCGCATGGGAATGCGCCGGAACTGCCGTGAAAAGGGCCAAGGCCCGGCAAAGCGAGTGCTGTGCCCCCCTCATCGAGTGGGGAATTGAGTGGATCAGCACTGCCCTTCAGACCCGTCATGCCAGCGAAGGCTGGCATCCCACTTGTTCTAGTCCCCCTAGAAGAAAAGAGTGATCCCAGCCTGCGCTGGGATGACGGAGTTGGGTGGGGCGCGGACAGTCATCTGTGGATGGCTCCCGCGTTGCAAGTACAAATTGATGTTTTGACGTTCGGTCGGTTGCAGTCGTCTGTCCGGCCTACTGTTGCAGTCGGGAGGGACTGCTGGCCCTGATGGGGTCCGCAAACCAGG
>NZ_QLJK01000040.1:0-38716 GCF_003950715.1 Sphingomonas sp. S-NIH.Pt3_0716 | reverse complement strand
TCGCACTCGCCCACGGCCTCCACGCATCCCGCATCGATGGATCGCCGCTCATCTACAACCAAGAAGACACATACATGCCAGACCTCCTCATCTGTCGGCACGAACATGCCGACAGCGTGCTGGGGGCGCTGAAGGGCTAGGCGCGGGTCGTCAGTCCGGCACCGACATCGGCGCCCGCCCAGGCGCGCCAGCGACCGCCGTCGGGATCGACCGCCACCCGGTCCGCCAGGTCGAAGATCTTCACTGCCGGTCGATCGACATGATAGGCGGGCCAGTCAGGCTCGGGCGCGCCATGGCGGACGAAATGGGCGATATGATCGGTCATCCGCCGGCCGAGCGCCGCGCGGCGCCCGCGGATCGGCCCGCCACGGGCAAAGGCGGCGCGTAGGCCGCGCATCGGCCAGGTCAGGGTCAGGTCCAGCCCATGGGCCGCGCCAGCGATCGGATGGCGATAGTCGAAGCGATAGAACCAGGTCGGCGCCTGCCCCGACTGGCGATCGGCGAAATGGCGCGTCGGCATCAGGAAGGTGAGATCGGTGGCGAGCGCGCGGCGCCCCGCCTTGTCGCGCGGATAGGTAGCGAGGATGCGCGCGGCATGATCGGCCGGCAATTGGGCATGGAGCAAGGCTTCGAGTGCCGGCCAGTCGGTCGGCAATATGTCGCCAGGCATCAGTTCGAACAGGCGGATTTCCTCATGCGTGGCGCCGGCGAGCAACGGCACCGGCGCTGCCGGCTCCGCCACCGCATCCGCCAGCGAGGCCGGCAGCAGGTCGCCGTCGAACCAGGGGGCGGCGGGAATAGTGCCGGGATTGGCGCCGCCGGCCGCGCCCTGCGCCTCGAACAGACGGATGAGGTCCATGCTGCGCAGCGCGGCGAGATCGGGGTTGCCGAGCGCCGCCATATAATCGCGCGCCACCTGTTCGCTGCGGTCGCGGCCATGGATCAAGCTCACCGCGCCACTCTGCATGATCGCCCCGGCAAACAGGCCGCGCGCGGCAGGCGCATGGAGCAGCAGCGAGACCGACATGGAGCCGGCCGACTGGCCGCCGACCGTCACCCGCGCCGGATCGCCGCCGAAGGCCGCAATATTGTCGCGCACCCAGGCGAGCGCCGCAATCTGGTCGCGCAGGCCGAGATTGGAGGGGATGCCCGGCACGATCGCGCCGAAATTGACGAAGCCGAGTACGCCCAGCCGATAGTTGATGCTGACGACGATGATGTCGCCATCGCGCGCCAGGTAGCTGCCGTCATAGCTATGGCCGCCACCCGCGACGAAGGCGCCGCCGTGAATCCAGACATAGACCGGCAGCGGGCCGGTCGCGCCATCGGGCACATGGATGTTGAGCGACAGGCAATCCTCGGCGAAGTCAGGCATCGACAGCCGTGCCCGCTTCGCCTGATTGCCATACATTTGCGGACATTGCGGACCGGGACGTGATGCGTCGCGCACATCATTCCAGGGCGTCGGCGCCTCCGGCGCGGCAAAGCGGTCGGCCCGCGCATAGGGAACGCCGCGCCAGCATCGCACGCCGTTCGCCCGGATGCCGCGCACCGGCCCGGCCGTCGTCGTCACCGTCAATCCGTCCATGCCGCCCCTCCCGTCTTGCGGCGAAGATGCTAGGCGGCGCCGAATGAGGCGCCAACGCACGGGGCGCAGATAGCGGCGGGGCGATGCCCCTATCCGATCAGGGCTGCATCGACGGGGTGACGACCAGCCGGTCGAGAATTTCCGCCATGCGATCGAGCGGATAATCGGGTTCCTGCTGCAGCCACCAGGCGAGAATCTCGACCGTGGCGCTGACCGCGAAGACGATGCGCAGTTCATCGGGCAGCCAGCCGGCATCATGCGGCCTCTGCTGCGCCAGCTGGCGCGCCTGATCGGTAAATTCCTGCTTGAGCATGGTCGCCGCGCCGCCGGTCAGGAAGGCGGACCAGAGCGCGCGCCGTTCGGCGACATAAGCGAACAGGGTCATGCAGGACTGGCGCGCATCGTCGGCGAACAGGATCGGCAGCGCGCGTTGCAGCAGGTCGGCGATCTGTCCGGCCGCCAGATCGTGCAGCAGCGCATCCTTGGACGGATAATGGCGGAAGAAGGTGGCGTAGCCGACCTCCGCCTCGCGCGCGACCTCGCGGATCGTCACCTGATCATAGGGGCGGGTTTCCAGCAGGTGGAGCATCGCGTCGAGCAGCTGGCGGCGGGAGCGCAGCTGGCGCGCATCGGTCGGCAGATTATCCATCGGGGCCATGGCTTAGGGCCTTCGCACCCGCCTGAACAGAGGGGAGGATCGCCGGGCCGATGATCCGCCGCCGCCCCATTGCCCGGCGCCCCTGCCCGACTAGGGTCCGGCCCGACAGGAGAGGAAGCACGCCATGGACAACCGGATCGAGACGCTGATCGCCAGGGAAGAGATCAGGGAACTGGCCCAGCTCTATTCGCGCGGGGTCGACCGGCAGGATTTCGCGCTGATCCGGTCGCTCTATACCGACGACGCCACCGACAGCCATGGCGCCTATTATGACGGGCCGGTCGACGGCTATGTCGCCTTTCTCGAAGCGTCGCTGCCGCACATGCATATCGGCAATCATTTCGTCTGCAACCATCTGGTCAGTGTCGACGGCGATACCGGCGAAGGCGAGGTTTATGCCATTGCCTGGCACCTGATCCCCGACGGCAAGGGCGGGCTGCTGCACGATATCCAGGGGGTGCGCTATATCGACAGCTATCGCCGCGTCGATGGCCAGTGGCGCTTTGCCAAGCGGGTGGTGAGTTTCGACATGAAGCTGCTGCAACCGGCCGCCGACCATGGCGACAAGCCGGTGCCGGTGAAGGATCCCAGCTATGCGCTGCTGGCGCCGCTGTTTGCGCGCGGGGCCGGTCGGTAACGGCTTCGCCGCAGCGATGTCGCCGCCACTTCCTTGACAGTCAAATCAACAATCCTGTTGATGATAGCCAAGAAGAGGGGCGCGACAGGCGCCCGCTGGAGCGGATGATGGCCTTTTCGACGATCGACCTGACCGCGCGCATCGGCACCGAAATCCGGACCGACGCGGCAACCCTGGTGTCGGGCGCCCACGCCGACACGATCCTGGCGCTATTGCAGCAGCGCGGCGTGCTGATCGTGCGTGGGCTGCACATGAGTCGCGAAGATCAGCTGGCCTTTTCCCACACGCTGGGCCGGGTCCAGCCGCAGGGCGAAGGCGGCATCTTCAAGGTGACGATCGACCCCAAGGAGAATCCCGGCGCCGAATATATCAAGGGCGCCTTCTTCTGGCATATCGACGGGGCGAGCGACGATGTGCCCAATTTCGCCGCGACGCTGAACGCCAAGTCGCTGTCCAGGACCGGCGGCAGCACCTATTTCGCCAACACCTATGCCGCCTGGGACGATTTGCCCGACGAAGAGAAGGCGGCCTATGACGGGCTGCGCGTGGTCCACAGCTTCGAGACATCGCAGCGCTATGTGAACCCCGAACCCACCGTGGCGGAGCTGAATTTCTGGCAGATGCGCACGCCCAAGGTCCATCCTTTGGTCTGGACCCATGAGACCGGGCGCAAGTCGCTGGTGCTGGGGTCGACCGCCGACCATGTCGAGGGGATGGACCCGGCGCAGGGCCGCGTGCTGCTGTCCAGGCTGCGCGAATGGGCGATCCAGCCGCAATTCGTCTATCGCCATGACTGGACCGAGGGCGACCTGCTGATCTGGGACAATAGCGGCACGATGCACCGGGTCGATCCCTATCCGCTGGAAGAAAATCGGATGATGCACCGCACGACGATCGAGGCGATCGAACAACTGGTCGGCGCCTGAAAGCGACACCGAAATTGACATATAGGAAGGAATTGCGATGACGAGGTCTCTCAACGGCCGCACGGCCGTGGTCACGGGTGCAGGATCGGGCATTGGCCGCGCGATCGCGCTGCGCCTGGCCGAAGATACGGCGAAGATCGCGGTGTGGGACATTAATGGCGACGGCGCGGCCGAGACCGTCAAGCTGATCGAGGCGGCCGGCGGCACCGCCATCGCCATCACCGTCGACTGTTCGGACAAGGCGGCGATCCATGCGGCGGCGGAAGAGACGCGCGCCAAGCTGGGGCCGATCGCGATCCTGGTGAACAATGCCGGCATCGCCCCCTTCACCCCGTTCATGGACATTGACGACGACCTGTTCGACAAGGTCATCCACATCAACCTGCGCGGCCCCTATCTGCTAACCAAGGAAGTGCTGCCCGACATGCTGGCCGCCGGCTGGGGTCGGGTGATCAACATCACCTCCTCCTCGGTCCAGTCGGGCTCCTTCGCCCAGGGCCATTATGTCTCGTCCAAGGGTGGCCTGATGGGCATGACCAAGGCGCTGGCGCTGGAATTCGCGCCGAGCGGCGTGACCTTCAACATGGTGCCCCCCGGCTTCATCGACACGCCGATGCTGCGCGCCGCACCGATCGATGCCGACGCCTTTGCCCAGACGCTGCCGATGAAGCGGATCGGCAAGCCCGAGGATATCGCCGCCGCCTGCGCCTATCTGGCGTCGGAGGAAGCCAGCTACATCACCGGCCAGACGATCAGCACCAATGGCGGCCGCTATATGGGGTCGCATTAAGAGTTTGCTGGAAAATGCGCGGAAAAACGCATTTTCAAGAGGCCGCACCGGCCCACACCCCCACCCGACCACCCAGCTATGATATCCTGATGGGCGGTCGGGTGGGGTTCAAACGAGTCACGTGCCTCGTTTGAAGGCCGGTGCAGACGCGCCGAAGGCGCCAGACGAAAGCGCCAGACGCTTGCATGGGCGGCCCGGCCATTTATGCTCCAGCCATGGTCCAGAAACGTCGCGTCGGCGCCGAAAGCTCCGAAACCCGCGCCCGGATCGTGGAGGCCACCGAACAGGTGATCCGCGACGAAGGCTATGCCGCCGCCAGTTCGCGCCGGGTGGCGCTGCGCGCCGAGCTGCCGCCCTCGCTGGTCCATTATTATTTCCCGACCACCGACGACCTGCTGCTGGCGGTGTTCCGCCGCGGCGCCGAACAGAGCGACGCGATGATCGAGGCGGCGCTGACCAGCGCCGATCCGGTGCGGGCACTGTGGCGCTTCTTCTCCGACCCCAGCCGCAACGCGCTGGCGATGGAATTTGTCGCCATGGCCAATCATCGCAAGGCGATCCGTGCCGAGATCGCCCGCCACAGCGAAGCGATGCGAGATCGCCAGGCGCAGTTGATGGAGCAGTTGCTGGGCGATCGACTCGCCGATCACAAGGTGACGGCGGCGGGCCTCAGCCTGTTGCTCGCGGCGGTCGGCCGCACCCTGGTGATGGAAGCCGACATGGGGGTCGCGAGCGGGCATGCCGACGCGCGCGCTTCCGTCGAGGCGCTATTGGACGAATTGCTGCCGCCCGAAAAATGAGAGGCATTGACTTTTCCATGCAGGCGTGTTGAACATGTGTTCAAACGCGCAGGGATGCATAGGAGAGCAAGGCATGTCCGCCACCACCATTACCCGTTTCGTGCATGAAGATATCAAGCCGAGCATCGGCAGCCGCATCCTCAACAGCAAGGAGGAGCTGCTGGCCGGCGAGCTGGCGCCGCAGATCCGCGAGCTGCTGGAACAGCGCGGCGTGCTGGTCTTCCCGAAGATCGACTTCACCGACGAGGAACAGATCGCCTTCACCAAGACGCTGGGCGCGTTCGCACCCGAGCATCGCGGTGGCGAGGAAATCCACAAGATCACCCTCGACGTGAAGGAAAATCCGCAGAGCGCCGAATATCTCAAGGGCTCGCTCTACTGGCATATCGACGGCACGATGAACGATGTGCCGATCCTCGCCTCCTTGCTGTCGTGCAAGGTGCCCGCGACCTGGGGCGGCAATACCGGTTTCTGCAACACCTATGCCGCCTATGAGGCGCTGACCGACGAACAGAAGGCGGAGTATGAGACGCTGCGCGTGATCCACTCGGTCTGGGCGACGGTCTTCTATTATGAGCCCGAACCCAGCCTCGCCAAGCTGAAGGGCATGCGCCAGGTCGGCGAGAATGAGCTGCCGCTGGTGTGGAACCACAAGTCGGGCCGCAAGTCGCTGGTGCTGGGCTGCACCGCCCAGCGGGTCAAGGATCTCGATCCCTATGACAGCGCCGAAATCCTGGTTGGGCTGCGCGAATGGGCGACCCGCGAGGAATTCAGCTACAGCCATGAATGGAGCGTCGGCGACCTGGTCATCTGGGACAATACCGGCACCATGCACCGGGCCGAGAAATATGATCCCGACTGCAACCGGATGATGCACCGCACCAAGCTGCAGGGCGAAGAACCCTTCGAATAAGGATCGGCCCCACGGCCTTTCCACGCCCGCCACCCAACCGGGTTGGCGGGCGTTTTGCCCTGCCCTCGGAGCATCGTCATGACCACCCCGCTGACCTTCGGCTATCTCTATGATTTCCGGAACCCGCCCCAATGGGAACGACGCCCGGCCGATCTCTATGCCGAGATATTGGATTTCGTCGCCTGGAGCGAGACGGCAGGCTTTGCCGGTGCCTGGGTGCCCGAACATCATGGCGCGCAGGATGGCTATATGCCCGCGCCCAATGTCGCGCTGGCGGCGATCGCGGCGCGGACCAGCCGGATCAAATTGGGATCGGCGATCGCGCTGGCCCCGCTCTATCATCCGGTCCGCTTTGCCGAGGAATGCGCGGTGCTGGATATCCTGTCCGACGGTCGGCTGGAGATGGCGCTGGCGATCGGCTACCGCCGCCGCGAGACTCAGGCCTATGGCGTCGATTTCGGCAAGCGCGGCGCGCGCTTCGATGAGTTCCTCGCGATCGTCCAGCAACTCTGGGCCGGCGAGACGGTCGATTTTACCGGGCAGCATTACAGCATCGCCAGCGCGTCCCTACGCCCGGCCGCGCCGCGCGGCCGCATCCCCCTCTATATTGGCGGCTTTGCTGAAAAGGCGCTGGCGCGGGTGGCGAAATATGCCGACGGCTATTTCGGCAATGAGGAGGTATGCGGCCTCTATGCGGACAAGCTGCGCGCCGAGGGGAAAGACCCGGCCGCCGCGCGCATCCGCATCCAGAGCCTGTTCACCCTGGTCGCCGAAGACCCCGAGGCGGCGATGGCGGAGATGGCCCCCTATTTCCACCATGTGAACGAGACTTACGGCGCCTGGCTGGCCGAGGATCAGGCATCGGGCATCGACAAGGTGGCGCTGAAACCCATGTCGCTCGACGCCTTCAAGCGCAGCGGCATCCTGCAGATCCTGACACCCGACGCCGCGATCGACCATTTCCGCGCAATGCAGCAGCGCATCAATGTCGAGCATATCATGATGATGCTGCCGCCCGGCCTGCCGCCGGCAAAATTCCAGCCCTATGCCCAGCTGTTCGCCGACAGGGTGATGCCCGCCTTCTGAAGGGCGGCGTCAGTTCCCCTGCAAGGCGCGGCGCAGCGCCGCGAGGCGCAGCGCCTGGAGCGCCTGCATCTGCGGCGTATCGGGCCCGGCCAGGCCGAAGCCATGATAGGCGCCGGGCGTGACATGCAGCTCGATCGCGATGCCGAGGGCCAGCAGCCGCCGGGCAAAATCGATATCCTCCTCCAGGAACAGGTCGAGCGCGCCGACACTGATGAAGGCAGGCGGCAGGCCGGACAGGTCGGCGCAGCGGGCCGGCACGGCATCGCTCGGGACATGGTCGGTCCCCGCTTCCTGCCCGAGCAGCGCGCCCCAGCCATAGCGGTTCTGCGCCGGGGTCCAGACGAACCGGCCGGTGACGGGGTGGAGCGCCGCACTGCTGCCGGTGCGATCGTCCAGCATCGGCGCGTCGAGCAGCATGAAGCAGATCGGATAGGCGCCAAGGTCGCGGGCATGGATCGCCAGCGCCACGGCATGGCCGCCGCCCGCGCTCTCGCCGCCGATGGCGATGCGGCTGGGGTCGATGCCCAACACGTCGGCCTGGTCATGCAGCCAGGCGAGCGCGGCGTAGCAATCGTCGCGGGCGCCGGGGAACGGGGTTTCGGGCGCCAGCCGATAATCGACCGACAGGACGACACAGCCCAGTTGCGCCACCCACGCCCGGTTGGACAGGTCGCTCATGTCGGCCATGCCGAGCACGAAGCCGCCGCCATGGATATGAAGATAGGCCGGCCGCCGCGCGTCGCCAATCGCCTCGGCCGGGCGATAGAGCAGGCAGCGGACATCGGGCGATCCGGGCGCACCGGGCAGGAAGACTTCTTCCCGCTGCACGGCAGCCAGCGCATCGGGCATTGGTTCTGCTGGGCGGTTGGCAAAGGGCTGGCGGAAGGCGGCGATAGTCTGGTCGCTGAGCTCGAGCGGCGAGAAGAGGTCGAGCGCCGCGCGCAATTCGGGGGCCACCAGTTGCCGCGCCTCGTCCATCGTCCCGTTCCTCTATTGTGCGTCGCGCGGCCGGCCATAGGCGGCGCCATCGAAATGGTCGAGCGGCACCAGGGGTTCGGCGGTGAAGTCGATCACCCGGCCGACGCGCTGCGCCTTGACCGCATTTTCCGGCTGGAAGGTGAAGCAGTTGGGTGGCACGCGGGTCGCGGTCGATTGCCGCTCCATCGGGATCAGCCGGCCATTGGCGAGGATCGTGCCCCATTGCAGCAGCCGGGCGGCCTCGCGTCGGGGTTCTTCCAGCGCATCGATCCACGGCCGCAGCTTCATCAGCGACTGGCCGGCAATGTCGGCTGGCGCGGTCATGACATGGCTGCGATGGGCGACCTGCAGCAGCGGTACGCCGTCGCGCCTGATTTCCGCGACCGCCTCGCCTTCGAGCGGATCACAGGCCAATATCTCATAGCGGGTCGGCGCTGCGTCGCCAGCGTGCGCCGCAGCCAGCACGGCCAGGTCGTGCAAATGGGTGCAGTTCGCCTTCTTCTCGCCGCGCGCCGCCGCCTCAGTCAGCGCGACACCGGTGAAGGTCGCCTGCAGCACCGCCGGCGCACCCGGACAGGTGGTCCAGGGCACCCGCTCCATGATCGCGTCGACGCCGCTGATGCGCGCGCCGTCATGATGCAGGAGGACGGCCATGCTATGATAATCATCCTCGACCGCGGCGGTCACCCGGCCGGGCAGCGGCGTCACCAGGAAGCGACGGCGAAAGCCGGGCAGCATGTCCAGCATGCCGCTGTCCATCGCGATCAATCCCTTGCGAGCAGCAGCGCCGCCGCCATGGGGCCGCCGCCCGATGTCGCCACGGCGACCTTCGGGTCGCCGGCGATCTGCCTTTCGCCGCCCTCGCCGCGCAACTGCACCACCGATTCATAGGCAAAGCCGAAGCCGTGCAGCCGGCCCCAGCCAAGCTGGCCGCCGCCGGTATTCATCGGCAATTCGCCGTCGAGCGCGATGCGCTTGCCGCCTTCGAGGAACTGGCCGCCCTCGCCGACATCGCAGAAGCCCAGCCCTTCGAGCCAGGTGATCGGCTGGAAGGCGAAGCCGTCATAAAATTGGACGGTATCGACATCCTTGGCCGTGTAGTCCGTGTTGTTCCAAAGGTCGCGCCCGGTCGGATAGGCGCTCGCCCATTCGGCCTGGTCCCAGCTGTAGCGCTCGACCGATCCGGCGCTGGCGGCGATGCGGATCGGCGTCGTCTTCACCTCGTCCAGCGCATCGCCCGCCGACACGATCAGTACGGTCGAGGCATCGGTGAAACGATCGCAATCATAGAGGCAGAAGGGCGAACTGATCATCCGCGCCGCCATATACTCGTCCATGGTCAGCGGCTTCTTGACGATCGCGCGCGGGTTGCGCGCGGCATTGGCATGATCGTTCAGCGCCACCTGGGCGAGCTGTTCGCGGGTCAGGCCATAGCGCTTCATGTGGCGCATCGCGAATTGCGCGGTCCAGTTGGCGGCCGAAAAGGCGCCGAAGGGCGAGACCCATTGCGAATTGCCCGACACATCCTTGCGCCGTTCCATCGGCGGAAATTCTTCGGGGCGGGCCAGCGCCGCCGCCTCATAGACGGTACGGAAACACAGGACATGGCGGGCAAGGCCGGCCTTCACCGCCATCGCCGCCTCGGCGATCGCGCCCAGCTGCGCCGTCGCCTCGGCCGCGCCGATATGCCAGCGTGTGTTGAGGCCCAATATCTCGATCACATCGTCGGAGCTGACCGGCGAGAAGCCGAGGAAGGTCGACATCTTGCCGGGATAGGTGGCGACACCATCGATCTGGTCGAGGGTCAGGCCGGCGTCGGCGATCGCCTCGCGCACGGCGTCCAGTGTCAGGCCCAGCGGCGACCGGGTCAGCCGCACGCCGACCTCCGACATGCCGATGCCGGTAATATAGGCTTCGCGCGCCATGCTCATGCAACTTTCTCGAACAGGGGGAACCAGATGCCGTCCTGCTCCTCGAAGACGACGCGGACGCGGTCATCCATGTCGACGGCATCGACCGGGCAGTTGACGATATTGGTGGTCAGATAGACGCCGGGCACATCGTCGAGCCGGACACGGGCGATGACGAAGGGCACCTCCATATCCTTGGCCCAGGCCTGATAGTTGATGGTGTAGGTGTCGACCGCGCCGGTGCCGGCGACCGCATGGGGGCCGACATTTTCCGACTGGCAATGACGGCAAATCTCGCGCGGCGGATGGGTGAACTGGCCGCAGTCGTCGCAGCGGGTGATGTTGAGCTTCCCCTCCGCCCCGCCGGTCCAGAAGGCGCGATTTTCCCGGTCGAGGCGCGGGCGCGAACGTTGCCAGACCATCAGACGTCCCAGACCAGGTTCAGGCTTTCGATGCCGATCACATGGCCGCCATGGAAGACCGTCGGCTTGTCGGGATCGAGCCGGAATTCGGGCAGGCGCGCCAGCATCTCCTCATAAAGAACCTGCAATTCGACGCGCGCCAGGTGGGAACCCAGGCAGCGGTGCGGGCCGACGCCAAAGGCGATGTGAACGTTGTTCTCGCGATCAAGATCATAGCTGTCGGGCTGCGGGAATTCCTTCGCATCCAGATCGGCGGCGGGCAGGAACAGCTTGAGCATGTCGCCGGGCATCATCTTGGCCCCGGCCAGTTCGGCCGGCCTCTTGATCACCCGCATCGGCACGGTGAAGGTATAGCGGCGCAGCATTTCCTCGGCGGCTTCCGCCACCAGCTTGGGCTCGGCCCGCAACTTCGCCTGCAATGGCAGGTCGAGCGCCAGGCCGCGCATGGCCAGGCCCATGCCGTTCATCACCGTGTCGAGGCCGGCGATGAACAGCAGCACACCGTAATTCTCCATGTCGGCAAGCGTGCTCGGCTGGCCGTCCACCTCCAGCTTCCACAGCATGGAGATGATATCGTCCTTCGGATTATCCCTGCGCTCCAGCACGGTATCGCGCATCGCTGCGGCAATGCGCTGCAAGCGGCGCATGGAGCCTTCGCGATCGGTATCGATCGCCTCCATATGCTCCTTCACGATCTGGCGATATTCCGGCAGCCGTTCGAGCGGCAGGCCCAGCATCTTGAGGAAGACCTGCACCGGCAGCGGCTCGGCCACCGTGCTCATGAACTCGCACTGACCATCGGCCTTGATCGCGTCGATCAGTTCGCCCGCCAGTTCGCGGATGCTGTCCTTCAAGGCCGCGATCGTCTTGGGCGAGAAGACCTTCTGCAGCGGCTGGCGATATTTGGTGTGCTCGGGCGGATCGAGCGTGATCGGGATCGGCTGCGGGATATGCGGCGCACCCGGCGGCAACGAGGCGAGCAGCGCCTTCATCTTGTCGGCCGGCACGAACTCGCTGGAATAGGTTTCGGTATCGCGCGACGCTTCATAATTGGCGGCGTGGGTCAGCGCGACCCAGCCGCCGCCATTGCGCGGCGTCCAGAAGACCGGCGGCGCCGTCTTCAGCAGGTCGAGGATGCGCGCATGCGGATCGGCCAGCAGGCCCGGATCGGCATGGACATCGAAATCATAGACGAGCGCGTCGGGCACATGGGCCGGCTGTGGCGCGGCGGGGCTCAAGGTGGCGTGGGCCATGATTCTCTCCGTCTTCCCTGCTGGGGCGGGCGCGTGCAGGACGCGTCCCTTCTTGTCGGACCCGTTTTGCCCAGCGGCCCGGCAAAGGCAAAGGGGCTGGGTGCGGCAATGCCAGATAACGCACCGACGATCCGCGCCGCGGCTCCGTATCGCGATGGCGATTGTGCCGGGCGCCACGTTGATCGGGGCCGTAATCTCCTTTCTAAGGAAGGTCAGAATAGCCGGAGAGGGCAGATGAGAATCCGCATCGAAAAGTCAGGCTGCGTGGGCAATGCCCGCTGCGCCGCCGTGTCCGAGGACATGTATCCGCTGGACGAGGACGGCTATATCGCGACCGAGGGTTTCGACGTGGCGGACGGCGAGCAGCAGACCGCCAAGCGCGGCGCGCGCGCCTGCCCCGAACGCATCATCGTCGTCGAGGAAGATGATGGCAGCATCAGCTGGCCGCCCAAGGCCAAGGCATAATCAGAGAATCCGGGAGAGCGAGATGAGCGACATTTTGGGCTATAAGGGCAAGCGCGTGATCGTGAGCGGCTGCTTCTCCGGCATGGGGGAGGCGACCGCCAAGCTGCTGCTGGAGCTGGGCGCCGAGGTCCATGGCCTGGACTTCAGGGACAGCAGCCTGCCGCTCGCCTCCTTCACCAATGTCGACCTGCGCGACCCGGCCTCGATCGAGGCGGCGGTGGCCGGCATCGGCGGCAAGGTGGATGCGCTGTTCAACTGCGCCGGCCTGCCCCAGTCCTTCCCGCCGCTCGACGTCATGAAGGTGAACTTCATCGGCCTGCGCCACCTGACCGAACAGGTATTGCCGCTGATGGGACCGGGCGGCGCGATCGCCAGCATCGCCTCCACCGGCGGGCTGGGCTGGAGCCGCCGCATCCCGACCAACATGGAATTCGTCACCACCAAGGGTTATGACGCCGCCGTCGCCTGGTGCGAGGCGCATCTCGAGGACGTGGTCAAGGAAGGCTACAGCTTCTCCAAGGAGAATGTGATCGTCTGGACCCAGTATATGGGCGCGCATCTCATCAAGAAGGGCATTCGCATCAACTGCACCCTGCCCTCGCCCACCCAGACGCCGATGATGGCGACGTTCGAGGCCGCGTCCGGCAAGGATGTGGTCGCCGCCGCCGCCGAGCCGATGGGCCGTTACTCGACCCCGGCCGAGCAGGCGGGCGGCATCGTCCTGCTGAACAGCGATCTGGCCGGCATCGTCAATGGCGTGGTCTTCCCGGTCGATGGCGGCTTCATGGGCGGCGTCGCCACTGGCCAGGTGGATCTCAGCGTCATGATGCGGCGTTCGGCGCCCGCCGAGGCCTGACCCCATGAATTTCGACCTGACCGACGATCAGGAGATGATGCGCGACATGTTCGCGCGCTTCCTGGACGAACATAGCAGCATGGCGCGGGTCCGCGCCGCCGCGCCGACCGGCTTCGACCCCGCTTTGTGGCAGGGGCTGGCGGAACTGGGCGCGCTGTCGATCCGCGTGCCCGAAGAGGCCGGGGGCCTGGGCCTCGGCCTGTTCGACGCGACCATCCTGATGGAGGAAGCGGGCCGGACACTGGCATCGGGGCCTCTGGCCGAAGCGCTGGTGGCGGCGCGCTTGCTGGCGCAACTGGACGGCGAGGCGACGGCCGACCTGCTCGGCCGGGTGCTGGCGGGCGATGCGGTCGCCAGCTTCGCCTTCGAGGATATGGCGGATACGCCGGTGCAGTGGATCGGCGGCGGTCTGGTGGCCGAAACGGTGCTGGCCCGGTCGGGCGACGACATCATCCTCGTCACCGTGCCCGCAGAGGTGCGCAAGGCGGAGGATAATCTGGCCTCCACCCCGATCGCGGAGATCGACCTGTCGGCGCATCCGCGCACGGTGCTGGCATCGGGTGCCGAGGCGCTGGCGACCTTCGCCGCCGGGATCGAGGAATGGAAGCTGCTGATCGCCGCCGGTCTGGCCGGCATCGGCCGCGAGGCATTGAAGCTTGCCGCCGCTTATGCCTGCGAGCGCAAGCAGTTCGACCAATATATCGGCCAGTTCCAGGCCATTTCCCATCCGCTGGCCGACATTCTCTGCGAGATCGACGGCGGCAAGTTCCTGGTGTGGAAGGCGATCCGCGACCTGGCCGATGGCGCACCCGAAGCCGGGGGCGCGATCTCGATCGCCGCCTGGTGGAACGCCAACAGCGCGGCCAAGGCAGTGGCGCAATCGCTCCACACCTTCGGCGGCTATGGCCTCACCACCGAATATGACATCTTCCTCTATAATCTGCGGGCCAAGGCCTGGCCGCTGATCGGCGGCGATCCGCAGCGCTGGCTCGATGAGGCCGGACGCCGGCTCTACGCCGATGAGGCCGCCGCCCTGCCCGACGCCGGGCCGATGCCGGTCGATTTCGACCTGGGCGAAGCCGCGCAGACGATCAAGGACGAGATCAACGCCTTCTTCGCCGCCAATGTGACGCCGGAGATGCGGGCGACTTTCCACTATAGCTGGGAGGGCTATAACCCCGAACTCAACCGCAAGCTGGCGGCGCAGAATCTCCTCTATCTCGGCCTGCCCAAAGATGTCGGCGGTCGTGGCCTGTCCGCCTATGAAAAGACGGCGGCGATGGATGCGTTCGAGGAGCAGGGATATAATAACCCTGCCGCCAATGTGACGCAGATGGTGTCGCTCATCATCCATCGCTTTGGCACCGACGAACTCAAGCAGGCGGTGCTGCCAGAAATCATGCGCGGCGAGGTGATCTGTTCGCTCGGCTATTCCGAACCCGGATCGGGCTCCGACGTGTTCGCGGCGCAATGCCGTGCGACGCAGGAAGCCGACGGCAGCTGGCGGATCGACGGCACCAAGATGTTCACCTCGGGCGCGAACCTCTCCACCTATGTGCTGATGCTCTGCCGCACCAATCCGGATGTGGCCAAGCATAAGGGCCTCACCATGTTCATCGTGCCGCTGAAGGCCGATGGCGTAACGGTGCAGCCGGTCCACACCTTCCAGGACGAGCGCACCAACATCACCTTCTACGATGGCGTGCGCATCCCCGACAGCTGGCGACTGGGCGAAATCGACGGCGGCGTGCGCACCATGAGTGCCAGCCTGGAGCTGGAACATGGCGGCGGCTTTGCCAAATATCAGCGCAAGATGCTGCAGGCCGGCGAAGCGCTGTGCCGGGACGTTATCCACAGGGGCAGGCCGCTGATCGAGGATGTCGGCGCACAGGCGCGGCTGGCCCGCACCGCCGCCAATCTGTGGGCGTCGGAACTGATTACCTATCGCGCCCAATGGGTCATGTCGGAAAAGAAGCCGAACCATGCCTATGGCCCGATGGCCAAGATGTTCAGTTCGGAGAAGTTCCTGACCGACGCGCGCGACCTGCTCGATCTTACCGCCCCGGCCTCGCTGTCCAAGCGCAAGGGGCCGGCGGAGGAGATCAACATGTTCTATCGCCACGCCCAGGGATCGACCATCTATGGCGGCACCAGCGAGGTGCATCGCAGCATGATCGCGGAAAAGGGCCTGGGCCTGCCGCGCACCCGCGCCTGAGGAAGATCGCATGACGGACGACGCGCCCCATCTGCTGACGGAAGTTCAGGATGGCATCCTCATCGCCACGCTGAACCGGCCGGACAAGCTCAACGCCCTGTCGGCGGAGACGATGGCGCTGTTCGAGGTGGCGCTGATCCGCTTCCGCGACACGCCCGAATTGAAGGTGATGCTGGTCCGATCGACCGGCCGCTATTTCTGTTCCGGCGCGGACATGAAGAGCGGCGGGTCGCCCAGGGAATATCCCCGCACGCCCAGCGGCATCCGCGAAAACCACCGGCTCCAGCTCAACGGGATGCAGCGCATCTATGACGAGATGGAGCATGTGGAAAAGCCGATCGTCTGCGCCATCCACGCCACCTGCGTCGGCGGCGGGCTGGAAATGGCGCTGTCCTGCGATTTCCGCCTGGCCGCCAAATCGGCCGCCTTCTCCTTCCCCGAAGGGCTGTTCGGCGTACTGCCGGCCTCCAACGGAGTCAGCCGCCTGACCCGCATCTGCGGCCCCCACTGGGCGCGCTGGCTGATCATGGGCAATCAGAAGGCCGATGCCGACCGCGCCCTCATCATGGGGCTGGTGCATGACGTGATGCCCGACGAGGGCTTCGAGGACGCGGCCCTCGCCTTCTGCCGTCACCTCACCAAGCAGAATGGCGAGCAGATGGGCGCCGCCAAGATCGCGATCGAGCTGGCGGCCGAAGTCGGCCCGTCCATGGGGCGCCATGTCGAACGCATGGCCAACAGCGCGCTGATGCTCAACCCCGCCTATCTGGAGGGGATGGAACGCTATCTGAAGGGCATTGGCGGCAAGAAGGATTGAGCGCCTTCATCTGTCCACACACTTATCCACAGCTTTTCCCACAGATAGGCGTGGGAAAAGCTGTGGATAACTTCTGTCGATAAGCCTGTGGATAAGTCGAACGCGCGCCCGCCTCAGGCGCGCGCGTCGCGCAGCATCGCGCGATAGTCGCGGATGCCCAGTTCCATCAGCCGCGCCTCGGCCCGCAGCAAATGGGTGCGCGCCAGCGGATGGGGGGAATGGAGGATATTCTGCAGCGCCATGTCGGTGGTGACGGTGACGACACGCTCCAGCCCGGTCATCAGCGCGGTGCCCATGCTGAACACCGGCGATCCGGCCTCTTCGCTGCCGCCATCCATCTGGTCGACCAGCAGCCGCATCACCGGCTGGGCGGCATGGACGCGATGCAGCATCATCCGCTCATTCTGGCGATCGGCCATATTGTTGCGCAGGTGGAGCAGGCGGGAGTGCTTGACCCAGAAGCCATGATAGGCGGTGACGAAGGCCAGCGCCTTCTCGCCCAGTTCCTCCTCGCTCCATCGGGTCCGCAGCAGGCCGACATAGTCGGCCTCGGCCGTGGCCATCACCGGCTCCAGCACGGCGAGCAGCAATTCGGTGAGGTCGGAGAAATAATTATAGAGCGACGTCATGCCGAGCGAAGCCTGGCGCGCGACCGCGCTCAGCGAGATTTCGACATCCACCGGCCCCGCCAGCAATTCGTTGGTCGCCGCCAGGATGCGCTCGCGCGTGTCCCGCCCCTTGCGACCCAGGCGCTGGCCATTGAGATTATGGCTCAGCGCCTTGGTGGCCCGTCCCCGGCCCTTGGGTTCCGACGGCCCGTCCGCCGCAATCGATGCCTTTGCCGTCAAAACCCGTCCTATCCATGCCCCGTCGCGCGCCTCAGGCGGCGCGCCAGGCGATCAGCTTGGTTTCCAGGAACTCCTCGATCCCTTCGAGGCCCCATTCGCGGCCTACACCACTGGCCTTGTAGCCACCGAAAGGCAAGTCGCCGGCGATGCACATGCCGCCATTGACGCTGATCGATCCGCTGCGGATCTGCTTGGCGACATTGATCGCCCGGTCAAGATTGCCCGAACTGACGCCGCCCGACAGGCCATAGCTGCTTTCATTGGCGATGCGCACGGCATCGGCATCATCCTCGAACGGGATGACCACCAGCACCGGTCCGAAAATCTCTTCCTGGGCGATGCGCATGTCGTTGGTGACGTCGACGAAACAGGTCGGCTCGATGAAATAGCCGCCGCCCTTGTCCGGCCGCGCCTTGCCGCCGGCCAGCAGGGTCGCGCCCTCGGCCTGGCCGATATCGACATAGGACAGCACCCGCTCCATCTGCCGCTTGGAAATGACCGGCCCCATGATGTGCTGGGGATTGTCGAAATCGCCCCAATTGTCGCCGAAGCTGGCATAGGCATGCTTCAGGATCGCCTTCGCCTCCTCATAGCGGCTGCGCGGCACCAGCAGGCGCGAATGGACGGCGCAGCCCTGGCCGGCATGGAAGACCAGCATGGTCTGGGCGACGTCCATCGCGAAATTGGCGGAATCGTCGAGCACGATCTTGGCCGACTTGCCGCCCAGTTCCAGGAAGACGCGCTTCAGCGTGGCGGCACCCTGTTCCATGATGCGCTTGCCCACGCCCGTCGATCCGGTGAAGGAGACAAGATCGACGCGCGGATCGGTGACCAGCATCTCGCCAGCCAGCGCCGGATCGCTGCCGAACACGACATTGATGACGCCGGCGGGGAAGCCCGCCTCCGCCGCCAGTTCGCCGAAGATCGCGCCCATGCCCGGCGTGTTGGGCGCGGGCTTCAGGATCACGGTGCAGCCCGCCAGCAGCGCGGCCACGACCTTGCCGACATTCACATAGAGCGGCACGTTCCACGGCGTGATCGCCGCCACCACGCCGACCGGCTCATAGATCGCCTTGCGCAGGCTTTCGAAGCCATAGCCGGTGCGACCGCCATAATCCTTTTCCCATTTGAGCTGGGGAAAGACGGCGAGATAATCGTCCCAGCCGTCCAGCGCCATGTCGACATGGGCGCGGCCGACCGCGCCCCAGGCGGCACCGGCCTCATGCCGGGCCAAATCCGACAGCCGTTCCTTGTTCGCCTGGAACAGGTCGCGCAGCTTCGTCACCAGCGCGACGCGCAGGTCGACATTGGTCGACCAGTCGGTGGCGTCGAAGGCGCGGCGGGCAGCGACGATCGCGGCCTCGACATCGGCGGGCGAGGCATCGGCGGCGGTGCCGACCGGCTCGCCGGTCCACGGGCCGATCACGTCAAAGGTCTTGCCGCCTTCGGCACCGCGCAGCACGCCGTCGATATAGAGCTTGGCTTCGGGAAGAGTGGCCATGATCGCCTTCCTGTGGATAACTTCTGTGGATGTTGTGGATAAGTCGCCCGGTCAGCGCTTGCGCGCGCTCAGGGCGACCGATCCGATGTGCAGGTCCGCCGGCATGTCGAGCACGGCGCGGAAGACGTCGGTCACCGAATTATAATGGCTGATGCCGCGCTCGCGCAGGTTGAGGCCGACCTTGGCATTTTCCTGGGCGAAGCGGATTGCGACCTCCATCGGCCAACTGCTGCCGGTCTTGGTCTCATCCATCATCATGCCGGCCTGGACCACGGTGACGCGCACGCCCTCGGGCTCCAGTTCGCGCGCCCACATGTCGGACATGAGTTCAAGGCCCGCCTTGCCGCCGGCATAGAGCCACAGCATCGGCATTTTCAGCGGCACGGATTCGCTGGTGACATTGATGATATGGCCGCCCCCGCGCAGCAGCGGCAGCGCCTCCCGCGCGCAATGGATCGGGCCTGCGACATTGGTGGCGAGCGATGCTGCGATCTGCTCGTCGCGCACCTCGGCCAGGGTGAAGGGTTCGTAGATGGCGGCATTGTTGATCAGCACGTCGACCTTGGGGTGGCGCTGCGCGATCGCGGCAAAGGCGGCGCGGACGGAATCGGGATTGCCGACATCGCATGCCAAGGCGAAATGGGGTTCACCCAGTTCCTGCGCGACCGCCTCGACCTTCGACAGGGTGCGGCCCAGCAGGATGACGGTTTCGCCATCGCGCGCGAACCGCCGCGCCAATGCGCGTCCCAGCCCGTCGCCCGCACCGGTAATGACGATGACCTTGCTCACCTCTCGCTCCACCTGTTCTTGTGCTGTTGGCATTTACTTGCGCATGTCGTCCGCGGCGCGGCAAGATGGCGCCGCATCGCGCGCGCGATAGTTGGGAAATTCAGCCTGCCGGCCGCGCGAAATCGGCCGGATAGACGGACAGGTCGCCATCATAGGCGATGCCGCCGGGCCAGAATTTGTCACCGCTGACCCTGGCGAAATAATGGACCGTGCGGGCGAAGGAGCCGGCCGATGAGCGCGGCTGGAAGGCGACGCCGCTGGGGCTGACGCCGCGCGCGCGGGCGCTGAAATCCTTGACCGTGAACAGCAGATCGTCGGTCTGCTGGGCGCAGAAGACCAGGTCGCTGCCGGGACAATAGCGGCGCGCCTCGACCTGCAGTGGCGACAGCCGGCCGCGCTTCATCGCCACCTTGCCCGGCACGCGGGTTACTTCCGGGCCATGGACCGTGTCATACCAGTGATGATATTCCGCCTCCCGCCCGGCGACGAAATTGGCGAGGATGATCGAGACCCCGGAAAAGGGCTGGTCGGGCTGGTGATTAGGGCTGGCGACCCAGTCCGAATACATCGCATAGCTGTGGATGCGCTCGCTCTCGTCGCTGTCGTCGATCAGCCCCGCGTCGCGCGCATCGGCCAGCAAGGGCGCAAGCGCCGGCAGGTCGATCTCCGGCGCGGCATAATCGAACTCATAGACCGACAGGAAACGCCAGGGCTGGGGAATGTCGGGCATGATCTGCTGCGGCGTGACTTCATAGCGATCGGCCGAACGAAAACCGCGTAGACGGGCGAGATCCGCCTGATGCGCGCCGTCGAACCAGCGGGCATAATCCTCCGCCCGGCCGGCGGCGACATTGTGCAGATGGATGGTGGTATACAGGCTCATTCCTCGTCCCCGGCTGCCCGGCCGGCTGGTCCCGACCCTGTGTGCGGCGGCAATCCAGCATGGATGCCCCGCACATGCCAGAGCCGCCGGCCAATGATCGCCGGGGCATTGAGAGGCCGGGGCGAATTGACCCTGTCGGCAGCGCTCCCCATCCTGACGCCGCAATCATGCCGGAAGGACGCGTGATGACCGACCCTGTAGCCGCGCCCCGCTTCGCCCTGTTCCGCGCGAAGGACGCGACCGATTTCGAGGAAAGCGGCCTGATGGCGACGGTGCCGCCGACGCCGATCGAGATGGCAGGATCGATCGCCGCGGTCGAGGCCGGCATGCTGGAAGGCACGCGAGTGAAGCTGCTCTTTTCCATGCCGGACCTCAGCCTCACCCATGCCTGGTTCCGCAGCGGCTTTCCGCTGCCGCGCCACAGCCATGATGTCGATTGTCTCTATTTCATCCTCGCCGGATCATTGCGCATCGGCACGGAGGAACTGGGCGCAGGCGACGGCTTCTTCGTCGGCGCCAACGTCCCCTATACCTATGTGCCCGGCGACCAGGGCGTCGAGGTGCTGGAATTTCGCGGCGCCGACAGCTTCGACATCAGGATGCTCGCCAACAACCGCGCCTATTGGGACCGGGCGGTGGCGCAGGTCGCAGCGCAGCGCGCGCATTGGACAGGCGAGACGCCGCCGTCGGGCCTGTCCTTCGGACCCGAAGCCGACGGCGGATAGGGGCGATCAGCCCCGGCCGTTTGCCGCCTCATGTGCGGCCAGCCGGCGCCCGGTCACCAGCGTCTGGCCGACGAACAGGATGATCAGGATCACCCCGACCGTGCCGACGAAAATGTCGAAGCCGGACCAGCGCCCGAACAGGCCGGGCTTGTCGCCCAGCACCATCATCATCACCGTCAGCGCGATCAGCATCAGCCGCAATTCGGTCGGGCCGGCCGACAGATAGGAGAGCTTAAACTCCCCCAGCACGCGGGCGGAGAGATAGGCGTGGATCGACAGCAGCAGATAGCCGGCGAGCGCCACCAGGGCGACATCCATGGTGACATAGGGGCTGAGGCCGATGCCGGCGAGGATCAGCAAGGTCACCAGTCCATCGCAGCTATGGTCGATGAAATAGCCATAGGAGGGCCGTTCGATCCGGCGGTAGCGCGCCAGGCTGCCATCCATGGAATCGCCGAACCACTGGATGACATAGCCCAGGATCGCGAGCAGCAGCCAGGATGCACCGACATTGCTGGCGGTATAACCGATGAAGGTCATCAGCGCGCCGATCAGCCCCAGCAGGGTCAAAAGGTCCGGCGTGACCTGTCGCGGCATATGCGCGCACAGCCAGGTGAGAAGCTGGCGTTCGGAGCGTGCCAGGAAATTTTGCTGGATGCGGTCCAGCGTCGTGGCCGCATCATGTCTTTGATCTGTCATGATCCCTTATCGAGGAGATATGTGGCGCGGACAAGGCAACATCCCCCACACATGACGACATGGTGCCCGCCTTCCCGTTCAGGCCGGCGGCGCCTTCATGTCGATCGCCAGCCGGGTGAGACGGGATCGGGCGATCCGCCATTGGCCCTCTTCCCGGCGATATTGTTCATGATAATGGCCATGGCCGATCAGGCTGCGGCCATCGGGCCAGACCAGATGGTCCTGCATCGCCCAGATAGCGGTCGCTGCATTGCCGTCGATGGCGATTTCGGGCGAATGGACATGATGGACCGTGCGCGCGGCGTCGATCGACGCGCGGACGCTGGCGATCGCGACATCGCGTCCCTCCAGCAGCGGCCCGCCCGATCCGGTCGCGTCGAGCCGGAAGTCGGGCGTGAACAGCGCGGCAAAGCCGTCCCAATCCTTGGTATCGAGCAGGCGACAATAGCGCGCCTTCACATTGGCGATGGCCAGCCAGCCGGCAAAATCGGGCTCGGCCATCAGAAACGGAAACCGCGCATCTGGTTGCCGCCGTCGCACAATATCACCTGATTGTTGATGAAGCTGCCCTCGTCGGAAGCGAGGAACAGACCGAGATTGGCGATATCCTCGGCCGTGCCCTGGCGCTTGACCGACTGCATGCCCTTCAGCCGTTCCCAATTGTCGGCAGCGACGCCGTCCTGCGCCGCCTCGGTCGCCATCAGGCCCGGCGCGATGCCGACGCAGCGTATCTCGTCCTGGCCGAACTGCATCGCCATCGCATGGGTGAAGATGTTGAGCGCGGCCTTGGTGATGCCATAGGCGGTGGCCGGGTTGTAGCTGGCCATCGACGACTTGTTGATGATGACGCCCTTCGCCTTCGCCAATGCCGGCCGCAACGCTTCGGCCAGCAGCAGCGGGCCGATGGTGTTGACCGCGAAATAATGCTGCCACTTGGCCTGGCCCAGGCCGAAGAAGCCGCGCGCAATCTCGCCCAGATGCAGGCCGGCATTGTTGATCAGCACATCCAGCCGGTCATGGACGGCCAGCACGTCAGCGGCGAAGGCCTGGATATCGGCTTCATCGCTCATGTCGACGCGGTGGACGGTGGCAGTCGCGCCAAGCTGTTCGACCAGCGCCTTGCTCTCGGCCAGCCCCGCTTCGTTGATGTCGGCCAGGATCAGATGCGCGCCCTCGCCGCCAAAGGCGAGCGCATAGGCGCGGCCAAGCCCCGCCGCGCCGCCCGTCACCAGCACGGTCTTGCCCGCGAAACGTCCCGCCATCCTCTGCCTCCTATTCTGGTTGAAACCCTATCGCCCGCGCAGATAGGCCATGGCAGTGCGTGCCGCCGCCAGCCCATCCTCCGGATTATCGACCTCGACATAGCCGGTCGCGCGGGTCAGCCGGGCGATCCGCGGCATCAGCGCGGCATAGTCCATCTCGCCACTGCCGGGCGTGACCGCATGGTCGGTGATCGCCGTACCATGGTTCCGGTCGATATCCTTCAGATGCATCGACACCACGCGCGGTCCCAGCGCCGCCAGCAGATCGAGCGGCGCCACGCCGGCATACCAGGCCCAGGCCAGGTCGATTTCGAACGAGAGCAGGTCCGGCGCGATCCGGCTGGCCATCAGGTCGAGCGGCCGGTCGCCGTCGATCGGCATCAGATCATACCAGTGATTATGATAGGCAAGCGTCAGGCCGGCCGCCTTCGCCTTTTCCCCCAGCGCCGCAAGCTGCGGGATATAGGCGTCGAGCGCGGCGCGGGTCGTCTGGCCCAGCGTGCGGCTGGCGATGAAGATCGGCGCGGTGGTCAGCGCGACGATGTTCGCGCCGATCGCCGCCGCCTGATCGAACTGCCGGTCATAGTCCGCGCCGCGCACGCCGAGCCGGACCACGCCCACCGCCATGCCGGCATCGCGCACCATGCGGGCCTTGTCCTGCGGCGTGGGTTCGGACGGGTCGTTGGCGACATAGGAAGCGAGGCGGAAGCCGAACAGGCCATAGCCCATTGCCGCCACGGCGCGCAGCGTGCCGGCATAGTCGCGCGCCAGTTCCTTGCGCACGGTCGTGTCGGCCAGGCCCAGCGTCGATGCGCCGCGCCGCGCCGCCGCGTGGCGCGGCAGCACCAAGGCCGCGCCACCGCCCAGCAGCAGCGACCGGCGACCAAGGCATTGCGGCGCCCGCAAGTGCCCGGCCGGATCGGTCACGCCGCCTCGACCTCCAACCGCTTCACCACCAATGCCTTGAGGTCGGCGGTCTTGATCTTGGCGCTGCCAGTCAGTTCCAGATCGCTTTCGGCAAAGAAGAGGACGCGGCGGGGCACCTTGAAGCTGGCCAGCTGCTCCCTGGCGAAGCCGCGAATGCCATCCTCATCCAGATTGGCATCCGCATGCGGGACGATGCAGGTGACTACCAGTTCGCCGAGCGTCTCATGCGGGACGCCCACGGTCTGGGTCACCTTGACGCCCGGACAGGTCTTGATGACGCTGTCGATCTCGATCGGCGAGACATTGGCGCCGCCGGTCTTGATGATGTCATTGAGCCGCCCTTCCCAGTGCAGCCGTCCTTCCGTGTCGAACCAGCCGCCATCGCCGGTGCGGAAGAAGCCCTCGCCATCGACCGAGTCATCGAGCGGGATGCCGACATAGCCCAGCATCAAGGTCGGCCCCTTGACCGCGATCTCGCCCCGTTCACCGAGCGGCACGACCGCGCCGGTGAGCGGATCGACGATCTTGAAGATATTGCCGGGCAGCGGCGCGCCATGACTGCCGGCGATCCGCTCTTCGGGCGTGCCGGACGGAAAGATCGAGCTGATCGTAAAGGTTTCGGTATTGCCATAGGCGGCCATCGGTTCCTGCCAGTCGGTGCTGACGGTCGGATGGCGGCCGAGCGGATTGGCCGGGTTCACATAATAGAGCGCGGACAGGTCAACATCGCCCCAATTGGGTGCGGCTTCCAGCTGCGCCCATTGATGCGGCCAGGCGAAGGCCATGGTCGCCTTTTCCGCTTCCATCAGGCTCAGCGCTTCCGCCGGCTGGAAGGTCTGTTGCAGGATCAGGCTGCCGCCGCCGGTCAGCGCGCCGCCGATCGCCATGCAGAAATTGCCCGACCAGAAAAAGCCGTTCGCCGACCAGGCGCGGGCATCGGGCTTCGCCTGCAGGAAGCGTTTCCAACGCCAGAGCTGGAGCGTCGGGCCGCGATGCGCGCTGATGATGCCCTTGGGCTTGGCGGTGGAGCCGGAGGAGAAGAAGAGCACGCCCGGATCGGCCGGCATGACGGTGGCGGCAGCGGCATCGACCAGCGCCTGATCGACCGCGTCACCGCGCGCGAGGAAGTCGTTCCAGCCCTCCATCCGGCCCATCGCTCCGTCGACGGCGGCGAGATGGCGCAGAAAGGGGAAGCGGGTGGAGACCAGTCGCCCCTCGCCCGCGACGCCGATCGCCGGTTCCAGATCGGCCAGGATCGCGCCGAAATCCTTCTTGAGGACATTACGCTCCAGCAGCAGCACGGAACAGGCCGAGGACTGGACCAGATGGTCGAGCTCGGCCGGGGTCGAGAAGGTGCTGAGCGTGGCGGCGACGCCGCCCGCCAGCGCCACGCCGAACACGGCCGAAAGGAATTCCGGCCGGTTGGTCATCAGCACGCCGACGCGCGTGCCCTTCCCCACGCCACAGGCGACCAGCGATCGGGCGACCCCATTGGCCTGCGCCCACAGATCGTCATGGCTCCAGCGGACCACGCCATCGGGTCCGTGGAAGACCAGCGCCTCCCGCCCGGCATGGGCCTGCGTGACCTCACGCAGCCAGCCGCCGAGCGTCAGCGTGCCCAGGCCCTCCTCTTCAGCCAGAGGCGGGCCGGCGACGATCGAGAGCGCAGCCATCGGCTTAGCGGTTGACGTCGACGATGACGCGGCCGCGCACCTTGCCGGCGAGCAGGTCCGTCGCGACGCCGATCGCATCGCCCAGGCTGATTTCCTGCGCGATCACCTCCAGCAGCGCCGGGTCGAGATCGCGGGCCAGCCGCGCCCAGGCGGCGAGGCGCACGGGCTTGGGCGCCATCACGCTGTCGACGCCGAGCAGGCGCACGCCGCGCAGGATGAAGGGCATGACGGTCGCCGGGAAATCGGCGCCCTGGGCGAGGCCGCAGGCCGCAACCGCGCCGCCATAGCGGGTCTGGGCGCAGGCATTGGCGAGGGTGAAGCTGCCGACCGAGTCGACCACGCCGGCCCAGCGTTCCTTCTGCAGCGGCTTGCCCTTTTCCGACAGTTCGGCGCGGTCGATCACGCCGTCGGCGCCCAGCGTCTTGAGATAGTCGCCCTCGGCCGACTTGCCGGTCGAGCCGATCACGGTGAAGCCCGCCTTCTTGAGCAGGGCAACCGCGACGCTGCCGACGCCGCCGGTGGCGCCGGTGACCAGGATTTCGCCCTGGTCCGGGGTCACGCCGGCCTTCACCAGCGCCTCGACGCAGAGCGCCGCGGTATAGCCGGCCGTGCCGATCGCCATCGCTTGGCTGGGCGTGAAGGCGCTGGGCAACGGCACCAGCCAGTCACCCTTCAGCCGGGCGACCTGGGAGAGGCCGCCCCAATGGCCCTCACCCACGCCCCAGCCGTTCAGCACCACCTTGTCGCCGGCCTTCCAGTCGCCATGGTCGGAACTGCGGACGGTGCCGACCAGATCGATGCCGGGCACCATCGGGAATTTGCGCACCACCGGCGACGCGCCGGTGATCGCCAGGCCATCCTTGTAGTTCAGGGTCGAATAATCGACGTCGATGGTGACATCGCCCTCGGGCAGCTGCGCCTCATCGACCTGGGCGAGCGACACGCTCTGCTTGTCGTCGGTCTTTTCGATCAGGATGGCGGAAAACATGCGGTCGGTCCTTCTTGAAGAGAGAAAGGGAAATCGGGCAGCCTATCCCTGGGCAACCCTGGGAAGCGGCGCGAGCGGACGGCCGAGCCGCTCGGCAATGTCGGGGAATTTGTCGCTGCGCATCGATCCGAACATGCACAGGCGCAGGCATTCCTGGGCGAGGCGACGGCCGAGTGCGCGCCGTTCCCCCTCTTCACGCGCATGGCTGCGCGCCCAGATCGGCCAGAGAAAGGCGCCGGCCAGCATCAGCACCGACAGGACTTCGGCGTCGACGCCGTCTTCGGCGAGATCGCTGTTGGCGAAGCGCTGGAGCGAACCTTCATATTCGCGCCAGAAGGGATCGGCCATCGGATCAGGCGAGGCCAGAAGCTGGAGCAGCCAGATGCGACAAAGCTCGGGATTGTCCATCGCGAACAGGGCCAGCCGGTCGGTGGTGTCGGCAATATCGACTTCCTCGACCCGGCGCTCGCCGATCGTCTCGGGATCGCCGAAGACCGAACGGAACATGCGTTCCGACACCCAGTCCGCAGTCGCCTCAATCAGCTTCTCGCGGGTTTCGAAATGCTGGTAGGCGGTGCCGCGATTGACGCCGGCGAGATGGGCGACTTCCGACAGGCTGACCCGATCCGGCCCATCCTTGGCCAGCAGCGCACGGGCGGCTTCCAATATGGCCTCGCGGGTCGCCACGGGATCGCGGGCGCGCCTTTTCCGAATGTCCGTCATGCTGCCTCACCTAGGTTGATCGTTCAGAGCCTATAATGATCAGCCCTGTTGATCGGCTCCATCCCTGCCCGCTCCGGGGCCAGAGTCAATCGCTGCGGCCCGACGGCCGCACCCTCATCGCTCCCGCGAAGGCCATGGCCCCAAACGCCGATCGGCCGGGCAACCCCCTGGGGCTGCCCGGCCGATCGTCTGGCCCTTGGCGCGGATGGATCAGCGCGAACCGAAGGCGAAGCGCAGATTGACGCCAAATTCGCGCGGCGGGGTGACCGTGGCACCGGTATAGGTGCTGGTATAGGTCGCCGCTGCGGTGGTTGCGCCGGTCGCGGTGAAGCCGGTGATCTGCTGATAGCCGGTGAAGAGCGGGGTGGTCCGCGTCAGCACCTTGGTCGTGTCGAACAGATTCTTGGCGAACAGCGAGATTTCCCAGCCGCCATCGGGATCGCGGATACCGGCATAGAGATTGACCAGCGCATAGGCGCTGACATCGTCATAATTATTGCCCGGATCGCCCTTCGACTTGCCGTTATAATTGACGAGGCCACGGATGAAGCCGTCGGTCTTGCCCGAAATGGTCGTGTGGAACTCGCTCTGCAGCGTGGCGGTGATCGGCGGCAGGAAGGCTGCACGCTGGTTCACGGCGCAAGCCGACAGATTATCGGCACCCACGGCCGCCTGCAGCTCCGCCAGGCTCGGCGCATTGCCGACCGGATCGGGGATGCCGTCACCGTTCAGGTCGTTGCACGGGATGGTGCCGTTCTTGATCTTGCCGAGCGAATAGCTGCCGGTCAGGTTGACGTTCCAGCTGCGGGTGATGTCGAAGCCCAGTTCGCTTTCCACGCCGTTCACCTCGACCGGGACGGCGCCCACGAAGTTGAACGAGCCGACCTGCTGCGCGGTGCCGGTCACCTGGCCGGCCGCATTGCGGACGGCGACGGTGTTCACATAATAAACGCCGTTGTTGGGCACGCGATAGGGGAAGTTCTTGTACTTCTGGTGATAGGCGGTGACGTTGAAGCGCATCCGCCCGCCCATCAGCGTGCTCTTGAAGCCCAGCTCATAGGATTTGGAGGTTTCGGGCGGCAGGTCGAGGAAGGAGCGCTCCAGCGCCGACGGCGCGATGTTGAAGTCACCGACCACGTTGATGCCCGGACGGAAGGAGCTGCCGGTGGCGGCATAGACCAGGAAGTCGGGCGTGAAATTATGCTTGATCGACGCGCTATAGATCAGCTTGTCGGTATCCTGCGAGTCCGCGGCGATGGTGTTGCCGTTGACCGCCAGATAGTTGTTCGACTTATACTTGATCTGGCGCAGGCCGCCCGCCAGTTCGGTCGCCTCGCCAAAATGGGCGGTCAGGTTGCCGAAGAAGGACTGTTCGTGCGACTTTCCGGTGCGGTCGATCTCGGTCTGCACGACCGAGGCGATGCGACCGCCAAGCGCCGCAGGCAGGCGCACGATGGTCGGCGAGGTCAGGTGCGTCGGCGGGTTGAGCCGGTCGTCGAAGAAGCCGATGACATAGTCGAACATGTCGAAAACACGCTCTTCATTCTGCAACCGGATTTCATGCGAGGTTTCCTTGGCCACCGTGTCGGTGACCTGGTTGACGTCGCGGCCGATGAAGAAATTGCCATCGTCGACATTGTCGGTCGAATGGAATTTCTGCTTGGTATACATGCCCTGATAGATCAGGCGCTGGCCGGCAAAGGCCAGTTCCGACCGCCAGTTGAAGATATCGAAGCGCTGGTTGATGATACGCGGCTGTTCCTGGATCGACAGGCGATCCTTGGCCGTGATCAGCACCGGGCTGGGCGTGGCGTCGGGATTGGCTTCGCTGAAGGAAATCGCCTGGTCATAGGTCCGCGCATCGCGGTCCATATATTGATAGGTGCCCTCAAGCTTCAGCCAGTCGGTCGGCTCGATCGTGCCGACGATACGCGTGCTCTTGGTGCGCGACCAGGGGCTCGGTCCGCCGCTGATCGGCCGCACGCGATCGGCATCATCCTCGTTCCAGACGCCCGACACGCGGATGCCGGCGATCCCTTCGATGATCGGCAGGTTGAGCCCGCCCTTGAAGTTGAGCGTGCCGATATCGTTGCCGGTCCAGTCGATGAAACCGCCAAACTGGTTGAGGTCGGGCTTGCGCGTGGTGATGGTGATCGAACCCGACGGCGAGGCGCGGCCGCGCAGCGTGCCCTGCGGCCCGCGCTGCACTTCGATCTGGCCGATGTCGTACATCTGCTGCAGCACGGCGCCCGGCGAGAGCGGCGCGTCGTTGAAGTAGAATTGGATGGTGCCGCTGTTGCCGCTGGCATTGGCGTCGAAATTCACGCCGCGCAGGCGCGCATTGCCGCCGATGCCGTTGGCATTGTTGGTCAGTTCAAGGCCCGGCGCCAGCGCCTGGACTTCGTTGAAGGTGCGGATGTTGAGGTTGCCGATCGCCTGTTCGGTGACCGCGTTGACCACCGCGGGCACGTCCTGAATGTCTTCGCCGCGACGACGCGCCTCGACGATGATGATCTGGGCGTCGAAACCGGTGTTGCTGGTTGCAGCCTGCTCCTCGGGCGCCTGGGCAAGAGCCGGCGTCGCGATGGTGAGTGCCGCGACACTCGCGCCGATCAAATAATAGGCCGACATGCGATTCATAAGTGAAGCCTCCCCAAATAAACATCATGTTGACTATTGAGTCACCATTGATGCAGTGATCTTTTTTGCTTTGGTTGATTCTCGTTATGCCTGATATTGGCGGCCCGAGAAGCCCGGCCGCCTTGCAGATGGCGACATATCGCCATCGCGATTCCACCAGATCGTCACTGATCCCCCAGGCGATTTGCGCCTGCCCATTCCCCCTGCATGATCGCCAGCCGATGGCGCATGAGAGGGGAGAGCGCAATGGACATGCAAATGACGGGCAGGGTCGCGATCGTGACCGGCGCGACCGCCAATATCGGCCGCGCCATCAGCCTGGGGCTGGCGGCCGAAGGGGTGAAGCTGGTCGCGGTGGGGCGCGACCAGGCGGCTGGCGCCCGGCTGGTGGAGCAGGCCGTCGCCGCCGGCGCGCAGGACGCCTGTTTCGTGGCGGCCGACCTCAGCGATCCGGCCGCGCCGGGGCAGATCCTGGCGGCGGCCTCCGCGCTGGGCGAGGTCGCGACCCTGGTCAACAATGTCGGCGGCAATATCGGCGCGGGATTCTTCGTCGATTCCGATCCGGCAAGCTGGGCCGGCGACATCGATCTCAACCTCGGCACGCTGCTGCGCATGACCCATGCGACGCTGCCCGGCATGATCGCGCGCAAGGCGGGCGCGATCGTCAATATCGGCTCCACCGCGGGCATCGTCGGCGACTATATGCTGCCAGTCTATTCGGCGGCCAAGGCGGCGGTCCACGGCTTTACCAAAGTGCTGGCGAAGGAAGTCGGGCCGCACGGCATCCGCGTCAATTGCGTCGCCCCCTATGGCACCGTGTCGCGCGATCCCGCCGCCTTCTCCAGCGGCAGCCGATTCCACCCCGATCGCAACTTCTTTGGCCGGGCCTTTGCCAGCACCAGCCCGAAGGACATGGAGAAGCGGTCGCGCCAGACCGTGCTGGGCCGGCCCGTCGCCTTTGCCGAGGAAGTCGCCTCACTCGCCGTCTATCTGGCGTCGGACCAGGCCGGCTTCATCACTGGCCAGGTCTATCCGGTCGACGGCGGCAGCCTGCTGTGAATCAGGCGTCGGGCGGACCGAAGCGGAAGATCGTCATCTTGTTGCCGTCCAGATCACGGAAATAGGCGCCGTAGAAACCGTTGGGATCATCGCCGCGAATGCCGGGCTTGCCCTCGCACTTGCCGCCCAGCTCGAGCGCGCGGGCATGGACCGCATCGACCTGTGCCCGGCTGTCCGCCTGGATGCCGACCTGATTGCCATTGCCCGGCGTCGCATCGCCCTCGAACGGAATGCCGATCAGCAGCATGCCGCCCTCGGCCGTCTTATAGGCGACCAGATCGGGCCGGTCATAGGCGCGCACCGCGCCCAGCAGTCCGGCAATGCCGTCATAGGAACGCTTCGCGCCGTCGAGGTCGCGGGTGCCGAAGCGGGCCATGCTGATCATATTCGCTCTCCCTTTCAAAGCATCGCGCGCAAAAGTGGGAACCGGTTTTGCGCAACAGCGATGCGACAACAAAGACCTGGAGCGCGCTGCGCGCTCTAGAGGCCGCCCATGCCTTTCCAGCGATCAGCGCCCATCCACACATATTCGACATAATGGCCGAGCCATTCGCGCGTATCGAGATAGACAAATTCCAGCATGCCCGGCGTCCCGCCTTTCAGCACCACCGGATAGGGCTGCGCCTCGACCCGCGCCATGAAGGCCGCCCAGTCATCGACCCGGTTGCAGATATGGTGGAAGACCAGCCGGTCATCGGCGGGCAGCGCATCGCGATAGAGCGCCAGCACATCCCCCGATATCGGCTGGATCAGTTCGAACTGCATGTCGTCGACCCAGACGAAGGCGAGCTTCTGCACCCCCTGCCCCTCGCCCTGCGGCGTCCAGAGCTGCACCGGCACCTCGATCTCCGACAGGGAGCGGACATCCGCCTGATCGCGGAACTGGGCGACGGCCTTGTCGACATTGCGGGTGACATAGGCGTTCTGGAAATGATGGCCGGTCAGCATGGCTCAGCCCTCCCGCGCGACGTCATAGCGCGCCAGATAGCGCTCGAAATGCGGCGCCAATTGCTCCACCGACAGTCCATATTGGGCGAGCTTATAGTCGTGGCGACCGAACTTTCCCTGCGGATTGTCGTCCAGCCAGGCCTGCATCGCAGCCTCCGCCTCCGGCGTGAAGGCATCGCCCAGCGCCGCGTAGAGCCGCCGCATCGTGCCGATCGGATCGCTGGTGAGGTCGGCATAATGGACGTCGACCATGCTGTCCTCGCCCAGCCGCTCGCGCGCATCCATGATCCGGTCGGCATGGAGCCGCGCCTGATAGGTGCAATTTTCCGCCAGCCATTCGGGATCGACCCGGCCGGTAAAGGCCATCTGCCCCAGGCTGATGATCGAGCAGAAGCTGCCCATGGCGGTATAAGGATCGCGATGGGTCCAGATGAAGCGGGCATCGGGATAGATTTTGCGGATCGTCTCGATCCACAGGCTGTGGCTCGGCATTTTGAGGTTCCACACGCCCGGCGCATCGGCCTGCAGCAATTGCAGGAAGCGTTTGTGATAGTCATAGGCCGACGTCATGTCGGTGGAGAAGAGCCAGTCGCGATAATTGGGCAGCTTCCCCCGCGATTCCAGCGCCAGCGCCTTGAAATCATGCGCCATGAAGAAGATGCATTCATTGGGGTAGACGGCTGAATTGCGATAATATTTGCCCATTTCCGGCCGGGCGGCGAGCATCGCCTTTTCCTGTTCCAGCCGGGCGATGGCGCGCGGATCGCTCTTGAGCGTCGCGCTGGTCGCCGGCGGCACCGGCTCGTCAATCTCCCAGGTCAGTGGCGAGCGCCGGGCCGGGTCGCAGGCCAGCAGATTGCTGAGCAGGGTCGTGCCGGTGCGGGGAATGCCGAAGACGAAGACCGGCCGTTCGACCGGACGTTCCAGCAGTTCGGGCCGTTGCGCCAGATAGTCGGTGGTCCTGAGGCGATTGGACAGCAGGTCGACGACATTGGCCTCCATCCGCGCGTGGCCGCTGTCCGACAGGCCGGCCTGGTTCGCGTCGGCCAGCAATATGTCCAGCCCTTCGCGATAACTGTCGGAATCGAAGCGATCTAGGCCGGTGGCCTTGATCGCGCGGTCGATCAGCGCGTCGGCAACCAAAGCAGCGCCCATGGCATATCTCTCCTGATGTCTTTTGCCGCCATCATGGGCAGCAGGGCGATGCGCGCCAATGCTGCCCGATGAAGCGGCCCGGCCGCACTATCGATATCGGGCCATATCAGAAGCGCGCGGCCAGCCCCTATCGCGGGCGCGATGTCAGATGCTGGCGAAACTGGCGCGGCGTCGCCCCGGTGGCGCGGCGAAAGGCGAAGGCGAAGCTGGAGGGCGAAGCGAATCCAAGCGCGAAGGCGATCTCCTTGATGCTCTCGCTCGACCCCAGATAGCGTTTGGCGACATCGATCCGGCACTGGACGATATAATCGCCGATCGAACAGCCCCGGCTGGCGCGAAAGCCGCGCGTCAATTGCCGCACCGACAGGTTGCACAGGGTCGCCAACTCCTCCAGCGAGGGTGCCGCGCCGCCCAGTTGCAGCCGCTCGTCGATCCGCCGCAGCCGCCAGGTGGCAAGCCCCCCGGTCGCCGGTCCCTCGGCGATCGCCTGGCAATAGCGCGCCACCTCGATCGCCAATTGCCCGGCGATCAGCTCGGTCAACACGATGCTGCCCGGCCCCGGCCGGTTCACCTCCTCCGCCAGGCGGAACAGGCAGGCGCGCATATGCGGATGGGCGATGTCGAGACAGGCCGCGAGCCGACTGTCGGTCCATTCGATCGGGCCGTCGAGCCAGCGGTCGATCGCCTCCGCCTTGATCTCGCACACGACCGAAGACTGGCTGCCCTGCCCTTCGGTCCGCAACCGCAAGGCCTGCCCCGGCGGCACCAGGAAAATCTCGCCCAGCCGCTCATAGCGATGCGGCCCCCAATGGTCGGCATAGCAGCCGCGCACCCGCTCGGGCCGGGGGGTCAGGCACATGTCGAGCCAATAATGACGCTCGCGCCGGAAAATGCGGTCGGTCGGCCCCGCCAGGTCGAGCCGCATGATCCGCGCCTGCGCCTGCGGCACCGCAATCTCGGCCTCGAAAACCGACCTGGCATAGGATTCCGCCATCGCTCCCCCGCTCTCTGGCCATGTTTGGCCCTATCGCTGCACTATGGCTCATTCTCGATAGTCTGGTCAATTGCGTCGGCGCCGGAGTCGCCCCCATCCTTGGGCTATCAGGCAAGCCGCCAACGATGCGGCACCCTATGGAGAGAGATGAATGGCTAAGGGTCTTTTCGACTGCACGGGCAAGGTCACGCTGGTCACCGGCGGCAATGGCGGCATTGGCCTGGGCTTCGCCATGGGCGTCGCCAAGATGGGCGGCGACATCGCGATCTGGGCGCGCAATGCGGCGAAGAATGAGGCCGCCGCCGCCGCCCTGCGCGCAGCGGGCGCCGGCCGGGTCGAAACCTATCAGGTCGATGTCGCGTCGGAAGAGGCGATCGTCGACGGCTATGCCAAATTGCTCGCCGATTTCGGCCGCATCGACTGCGTCTTCGCCAATTCGGGCCGCGCCTCGCGCTCGCGATCGGTGCTGACGCTGGATTCGGCGGAATGGCATGATCTGCTGGCGGTGAACCTGCACGGCGCCTTCTTCACCCTGCGCGAAGGGGCCAAGGCGATGGTCGCCCGCGCCGAAGCCGGCGAGCCGGGCGGCAGCCTGGTCTATTGCGGCAGCCTGTCGATGTTCCACGGCATTGCCGGGATCAACAATTATGCGGCGTCCAAGGGCGGCATGGGCGCCGCCGTGCGCGGCATGGCGGCGGAACTGGGCAAATATGAGATCCGCGCCAACAGCATTGCGCCCGGCTATATCAAGACCGGCATCGGCGGCGATGGCGAAATGAGCGAGGAGATGAAGGCCCGCATGGCCGCCGTCGACGCCCATTTCTCCGCCAAGACGCCGATCCATCGCCCCGGCGCGATCGAGGATTTCGAGGGCATCGGCGCCTATCTCGCGTCCGACGCCTCGCGTTACCATAGCGGCGACACGATCGTCATCGACGGCGGTAGCCTCGTCTATCCGCCCTACGCCTTCTGAGCCGATCGACGGAGCGCCCCGATGCACCTGCTCAACATCCATGATGTGAACGATGTCCGGCTCGACGCCTATCAGCGGCCCGAGCCGGGTCCGAAGGACGTCGTCGTGAAGATGAAGGCCTGCGGCATTTGCGGCAGCGACCTCAGCTATATCAAGAATGGCGGCATTCCCGGCCCCGGCAAGCTGACCGCGCTCGGCCATGAGGGTGCAGGCGAGATCATGCTGGTCGGTGAGGAAGTGGCAGGCGTCAGCGTCGGCCAGAGCGTCATCATCAACCCGATGATGACCCCCAGCTTCATCGGCAGCGGCGGACCGGAGGGCGCCTTTACCGAGGAATTGCTGGTCCGCGACGCCCGGCTGGGCGACAGCCTGCTGCCGATCCCGGACGGCATATCCTATGATGTCGCCGCCATGTGCGAGCCGTTGTCGGTGGCGATGCACGGCGTCAACCGGGCGCAGGCCAAGGCGGGCGACAAGGTGGTCATCTTCGGCTGCGGCCCGATCGGCCTTGGCATGGTGCTCTGGGCGATCGACCGGGGTTGCCAGGATGTGATCGCGCTCGACCTGGCCGAGGAACGGCTGGAGCGCGCCCGCGCGCTCGGCGCCCACACCATCAACCCGGCGAAGGAAGATGTGATTGCCCGGATTAAGGCGATCCATGGCACCACCACCGTGTTCGGCCGCGAGAAGTCGCAGACCGACGCCTATATCGATGCCGCCGGGGCGCCCTCCATCCTGTCCGACGTGATCGCCATGGCCAAGACCCATGCCCGCCATGTCATCACCGCCGCCTATATGAAGCCGATCGAGCTGCCCGCCGGCCCGATGCTGACGACGGAAATGACGATCACCACGGCGGTCGGCTATCCAACCGAAATGCCCGACGTGATCGCCGCCATGCCGCGCCTGAAGGACAAGATCGCGGCGCTGATCAGCCACAAGCTGCCCTTCGCGCAGGTGATGGAGGGGCTGGAGATCGCCGCCCGCCCGCAATCCGCCAAGGTCATGATCGAGTTCGAGGGAGCCGACGCATGAGCACGCCATCGACCGCCGAGAAACCGCAGACTCCCTTGGGCGCGCTGGTGATGGCCGGACAGGGCCAGACCGACGCCGAAGCCATTACCGACAGCATCTTCATGGTGAAGGATATTTCCAACGCCTATCTGGTGACGACGGGCGACGGCGACCTGCTGGTCAATACCGGCTTCCTCGGCAATGGCGCGCGCAACAAGGGGCTGTTCGCGCCCCACCGCACCGGCGCGCTGAAACGCATCATCGTCACCCAGGCCCATCCCGACCATTATGGCGCCCTGCCCGACCAGCAGGAACCGGGCACCGAGGTTATCACGGGTGTCAACTTCGTCGACACCGAGGATTATTTCGACCGGCTCGGCCCGTTCCTCGGCATCCGATCGGGCAAGCTCTGGGCGTCGATGACCCGGCGCGACGGCCCGCCGCCCAAGCCACCCCGCATCATCCCCGACCGCACGGTGGAGACCGTCCATGCCTTCGAACAGGGCGGCCGCAAGTTCGAGGTGGTGAAGACGCCGGGCGGCGAGACGCTCTGCTCGGTGTTCGTCTGGATGCCCGAGGAAAAGATCATCTTCACCGGCAATCTGTTCGGCCCGGTGTGGCGCTCCATGCCCAATCTGGTGACGATGCGCGGCGACCGCCCCCGGCTGGTGCGCGCCTATCTCCAGTCGCTAGAGCATGTCCGATCGCTGGCGCCCGAACTGGTCATCACCGGCCATGGCGATCCGATCCGCGGCGCAGACACGATCCGCGCCGATCTCGACCGGATGCACGCCGCCGTCACCTATATCGAGCGCGAGACGATCGCCGGCATGAATGCCGGCCGGCATGTCCAGGATTTGATGCGCGAGATCGTCCTGCCAGAGGATATCCGCATCGGCGAATTCCATGGCAAGACCAGTTGGGTGGTGCGCGCCATCTGGGAAGAAAATGCCGGCTGGTTCCATTATGAGGACGGCACCACCGCCCTTTATGGCGTGCCGCGCCCGACCGTCTATCCCGACCTGGTCGAACTGGCCGGCGGCGCCGGGGCGCTCGCCGCCCGCGCCCATGTCCATGCCGCAGCCGGGCGGCCACTGGAGGCGCTGCACCTGCTCGACATCGCGCTGGGCGTCGCGCCCGACCATGAGGCGGCGCTGACCGTCAAGAAGGCGGCGCTCGAACAATTGCTCGCCCGCAGCGGCGCCACCAACCTGTCCGAAACCATGTGGCTGAAGGCGGAAATCGCCGACGCCGAAAAGCGGCTCCCGGCCGCCTGACCCCCATTTCAGGAAGTACGATCATGGCACGCAGTCTTACCCATTTGGAGCGCCTAGAGGCGGAGAGCATACATATATTGCGGGAGGTGGTGTCGGAGGCGGAGAGGCCTGTGATGCTGTACTCGGTGGGCAAGGACAGCGCGGTGATGCTGCATCTGGCGAAGAAGGCCTTCTATCCCTCGCCGCCGCCCTTCCCGCTGCTCCATGTCGACACCACCTGGAAGTTCCGCGCGATGTATGATCTGCGCGACAAGGCGGCGCGCGACGCGGGCATGGAACTGCTGGTCCATCATAATCCCGAGGCCCAGGCGCGCGGCATCAACCCGTTCGACCATGGCGCGCTCCACACCGACATGTGGAAGACGGAAGGGTTGAAGCAGGCGCTCGACAAGTTCGGCTTCGACGCGGCATTCGGCGGCGCGCGCCGCGACGAGGAGAAGAGCCGCGCCAAGGAGCGTATCTTCTCCTTCCGCACCGCGTCGCACGGCTGGGATCCCAAGAACCAGCGGCCCGAACTGTGGAACCTCTATAATGCCCGCAAGGCCAAGGGCGAGAGCATCCGCGTCTTCCCGATCAGCAACTGGACCGAGCTCGACATCTGGCAATATATCCAGCTGGAAGGCATCGAGATCGTGCCGCTCTATTTCGCCGCCCCCCGCCCCACCGTCGAGCGCGACGGCATGCTGCTGATGGTCGATGATGACCGCTTCCCGCTTGAACCGGGCGAAGTGCCGGTCGAGCGCTCGATCCGCTTCCGCACGCTGGGCTGCTATCCCCTCACCGGCGCGGTCGAGAGCGAGGCCTCGACCCTGTCGGAGGTGATCCAGGAGATGCTGCTCACCACCACATCCGAGCGCCAGGGCCGCGCCATCGACAAGGATGCCGGCGGCGCCGGCATGGAGAAGAAGAAGCAGGAGGGGTATTTCTGAGCCGGGCCCTGCCCGGCTCAGCCCCGGCGAAGGCCGGGGTCTCAGGCCTTGGGCAGCCACGCTCGATCCCCCTCCCCAAGATCAACCAGATCCCAGCTTTCGCTGGGATGACGGGACAAAGCCAATGACCGACACGCTCACTCAGCCCGACAGCCAGGCTCCGATCTACCAGACCGATGCGCTGATCGCGCAGGACATCGACGCCTATCTCGACGTCCATCAGCACAAGACCATGCTGCGCTTCATCACCTGCGGCTCGGTCGATGATGGCAAGTCCACCCTGATCGGGCGGCTGCTCTATGATTCGAAGATGATCTTCGAGGATCAGCTCGAGGCGCTGCAGGCCGATAGCAAGCGCGTCGGCACGCAAGGCGGCGAGATCGACTTCGCCCTGC
>NZ_QLJK01000004.1:0-221353 GCF_003950715.1 Sphingomonas sp. S-NIH.Pt3_0716 | reverse complement strand
TCCCGAAGATCCTGTGATAGCGTTCGTGCCATCCATGCTGGCCTCCTGCCACCAGCAGGAAGGCTGAATCACAACGGCGCCGCGAAGGGAATCCCTGACGAGTCAGATCGTGTGGAAACCGCTCTAATTGCGCGAGGGAATCTCGGTCCCGCTTTTGAGGCAACAAGCGCAGCGCTTTGGGGATCTCGATGTCGCGCTTTTCGCTCAATTGAAAAAAAACTTCGATGACACGAGTAAGGAGACGTCATCAATCCTACACTCCTCAGAATAACCCCTAGATTTCTTAATGCGTTAGGCCTTAGGATTATTTCATGAGCAATTGTAGCGGTCTGAGCATCTGGGTAGGCGATCTTGATTGTTACATCAACATCGACGCTATCTGTGCGGAGAATGAGCGTGAAGCTGAGGAGGCTGCGCTTGAACTTGAGCTCGACGAAATTGGCGAAATCAGGTTGCTGGCGGGCAAATCTACGTCGGCGAGATATCTGAATTGCAATGATATTACACCATCCGATTGGCGATATGCCGTACATCAGGCTGGAATGCTAATCGGCTCAGAATCTGAAGCAATTTCTCTTCATGGCCAAGTGAAATGGAAGGATATAGAAGGACAATTCATTCGAGCCATGCTGAAGCTCGGTAATTCATATGCCGTCGCGAGATATGCCAAGTTGGAGCGGCTGGATTATTCTTCAGCGATCACCGCTACATTGCCGCACGGCATAAGGGCACTCATCAATCAATTCCTCATAGCCGAGGGCATTTCGCGTTCTACCAGCGCGGATGGGCGCATCCGCGCTGTGTTAACCGGCGGTCATTCTATTCCAATGACCGCATACAGGCGTACCGGAATGTTGCAGGCAGCTCTTCATGCGATGGCCGACGGAAGGTCTGATCATCCGGGAGGTGTGTCGCTTGATCGTGAAAGGACAAGGAAAATTCTAGCTTTGGCGCGCCTCCACTTCTCCACGCAAGAACTTCGGCTGTCGTCGGTGGCGGAACTTGAGAAACTTTCTGTGGCCTATACCTGCGATCGTCAAACGCTGGGGGCGGAGCGCGAATTGCTGATAGAAAATAGGCGATCCATAAGAAATTGGCGCCTTAGGCACATCCGGTCACTGCTGGAATTCTATCCATTTTCAATCCGTCACGGCCTTGAGCGCGCTACGCGTTCTGATCAGTTTGATCGCGTCGCCATCATCAATGAACTCGCCCTCGCGCAATGTGGAGTTTTGCGCCTGCGGCGGGCCGGTCGAAATCGGACGCGCCGCCGATGAGCCGGGTCTATCGCTTTCATGGGCCAGCCGACTTGTTAGTCCCGGATCGCCCTATTCTACTGCGTAAGCGAAAAAATAAGATGCCGGAAAGATTCCATTTGATTGGAGCCGACGCATCTTTGATCAGCGATCTGAATGGGACGCAAGCGATCGAGACATATGCTCCAGGCGATGCGCGGGCTGTCACCTTGACTAGGCGCGAAGCCGACTTGATCGCGCTGGCAAACCCAGGAGTGGAATCACCAGCGGCGCTAGAGGATTTGTACCCGTGGCTCCCAGAATGTCGCTTCCTTAACGATTCTATGGCAAGCCTTCGCGCAGCCGAGGCGATTATTCGGCGCTTTGGGCAGCATCTCATCTCCCCATCTTCCTTCTGCGACGAAAAGTGGAACACCATCTGCAATGCGTTGCGCCAACGCAGTATCTATGACGCCCGCTTCTATTCAGCTTGGCATTTGCCGATCCAGGAAGCGTATGTCCTCGAAGAAGTGCGGCCTAACCGATGCGTCGTCGCAATCGACTTTAATGGCATGTACCCTAGCTGCATGCAGCAATGCTTTCCCAAGCCATCTGCATTACATCTTGTGCAACTGCGCCGAGATTTCGATCCGAGTGAAATTCTCACCACCGGTCTGTATCGCTGCGTTCTGCACGAGCCCACCTCGGACTTCATCATTCGACACAATCCGTTTCGCAGCTTCCATTCCGGACGCCATTTGCGTGCGCGGCTAAATGAACCGGTAGCGATCGACCTTAACGAATTCGAACTTTCCTATTTCAGTCGGCATTTTCGCCGCATCTATCTCTTAGAGGCTATAATCTCGGATGAGACGGTCGCGCATCCGCTAGCTAAGGAAGCGAGGCGGTCTTTCGCTCGAAGGAAGAACTATCGAAACCAGCGCAACAAAACTTTAGCGGATCGGGAGAAGTTTCTTGCGACACTCATGACATCGTGCGCAAGCCGCCCATCAAGGCCGACGCGAACCTTCAAAAGCCAAACGGCCGCGATGGCGCATGTTCAATCCTACTATGGTATCGATGTGCCAATCGATGAGCCGGAGGCCGCCACCGACATCTGGCTGGATGGTCGTAGAGGCGTAACGTTGGACCACGGAAGTAACGGCACTAAAGTTCGCGGCCCCGACCTTCGGAACGGTTCAGCATGCCATCTTCTGGGGCAGCGGATCGTCGCTCGCGGCCGCATCATGCTCTTGGAGATGATGGAAAGGATTCTTGTTCGCGCGCCGAATGTTCAGATTTGCTACGCCAATATAGACTCTATCCATTTCTCGCTTCCGACCAGCCATCTGGATGACGTCATAGCTTGGCTGGAGTGCGAGGCGTCCGACGCGATGGGCTCGTTCAAGATCGAAGTAGTTACGCAGCATGGTCTTTGGCTGGAGCCGGGGCGCTACTGGCTTTATTCAGAAAAAGACGTCGTCAAGTTCAAAAACCGCAGCGTCGGCGATCAGCAGCAGCCGTTCAAAGATCATGCAATCCATGTGGCTAGCCGGCGCATCGGCGACCTTGATGTGCCGGTTAGAATGACACTCAATATGGAGCATACGATGTCGCCATTATGTTCGATCCAGACGGGCATCGGCGATGGACTGTCACACCAGCGACTGATTGAGGTTGGCGATAGTACAACCTTTTCGGATGTCATAAGCGAAATTGAACACAATCAATGTCACGCTATCCCGGCCCGGATGGCAGCATTCAAAGATCTAAGTAGAAAAATAAATTCCTCCCGCAACGCTGCCTCGTTGCGGGAGGATAGTGCCACAGTCATGTGCGGCCGAAGGCCGCCCGCGAGGGGCGTGTTCAGTGAACACTCGCCGCAGGAACAGGAAAACCCAGGCAGATCCTGCGCTTGAAACCATGGCGGCAGCGAAAGGCGAAGCCAACAACTTTATTTGCGAGCTTCTGTTCTGGACCAGAAAACAATACCAGGTTCATAAAAATCAAAAAAATACAGCCGTACAACAAAACGGTTCTTCCAGCGACCGTTTGTGAATGATGGGCTAAGCCGGTCCCTCGTATGGCGCGCGGCAGCCACCATCGAACGACAAGGATTGGACAGCCTCCAAAACCGCATTGATTGGCAGTCAAGCACGATGAGCAGGCGTGCGTTGATCAGTTTATAGGCATCTGAAGCGGCATAAGAGGCAGCTATCCCTGCAGCTCCATTCCGAACCCGGTACCCTTTACGCCCATAAAGTCAATTTGAGAGCAAGGACCAATTCAAGAGGTCGGCACTCCACGCGCTATATGCAGGAAGCCTCCCACAACGGGCATATGGACGAAAATTTCGATCTTAGCACTAGGTCGCGCTTTATCCAAAGCTTCCGCGTAAAGCCCGATTTGAGGACCATACGCAGTCGCTCGTGCATCCCAGCTGTCTGGAGAACCCGGAAAGGATTTGTGGTCGATGACGGCAAAGCCAAATTCGTGTTCGACGAGTAGATCAATGCGTCCGGTAACGACCTGATCCCCAATGCGTGCCGCAATAGGAGTCTCGCGGCGTACCGTGGCATTGGGCCAACGCCTGGATATTTCGCTGAGCAGTCGTTCGTTGGCTCCTAGTACATCCTGTGCGGCAACCTGATGTACACCCCAGCGATCGAGTATGGCTTGCGCTTGAGCCAGACGCCGGTCCAATGGAGCGTCGCTTTGATCTGCGGCAATGATGGCATGCACCGCTTCGCCGAGCAGGGGCATGTCCGGGGTGCCTGCAAACGGCAAGCGGGGTCCGATTATTGCCTTCTCTATGATAATGAAGGTTGCGTCACTCGATGCCTCGCTTGGGCGGCGGTAAAGTGGCGCTCGTTGGGTTGTTGGTCGCGCGATGCGTCCGAATGACACGACAGGAGGTTGGGCGTCGACGCCTTCGTTGCTCACCAACGTTGCGATCCTGGCTGGGAAAGTCTCCGTGCCAGCACGAATCCCATCGCCGGTGGCAGGTGGCAGAGTGAAATGCTCTAACCCGTCCCCGGCGAGGACCTTCAACCAATGGAGTGTGCCCTTTGCCGGAGGCGCAAACACAAGATGATCGCGAGCGCGCGTCATGCCGACATAGAGAAGGCGAGCCTCTTCATCCCTCGTTCGAATCGCGGCTTTTTGCCCCAGCGTCGAATTGGGCGCTGAAGCATCGAGATATACGTCCTTCTTTTGGCTGGCATAGGGCCAAGGCCAGAAGCGGATCCAGCGCCCGGTAAGCGGATTTTGCCAATCTATCTCACCGTCGGCTTCGGCCGTTGGCTCGAAGAGCCTCGGCTCTGGTTCTTTGCCTAGTCCAGTCAGGATGACGACGGGCCATTCAAGCCCCTTCGCACCATGGTAGGTCATGACCTTAACGGCATCGTCCTGCAGGCTTCGTGGGCGTGCCGGATTTTCTGCGGCCAAAGCGAGCGCCAATCCGGAGGGTGTTGCCGGGGATCCCTCGCTTGCGCAGCTTTCCTCGTAGCTCCGCGCGAAACCTCGAAGGGCTTCGAGATCGTCTACCCGGGCCGCCACGTCACCCCAACTTTCTACACGGCGATTGAGCTCGGGGAGAAGGAGGATCGCATCGACGAGATCCGCCGGCGTCAACGACAGAATGTGCTCACGGATCGCGGAAAGATCTGAGGAAATAGGAACGGCGGCGAGCATCGCCTCTGAGAAATTTTCTGCGCCGAGTGCTTCAAGCCAAGATTTCGAGGCCGGGTCGTCGGCGAAGAAGCGAGCCAGTTCGGCAAGCGCGAGACGATCGGTGGGATCTGCGACCCAACGAAATGCCGCCATGACAAGTTGGACATGCGACGTTTGGGCAAGACCCTCGCGCTCGACTGCGGCCTTGATGCCTTGTTGGCTGAGCGCAGCTGATACCTTCGCGATGTCCGCCTTGCTACGACACAGGATGGCTATGTCTCCCGCGCGAAGCGCCCGCACGCCCTTTGGCTTTGCCGCGACTTCCCAGGGGGCGTCGGATTTCACCAGATCGCGGATTTGGGCGGCCAGTGCGGCATATTGGAGCTCAAGCTTGCCTTCGAGCCACCACACCGCCAGCGGAGCTTGCGTGAAGCCGTCTTCGCTGCGACCCGTCCCGGTAAAAGCATGTTCCTCAGCTTTCAGGCCCATTGCGCCCAAGGCCGGGGGGAAGGCCGCATTGACAAGGTTTATGATGCCCTCGCGGCTGCGATAGGAGGTTGCCAGCACATCTTGTGGTTCGCTGGATGATGCGGCGACACCTGCGAACGCGGCCTGAGTCAGGGCACTGTCAGCATTGCGGAAGCCGTAGATGGCCTGCTTCGGATCCCCAACCCACGTGCTTGTATCGACCAGGTCTGACATGGCTGTGAAGATGGCCACCTGTAGCGGACTGGAATCCTGAAATTCATCGACAAACAATCGACCAATGCGCTCACCGAGGCTAGCAGACATCGCCGGGTCACGAAGAACTTGGAGCGCGAGCGCCTCTTGATCAGTGAAGTCCAACAAGCCGCGTTCTGCCTTATAAGCCTGGAACGCTGCGAGCGCTTCGCCTGCGCAGGCGAAGACCGATCTGATGAACCGACTGCAATCCTCACGAAGCCGTGGGTGCTCAGGATGCCGCCCAGCCGCTTGTGCAACGGCGTCAAGAGCATCGATGAATGCTTGACCGTCCTTCTTAGCGCAGCTGACCTTCGACAGACGAGCCCAATTCGGCCAGGAGATTCGTCCGCCTCGACGGATTTCGGCATCAATTTGACGGAGCAACGCCACATGCGTTTTAGCGGTGGCGCTAAATTCAGCGGGCACTGCACACACTGCCGACCTTACGGCCGCTAGCAAATTGGCGTCGAACTCGTCGCTGCTGCGGGGCGAAGCCGACGGGAGCAATTCAAGAAATGTCTCTACGGATCGTTCTGCAGAAATGGCTAGTTCGCTGGACGAAATTCCATTTGCTCGAGCGAGCTCGATCAAGCGCCTGACGGTTGTCCTCCAATCACTTCGACCAGCGTCAGCCGCTCGTTTAGGCTCAAAGAACCCCATGATTTCGGCCAGTTCGTTCAACGCGGGCGCGTGACGTTCAATCGCGGTGTCGGCGGCGATCGCAAAGATTCGCGGCACGCTGCTTTCGGGAATGACCTCGGCGCGCGGCGACCGTCCAAGAGCGATGGCGTTCTCCGACACGATTTGACCGCAAATGGCGTTCACTGTTCCGAAACGGGCTCCGAGCAGCCGTGCTGCCTTGTCTGGCATGCCCAATTCGAAAAGCTTGGCGCGCGAGCGCTCGATCAGTTCATCAGCTGCTTTTACGGTGAACGTGGTGGCCACGATGGTTTCGGGATCGCGGGACGCAACCTCCGTAGCAATGGTTCCAACGATGCGCGTCGTTTTGCCGGCACCGGCAGAGGCGACAACGGTTGTGATAGTGGGCATAGTCATCTTCAGTTGGCCTCCACGCCCACGCGACACAGAGCCGTGAGTTCGCAATAGCGACATGGTTCGGTTCCAGGTTCGATTGGAAGATCGGCGGGTATATGAGCCTCAGCCTCGTGGACGCCTGCTGCCACTGCAGTCCCGCTTCGTGCTAGATCACGCCATATCTGCCAGGTAGAAACTAGATTGGTCCACGTATCTGGCAGACTATGGCCGGATTGAACGACTTCCTCGGCGAGGAATGTGCCATTGAGGCCAATCATTTGCCGCTGGTCCAGCATGTAGAATGCGCCTGGAGTGTGCGCTGCACTGTTGGGGTTTGCTATCGCGCCATATGTCGCGAGTTGGATAGAGCGTCCCTCGGCCAGCTCGTTGCGGCGGTGCTTAACGCTCCTCGACCATTTCAGGTCTATCACGCCTGTTCCGTGAGCAGGGTGCTCCACCAGCATGTCAATCCGGCCCTTTACATGAGGGCCATCGACGAACTTTCTCTCGCGTTCAATTTCCGTGCCGATCACCTTTGCGTCCATCGCCTTTAGGAGCTGTGCCAGCTGGGCCAGAGCAGCTGGGACTTTGACGCGGGCGGCTGCTAGCTCGCCCGCATATTCGGGCTGCTGAAGCGGCGTCGCGATCGCACTAAGCAATTCATCAAACAGACTGTTGGCTTGCGAGAAAACTGTGTCTGAATCTGGTGCCGAACCTGCGGGGAAGACGCGGTTGGCGAGTTCATGGGCGAGGTTGCCAAGCAACTGGTTCGTGCCTGGGATCTCAGCAACGCGGCCGCGGGAGAGGCGCAAGACATCAAGAAGAAGCCAACGCATTTGGCAATCCGCCAGATGCTCAAGGCTGGTAGCGCTTTCAATGCGATCGTCGAGTTTGGCGATCACGGACGCGGGCAGTGACCAGTGCGCCCGCGGCATTGGGGGGCATGCTGGTGCGATCGCTTCTCGAAAAAGCTTGCGTCCCGCGAGCTCATGAGATGGTCCCTGCAAAAGCTGCTCTGCCGACCATCGAACCATGTCCCCAGCGGGCGCCGTCAATGGGTTCAACTGATGGGCGAGGGGATGGCTGGTCGTCTCTTCCCCAGCCGACAACGCCGGAGAGAAAAGGATGAGTCGCTCGCCAGCGCGATGCACAGCGTTCGCGTTACTCCACCCAATTCGCGCGGCCGTCGCGGCCGGCGATTCGATGTTGCAGCCGGTCGCCTTTAGGACGGCGATCTCCTCCCTGCTCCACGGAAGCGGCGTCACGCGCTCTCCGGGGCCTTTGAAATCCCACCAAAGAACATGCTTGGCCTGATCCCAAATCGCCCCAGGATGACGCACGGCACGCAGTCCGCCCGATGTCGCGACATGGTTGGGATTTTGAGCGCCGTCCGCGAGCGCCTGGTCGATCATTCGCCCGAGCAGCAGCGGCGAAAGAATGTCGATGTTAAGCACATCGATTGCTTGCGTCAGGGCCGTCGCGGCACCAACCAGCGTGAGGAAAAGCGGATCGGCGGTCCCCGCATTTGTTTCAAGCGCCCATTGCGCGACCCGAGAGGCGATCGACTTTGCTGCCTCCGCAGGCATCCCTTCGTGCCGCTGGTATAACGCCCCAGATGTCCATTGCCGCCACGCAGCGAGTTTTGCGTCGCGCTTTTTCTGTGGCTCTTCGGGCATTCGATCGGACAGATCTGATTCGATAGAGGCCCATGCGGCGATCCACGCTGCACCGCCGTTGCCAGGTTCCCGGCTAAGTGCATAGGCGAGCTTGCGGGCCGCGCTGCGGGGGATCGGAGGGCGCGGTAGCATGAGCAAATCGAGCATCGCCTTGGCGTTGAAGGGGGCCCATGAAGCGGCGAAGGCGAGTGGCAGCACCTGTAATGCTCCCCGCCAAGGGGATGAGGCAGACAAGCCCAGAGCCGGAAGACCGCGAGCCCGCAGCGCGCCGTCCAAAAGTGCCGTATCTCCATCTGCGTTCACGATAACCGTGCCATGCAGCTCAGCTTCTGAGCAATGGGCGAGCCACTCTGCGGCTGCTTCGGCCGCCGTCAGGGCGGTGTCTGCCTCCACGATCACAAAGCTCCCATCGCCTGCTAGTGTCGCGGGAGATCCGTCCTCTAGAAATGCTTGCACATGGCTCAGATCGCTGACGGCATTCTCAGAGGCCGAAACCCGTGAAATTTTGACCCCCGATGTTTCGAGCGTTTCGATGAGGGCCTGCCAGAGAGGTGGCAACAAATCTCTTGGCTCGACCAGCTCGATTGAGGTGAGCGGCAAGCTGGCACGGGCTTTGACCGCCTCGCAGAGGCTACGCGTGCGGTCCGTGATGCTGGGCGGAAGTATGTCACCTGCCCCTTCTACTTTCGCAAAAGCATCGATTCGCGCCGCGCCGACCATAGCTCCAGACCAGCCGCCAGCGACCAGCTGATCTCGCCATTCAAGCAAGGACGCGGCAGTGGCCCATGGATCAAGGGTCAACGATTGAGCGAAGAACAGTTCGGGGGCAGTGGCCAACGCGGCACGCAGTTTAGCAGCATAGCTCGAGACTCGAACAGCATGTGCCACGCGGGGAGCCGTGAGGCCCAACTGCACTTCGAGCATCTCTACCAGGCCTTGAGGCCCCACAACGGCGGCATTGAAGACGCCTTCATTCAGACCCGGAAAATCCGGAAAGGAAGGGCCATCACATGAAAGGCCGAAGATAAGCTTCATTCTCAATTATCCCCCAACCGGTAGCTGCCTCGCCAGCGCCGGTATCGCTGGCGGTAAGCTAAAATGCTTTGTCATGTCATTAATGAATGTGCCTGCGACAATTTTGGTCGTTACTCTTTTGGTAAACGAAAACATGGCCTTATCGTCTTGTCTAAGTGTCGCCTAGCTGAGGCTCATTGATCGGAAAGACGAAAGCCGGGGATGCCGTTGCTAGAAGCAATCCCGCAAGGAAGATCTGCAGCAGATATCGGGCAGGAGGCGGCTAGATTTCTGGCGGGTTCCGCAAAAGAGCCGCATGCTTTCCTTTCGGTGCGGCTTGAGCAGCGTCACCAATAGCGGCGGAGGCATAAGTGAGTCATGCCTCCGCCGATTGCGGGTCGGCTTATGGCTGCCGACCTGATGGGCTCCGAGCGGGATCGCCGCCATCCCCATCGCCGCACTCGATCCGCCCCACTGTGCGGCGTCTCCTGCGGTCCCCGCGCTTTTGGGTCCGGGTACCCGTCAATCACTCAGCAGCATCAGCAGTTGCTGCTATTGCCTCGACCTCAGCAATGGCCTGTAGCTCCGTAAGATATTCGGGTCGGTGCTGATCGACCCAGCGGACGATGCGCGCGTTGTTAAGCAGCGCGCGCACGTACCCGCGAGCAACGGTCAGATGGAGATTATCCACCCCGTAGGTGTCTTCAACTGATTTGACTTGAATCTGCAATCTTGCAAGCTCGCGCTCCATTTTGGCTAATTGATCAGCAGAATTGGCCGTGCCTGCTTTCTTCCGGCATTTTGCCAAGAGCATATCAGGGGTGGCTCCAAGAAGAGCCCTGGCGAACTGACCTGTGAAATTGTTTTGCCCGATCATCAGCTCTGCTGCCTCGATCTGTCGCGCGGGGAGCATCAGCCTCAACAAGTCAAACACGACAGCGGGGCATTGAATATCTTTGAGCAGATCGACCACATCGGGACTGATGCCATTGAGCATGCGTGTACGGCGCTGGATCGAGACGACGTCTAGACCGAGAGCTTCCCCGATCTTGGTTTCAGGAACGCCGCGCTCGATAGCGCGCCTGATCATGCCGTGTTCCTGTACCGGCGTCAGTCGATTGATCCGCCTGTTATATGTGTAACCCTCGTCATCTGTGGAAACGAGACATTCGACCTCCTCGACCCCGAGGTCGCGGAGCGCTTCAATTCGCAGGTGGCCGTCGAGAAGATAGTAACATCCAGGAGCCGTGGGCGCAGGCGTTACAACAGGCGCCTCGACGAGGCCGATCGCTTTTACAGAGCCCAATATCTGCCGATACTTCGAGCTTTCACGTAGGCCGTCCCTGAGCGTTTTGAGGGGGATCAGCCGGTCCAATGCTACAATATGCGATTCGCTTTCGAAAGCGATCTTGACGCGGTTGCCCTCGCTCATAGTGACGGCTTCCTTCCGAGCCGCGTGGCTAGAACTTTGGGCAGAACTGCTATTCCTTCCGCTCTAAGCAGGGTGACAAACGCTTCGTCTGCCAGAAGATCCCGAAGTGCTTCGACAAGAAATAGCAGCCGCGCTTGCGTGAAATCCGCCTTTTTGACAACGATGCGATGCTTCTCGGCTTCGGATTGGTACAGCCTTATGAGATCAGCCGACGAAAGGCGTTTGCTTGGCGACTTTCGTCCGAGGCTCTGGTTCCCAAATGTCCGGTGCCGCTTCATTCGTGCGTCAAGCAAGCGTCGCACAACTGCGAGCTTCTTGCCCTTCAGCTTGCCGGACTCATAAGCCTCAAGAAGCAAATCCTGAGCCGCTACCGTCTCTGCTCTTGCGATATCTGCAGCCAGGCTGATCGGGATAAGGCCGGTCTCTGCTGCCGAAAGCAGCCTTTCTTCGCCGCGCTCGAGCAACTGGACGACCATATTCACCCAGCTTCCGGTGCAGCCGACCTTCTGACCAATCTGGGCGTCGGTGTAGCCGCGTCGATGCAACGTGCCTATCTCGGTCAGTAAGTCGATCGGGCGGTGCTGACGCCGGGCTATGTTCTCCACAAGGCTCATCACCAAGCATTCATTTTCTTCAGCATCGATCACGACCGCTGGAATTTCCGTTGCTCCAAGCATTTTAAACGCTTCGAGCCTGCCTTCCCCACATACGATATTATAAAGAGCGGAGCCATCGCCGGACTGTCGCCTAACGGTCACGGGGCGTTTGAGTCCTACCGCTTCTATATTTTCCACGATTTCTCGATGAAGTTTGCGGCTGCGAGTACGAGGATTGAGCACCTGAATGTCCGTGATCGGGATAAATTCAATCGTGTGGCGCGCTGTTTCGACCATCATGCCGCCTCCAGGAGACTGTATTGTTCGCCGAGCCGAAAGAGCAGATCGAGCGAATCGAAGCGATAGGCGTCTAGCATGAACACATTTTCTTCGGCTAACCGGAGTGCAGAGCCGAGCCGGTCAAGGCGCGGAAATATATAGTAATCGGACGCGGCGCGATTCGTTGGATCCATTCGGATGGCCACCGTGATGTCGGGGGCGAGGCTTGTGTCGAATCGGACCTTCCAGCGGGCCGATCCCGCTGGAGTGCGCTGGCAGCGGACGATCACCACTGAAATGGAAAACTGGCCGTTGACCATGAGCAGATCGTCGTCGCTCTTTTCAATCTCCGCGCCGATGGCATTGAACCCATCAATGACTTTATCAATCACATCGGGATACAGCGCGCGAAGCTGCCGGTTGATTTCCACATATTGGTAGTCCCGCATCGGCTGATAGCCCACCAACGAATATGCCCTGAGTAGGCTGCCGAAGCGGGAGCGGTAACTGCTGCTCGATGGCAGGTCCTCCGATTCGTCGATGATGATGCCAGAGAGTAGCCCATGGCTCTTGAGAAGGCCCGTAAGCGCTCCCAGCATCTCTTCGTCAGACAATCGGGCGGATCGCTCTCGAATGATGATCTGGGCAGCGTTATGCAGTCCAGGATCCACTATCGGGGTAAATGCGCGCTCAGCGCGAATCCACATCGCCGGATCATTACGGACCCGTTTTTTCTTCAACTTGTTCGATACGCGGTTCCAAACATTGTTCCCGATATATTTCTCGTTGATCAGGATCTGATGTACCGTACCCCTGGTCCATGGCTTGCCCATATCTGTGCAAATTCCTGATTTGTTCAGCTGATCGGCTATCTCGCGCTCAGTCAGTCGATCCACCACGAAGGACGAGTAAATCCGGCGCACGACGGCAACCTCTTGGTCTGGGCCGGGGGAAAGGACGACCCTGTCAGTCTGGATACTTTTATGCTCGCCTCGAGCGAGTGCGCCCTTTTCAGCGCCGTTTTGGTCGACGAGAGTGCGACGCAGCCCAAAGCCTGCTGGACCGCCCTGTCTGAAGCCAAGCTCGATCAACCTGCACTGGCCAACGAAAACCTTGGTTGAAAGCTCGCGGCTGTACTCACCGGCCATCCAACGTTTAAAGCCCTTAGCCATGGTTGCCACTGGGCTTCCATCATTTTCAAACTGCTCGGCACAATAGTGAACGTCGATGCCGGCGCGGCGGCAGATATACTCATAGTAGGCGCTTTCGTCTGCGTCCTGAAAGCGGCCCCAGCGGCTGACATCATATACGAGGATGACGGAAAAGCCTGGGTTTCCAGCCGTGACGTCCTCAATGATTTGTTGAAGCGCATCTCGGCCATGGATGCTCAGTCCACTCTTCCCTTCATCGGCATATGTTCTGACGATCTCCATGTTCCGTCTTTGCGCATAGGAGCGAATCGCATCAGCCTGATTTTCTGTGGAGTATTTCTGGTGGTCCGTGGACATGCGGACATATTCCGCAGCCTTAATGGGCGGAGCCGCTTCCTGAGAAAGATCTGCTGACCAGCTCTCCAACATGCCGGATCCCTGTTTTCGGAACTAGATGGCTACCGCGCCAGCTTTGCTCCACCGGTCGGATACCGATGCCGGTGTCCTCACGATCCGAGACTATAGGCGTGAAGGGGAAAAAAGATGTTTCCGAAAACGGGCAATATTTTACCGCCGGAAGAGGCAAGTCAGGCGTTCATTCAGATGATATCCCACGCTTTGGTGGAGGAGTTGGGACGGACCCATCAAGCCGTAAAGACGGCGGTTCGATGGACAGGCGCGAGCGAGCGAAGCGTAAAACATTGGCTCGCTGGCACCCATGCTCCGCAAGGCCCTCATCTGCTATGCCTGATGCGTCATTCTAATTTTGTCCTCGGCGCACTGTTGGCGGCAGCGGGACGAAACGACGTTCTTCTGACTATGGAATTATCGGCACTCAGGCAGAAGCTCGCAGATGTGATCGACGTTCTAGACAGATTAACAGTCTCGGGTGAGCACTGACCTGAGGGATGCCCAATGGGGTCGGTGATTCTCTCCTGTGGAACTGGACGCCGACAGTGTTGAAGCTGGAGCCGTAAACCCATAGCATTACCGCATGGAATTTGGTCCGCAACCTGAACTAATCGAATCCTCCCTCAGCCGGTTTATGGAACAGGCGGGGGTACGGTTGACCATCAACATAGTGCGGCTCTCCACCGAGCGCGGTTGGTCCCTCGAGGTCGTCAACGAACACGGCACCTCAACAGTTTGGGACGACCTTTTTGCTACCGACCACGATGCCGACGCCGCATTCCGTAATGCCCTCGCCAAAGAAGGCGTCGAGGCCTTCCTCGGCAAGTAAGATGCCAAATTCGGCTGTGAGCCGACCTCAGCCGCGGTCCTCAACGGATGCATGCCGTACGGGGGGACTCGTAAAGTTGTAGCCGCGAGTGACCGTGTCATAGCGATGCTGGACATTCTTGCCTCCGTCCAGCTGGCGGACAAAGAAGAGATCTGACACATTCTTTTGGGGTGAACGCCCTGTTCTCGTAGACGTCCGTATTGCTCTTGCCATCCCATCGCTAGGTGAGATGGATCCCCGAACTGTTTCGCCGACGTGAGGCGCACCCCATGTTAGCTCGCTTCATCGATCGGGATGGACGCCAGGATAGAACGTAGGTAAGTAGCGCTAGGTATTACCTTTCACTACATGAGGGCGCCGCATGGCAACAGCAACATCGATCAAACTCGATGACGAATTGAAAGGGCGCGTTCAGCACCTGGCCGAAACGCGCCGTCGCAGTTCGCATTGGATCATGCGCGAGGCCATCGCGCAATATGTTGATCGCGAGGAAAAGCGTGAGGCGCTGCGCGAGGACACGTTGAAAGCTTGGGACGAATTTAAGGCGACCGGTCTGCACGCAACCGCTGATGAAGTCGATAAATGGCTGGCGAGTTGGGGAACGGATAACGAGCTACCAGCGCCCGAATGCCACAAGTAGTTTTCGCGCCGGCAGCTATCCGAGATGTTCAGAGGTTCCGGGATTTCCTGCAACCCAAGGATGCGGACGCCGCCCGCCGCGCGGGCGAGGCGATAAGGCAGGGCGTGAAGGCACTGGGCGCGTTTCCACGCATGGGTCGAATAGTGGACGATCTGCCCGAACAGTTTCGTGAATGGCTGATCGATTTCGGCGATAGCGGCTACGTCGCCCGATACCGCGTCGATGATGACACCGTTACGATTCTGGCGGTTCGTCACCAGCGAGAGGCCAGCTACAAATAAGGTGTAGTGCTGATGCATCCGCCCTCTGACGACAGAGGCGCGGTGGTCGGTCAGTAGGCCGGCAACGACCAAACTGGGTGAGCCGCCGACTTGCTGCCGATCAGTTCAATTGCCTTCGACGGCCCTTGAAGCCCGAGAAGTCCCTTCAGTTTTAGCCGGCAGAAGCGGACTCACTCGTTCACTTTGGAAGAGTGGGGGCATTTGAAGGGGCATTTGGTAGAAAGTCGGTTTTAGTAATTTAATGAAAACAAAGGATTGTAAGGAATGTTCGAATCCCTCCCTCTCCGCCACGACTTCCTAAGTGATTGTCGTTGCTTGACCTTCTGACAGAGCGTCGCTTTTCACCACCCCAGTGCGACAAAGTGGTGCGACAAAATGCGGTTGATGACGCATGTCAGAAGGACGAGTGACGGCGGATTCGAAGTCCGCATTATTGTTCCTGAAAAGCTTCGATCAGCGATTGGAAAATCGAGTCTGACGAAGCGCCTTGGGCGGCTTTCGAAATCCGAAGCCAATCGTCTCGCTGCGCCGATCATTGATGAGTTTCGGACACGGATCGAGCGGGCAAGGCTCGGGGGGCTCGATGCGATGCCTCCGCCACCATTGGCTTTCGTCGGCGCAATTGCTCCCGTCAGTTCATCTTTGCGTCGCGCGTCACCGTCAAAGCTCATGGAGCTATTCGATGGCTATGTGCGCGAGCGTCAGCCCGCGCCTTCTACGATCAAGCGATGGCGTCCTGTAATCGCGCATCTCACTGGCCATCTCGGGCATGATGACGGAGGGCGTGTCTGTGCCGATGACATCATCCGGTGGAAAGAGGCTCTTGCGGATCAAGGTGTCAGTGGGCGCACTATCCGCGAGGTCTACCTTACCGTTTCTAAGGTCGTCTTCGCGTGGGCCGTCGAAAATCGGAAGCTTGACACCAACCCGGCGGCTGGCGTGTCTGTGCGGGTCCCAAAGCGTGTGAGATCACGGGGGGCCAGCTTCACCTCGGTTGAAGCGCGCACGATATTGCTGGCATCGCTTTCGCATGATCAGGGGCGGATTGCCGCTGAACATGCCCTCGCTCGGCGCTGGATACCTTGGCTATGTGCATACAGTGGCGCGCGCGTCGGCGAGATCACTCAGATGCGGGGGACCGATATTGCTTCAATTGATGGTGTCTGGGCTATGCGTATCACACCGGAGGCAGGAACGACGAAAAGCGGGCAGGCCCGCATTGTGCCGTTGCATTCTCATCTGTTGGAGCAGGGTGTGTTGAAGATTGCGCAGGGGGCGGGCGAAAGGCCGATTTTCTACGATCCGGCTCGTGGTCGCGGTGGGTCTGCGGGGAATGCCCATAGTAAGAAGGTCGGGGAGAGGCTGGCGGCGTGGGTGCGTGAGATTGGGGTCGATGATCCAAATGTGCAGCCGAACCACGGTTGGCGGCATTTGTTCAAAACGCTCGCTCGCCGTGCAGGTATAGAACCGGAGGTTCGTGATGCCCTTCAAGGGCACGCACCGCGCAGCGTTGGAGAATCCTATGGGGAATGGCCGATCGATGTGTTGTTGCGGAGCATTGAACTGCTTCCGCGCTTTGAAGTGGGTTTAACTCGGTGAGTGCTCATTTTTTGACAACCACTTCCTTTGTAGGAAATGGCTGACTAATCTGCGCTTGAATGATTGGCGCAGCCGCAAGTGAGTGAGAGAGGTGGCAGCCGTGACGCCGGTTGAGTATGTCCTCAGGATTGACGCTTTTACGCCTGACACCATGCCTATGGCGCGGTTGGCAGAGTATCTTGGCGCGCTTGCACGACTACTGGGCCACGCAGAGCATACTCATTTCGTCAGGCTGGAGGAGGGCAGCGCAAAGCTTGTCCATCGCGTTGATGCCGTGGATGCGCCGAAGGTTGAGACACGGCTCAATGGGGTTCTTGTTGGAAATGCGCCGAAGGAGGCGCTGAACGCTCAAAAGGCAATCGAGCAGCTTCTTGTCAATGACAATGCTGTTGCAACGCTTTGCGAGGTGTCTTCGGGCCGGGTAGTTATCCCGTTTGAAGGACGGAATAGGCCAAAGCCAATGGTTTTCCCGCCGTTCCGTGAAGATACCACTATCGACGGGCAGATTGTGAGCATCGGGGGGCGTGATCCAAGCGCTCACGCTGTCCTTCAGGACGGCGACGCTTTCCACACGAACATCCAAATGAAGAGGGAAGTGGCACGAGAACTTGCGCCCCTTCTTTATGGTCCCATGGTGCGGCTGCATGGGAATGGTCGCTTTGAGCGTCAGTTGGATGGTGTCTGGAAAATGCTGGATTTTCGAGTGGATCGTTTTGAAGTGCTCGATAATCGTCCAATTGCCGAGGCGCTGGCCGCTGTTCGAGGTGTTCGTGACAATCGCCTGATGGATGCTGAAGCATATCACGATATTTCGCGACTTCAGGATCAAGGAGATGGCGATCAGTGATCATTGTGGTCGATAGCACAGCACTGTGCTTGCTGGTAAATCCCTCCGCCAACCCGCCTGATGATCCGAACACTGGCAGGCCGGTCGTCCAAGCGCGGGATCGCATCGAACGCATGATATCGGAGTTGGGTGCCAACGGGACGCTGATTATTCCCACGCCGGTATTAGCAGAGGTTTTGGTGCGGGCGGAGGCCGGGGCATCTGCGATTGTGGCAGAATTGGAGCGCCTGTCACGCGTCAGGGTCAGGCCATTTGACCAGCGTGCGGCTATCGAAACAGCGATCATGACGGGCGAGGCAATTCGGGCGGGCGATAAGCGCGGAGGTTCGACGGATGCATGGCAGAAGGTAAAGGTTGACCGTCAGATCATCGCCATCGCTCGAACGAACAATGCCACGCGAATTTATGCTGATGACAAGGCGCTCGTTGCCTTCGCGCGGCGGTTAGGCATGGATGTGGTTAGCACATGGGAATTGGCCTTGCCGGAGACAGAGGAAAACCTCTTCACCGCAAACGGCCTACGACCTGATGGGAGTGATGATTGCCTTGCCGATGATGCAATTGGTGAGATGTCATAGCTGAAATCGCACCACTTTGTCGCACTGGGGTGGTGAAAAGCGACGCTCTGTCAGAAGGTCAAGCAACGACAATCACTTAGGAAGTCGTGGCGGAGAGGGAGGGAAGCCGTTCTTCGCGTCAAACATGCTGATATTGCGTGCCTTTTCGAGGGTTGAACGTAGCAGGTTGTAGCGTTGAAGTGGAGCAGTAGTTCGACTTCCGCACCGGGATTCGAACCGTTCTCCACCGATCGTCACTGCTGTGATCGCGCGGGATATCATCACGCCGGAGGATCGAGCGTCACGATGGAGATCAAGGCGATGGGAGACAGGTGGAGCGGGTGGCGGGGGTCTGTCGGGTGGTTCTGGAGGGCTGCGGTGAACCAGCGTCCTCGGCCATCATTTCCTCGCCATCGTCCCCGGCGTTACCATCGATATGTTCGATGATCCCGGCGACGCTCTCCCCCTGATCATGGGCAGCAGCATGGGTGGCCGACGTTGCCTTCGGCTTCGAACGTGATGCCATATGCTGATCTCCATGATGTCGCTGACGGTCGCCCAGAGCATGGGCGGTGATGGTCGGCGGATGACGATGTGGCCTGACGATGTCGGGTCGACGATCGGGCGAGATGATCCCGGCCTGATGCTGGTAACGACCGTCGGCGGTGAAGACGGGGTCCCGGAGGATGCCGATCAGTCAGCCAGTGCCGGATAGACCGATGCCCGACCGATCCCCATGGTCTTGGCGATCGCGGCAGCACCCATGCCGGCTCCATTAGCGGAATGCGGAGCGGATGAGGTGTCGGAATGCTCAACCAAGCGCGGTTGTGCGCTGCACAATTTCAGGAAAGGGATGGGCTGTTGGAGGCGCATCATCTCTTCCGCCTCCTTATGCCTGCGGGCTGCGGCTTTGGCGATATGATCGGCGAACTTCGTGTTTCAGCGATCAGCCTGATCCAGTCTGCCTGCAATCTGGAGCGCGGCAATGCTCGCTCTGGAGGAAGAGTGGGCTTCGGCTTATCCTAGTCGCTCAACCAATCGGCGAAAATCTCGCCCCGATGCCCTTCGGGTGCCAACGCCGCGCGAAAGGCCTCCAACATGGGCGGTAATGCCTGCGTGAAAGCGTAGGGCGGATTGACGATCAAAAGGCCCGCACCGTTATAGATGCCGGGTTGCTCGCTATCATATAGCCAATGTTCGACGCACAGAAATTTCGGGATGCCGAGCTTGCGCAACTGCGCCTTCCATCGCGCATGCGTGGCGTAGTCTTTCAGCGGAAACCAGATTACCGTCACGCCATGCGCCCATTTGCGCTGCGCGGCGGCGAGGGTGGCGGTGATGCGGGCGCGTTCGTCCGTCTGCTCATAGGGCGGGTCGACCACCACCACGCCGCGTGCGGTGCGGGGCGGTACCATGGCCAGCCACAATTCGTAGGCGTCGCGTTCATGCACGGCAGCGCTGGTCCCCCGCATCGCCCCGCGCAGGGTGTAAGCGTCTTCCGGGTGCTTCTCGTTGAGGATCAGGACATCCTGCGGGCGCAAAAGCTGTGCCAGAAACCGCGGCGAGCCGGGGTAAAGCTGCGGCTCGTCCCCCACATTCACCGCCCGCACGGCGGCGCGATAGTCGTCCAGCAAGGGGTTGTGGTCGGCAAAGGCCCGCAGCACGCCCTGCGTCGCCTCGCCGGTGCGTTGAGCGGCATCGCCGCCAAGGTCGTACAGGCCACAACCGGCATGGGTGTCGATCAGCGTGAGCGCGCCCGGCTTGTGTTGCAAGGCCCGTATCAGGGCGATCAACAGGCTGTGCTTGACGACATCGGCGCTGTTGCCCGCATGGAAGGAGTGGCGATAATTCATTGTGTTTCAGATCCTGACGGCCTGCCTTTAGACGAGCTGCCGGACCTTCTGCAAAGCGAAGTTGTGGCCGGGCCGATATTATCGGGCGCACAAACCGAATGCGAGGTGATTGAAGCAACCAATCCGGCGTGCGCATAGGGGCGGGCGGAGACCTGCACCGGGCTTCGGAACCAGGTCAGGCTCGCCCTATGTCGTGGATTGATAAGGGCGTGGCCACAGCCGCATCGGGTGCCGTGGCTAGGCCCTTGGCATGGTCATGATCGGCCCGTCAGCGACCGCCGCCGTCATGGAAGCACGGCGATCGCCTGCACTTAGTCGACGGCAGCCGGTGTGGCGCGGACGGTGTCCTTGAGCGCGATACTGCTATCCGAAAGCCGGTCGATATCGATCTGCACGTCATTCTCGATGAGCTTGCGACCCTGCACATAGTCCTTCACGCTGTTCACGCAGTCGAGCGCGATGACCTTGCCGTCCCTGAGATAGACGATCGAGAAGGCGCCGTCGGCGGGCGTGCCGCGCATCACCGTCTGGTCGAAGCCTGCGTTTATCCCGGCGGTCTGGAGCTTGAGATCATATTGGTTCGACCAGAACCAGGGGAAGGCGCGATAGGGCCGTTCGTCGCCACAGATCGCCTTCGCCACGCAGGTCGCCATGTCATTGGCATTCTGCACCGATTCCACCCGCATCACCTGCCCGCCGGCAAAGTCGCAGGCGAAGGCGGCGCAGTCGCCAATGGCGTAAATATCGGGCAGCGAGGTGCGGCACCCGGCATCGACATCGACGCCATTGGCGCCCTTCGCCCCGGCACGGATCAACGGCTCGACCGCCGGGATGATGCCGATGCCCACGATCACCGCCTGCGCGGGGATGCGCTCGCCATCCACCAGCCGCACCGCCGTCACCTGACCGTCCGCCCCCTCCAGGCAATCGACCCTGGCATCCAGGCGCAGGTCGACACCATGGTCGCGATGGGCCTGCTGGTAGAAGGCGGACAACTCCTCGCCTGCCACCCGCGCCAGCACTCTTGGCAACGCTTCCAGCAAAGTGACCTTGAGGCCCATCTTGCTCAGCACGGCGGCCGCTTCCAGCCCGATATAGCCGCCGCCAATGACCACGATCTCGCGCTTGCCGGCATCGATTTCCGCCATCAGCGCGTCGCAGTCGGCGCGGGTCCGCACCGCATGGACGCCGGCCAGATCGGCGCCCGCGCAGGTCAGGCGGCGCGGATCGCCGCCGGTCGCCCAAATGAGCTTGCCATAGCCAAGGCTGCGTCCGTCCGAGAGCGTCAGTTGCTTGCCCGCCGGATCGACCACCGTCACTTCGGTGCCGAGCAGGAAGTTTACATCCTTTTCAGCCCAGAAGGCGGGCGGCCGGATCAGCAGCCGCTCGAACGCCTTTTCGCGCGCGAAATAATCCTTGGACAGCGGCGGCCGCTCATAGGGATATTCCGGCTCGCGGCCGACCACCATGATGGTCCCGGCAAAGCCGTTCTGGCGCAGCGCGATCGCGCATTGCGCCCCGCCATGGCCGGCCCCGACGATGACGATATCTGCGCGGTCCATAGTCATCACACCCGCTCCAGCAGGACGGCCAGCCCCTGGCCCACGCCGATGCACATGAAGGCCAGCGCATGGCGGCCGCCGGTCCGATGCAGTTCCTCTACCGCCGACAGGGCGATGCGCGCGCCCGACATGCCGAGCGGATGGCCGAGCGCGATCGCGCCGCCATTGGGATTGACGCGCGGGTCGAACGGATCGACGGCCAGGTCGCGCAGCGTCGCGATCGCCTGGCTGGCAAAGGCTTCATTGAGTTCGATCACGTCGAGTTGATCGACGGTCATGCCGTTGCGGGCGAGCAGCTTGCGCGCCGCCTCGATCGGGCCGGCGCCCATGATCCGGGGCGCGATGCCGGCCGCTGCCATGCCGATCACCCGAGCGCGCGGCGTCAGCCCGTGCGTCACCGCCGCCGCTTCCGACGCGACCAGCATCGCCGCCGCGCCGTCATTGAGGCCCGACGCATTGCCCGCCGTCACCGTGCCGTCGGCTTTCACCACCGGCTTGAGCTTCGCCAGCGCCTCCAGGCTGGTCGCGCGCAGATGCTCGTCGGCCTCGAACAGGATCGGATCACCCTTCTTCTGCGGGATCGCAACGGGCACGATCTCGGCGGCGAAGCGACCGCTCGCCTGCGCGCGTGCCGCCTTTTCCTGGCTGGCCAGGGCAAAGCGATCCTGCTCCTCGCGGCTGACACCCCATTGTTCGGCGACATTCTCGCCGGTCTGGGGCATGGTATCGACGCCATAGGCCGCCTTCATCGCCGGGTTGACGAAGCGCCAGCCCAGCGTCGTATCCTCGATCTTCTGGTCGCGGCCGAAGGCACTGCCGGCCTTGCCCAGCACATAGGGCGCGCGGGTCATGCTCTCGGCACCGCCGGCGATCAGGAAATCGGCGTCGCCGCTGCGGATCGCCTGCGCCGCCATGCCGAGCGCGTTGAGGCCCGAGCTGCAAAGCCGATTGACGGTCACGCCCGGCACGGCCTCACCCATGCCCGCCAGCAGCACCGCCATGCGGGCGACATTGCGATTATCCTCGCCCGCCTGATTGGCGCAGCCCAGGATTACATCGTCCAGCGCCGACCAGTCGGCCTGTGCATTGCGCGCCATCAGCGCCTTGAGCGGCAGCGCCGCCAGATCGTCGGCGCGAATGGTCGCCAGCGATCCGTTGAGCTTGCCGATCGGGGTGCGGACGGCATCGCAGATGAAGGCCTGTGCCATATGTCTCAGCTTTCCAGGAAAGAGGTGATGGCGCCCGCCAGCGCCTCGGGCGCTTCGAGCGGGGCCAGATGCGCGGCTTCCAGCGCCACATGCGCCGCGCCGGGGATGCGGGCGATCAGATGTTCGCCATGCCCCGCATAGGGTGTCGATGTGTCGCGGGTGCCGGTCACGACCAGGGTCGGACAGGCGATGCCGCCGATCCGGTCGGCCAGGTCCATGTCGCGGATCGCCGCGCCGCAACCGGCATAGCCCTGCGCGTCCATCGTCAGCAGTTGACGGCGCACCGCCTCATAGAGGGCCGGCTCGGCGGCGTCGGACAGGAAACGACCCATGGCAAGATCGGCGATGGCGGCCATCCCCTCGCCCCGCACCTTGGCGATACGGTCGTTCCATGACGCGCTGCCCATCGTCGCGGAGGTGCAGATCGGCAGGAGCTTCTCGACCCGCTCCGGCGCGCGCAGCGCCAGTTCCATGCCGATCATGCCGCCCAGCGAGACGCCTGCCACAGAGAAACGATCGAAGCCGGCCGCGTCGGCCGCCGCCAGCACATCGTCGGCCAGCATGGCGAGTGCATAATCACCCGGCTCGGCGATCGACGCGCCATGGCCGCGCGCATCGATCCGCAACAGGGCAAAGCGATCGCGCAGATGGGGCAGCACGCCGTCCCACAAATCCATGTCGGTGCCGATGCTGTTCAGCAGTAGCAGCGCGGGCGCGTCATCCCGTCCATCGCGCTTCCAGTAGAGGTTCGCGCCGGGACGCTGGATAAAGGCCATGCTCAATCCTCCGGCGCGATGGCGACGCGCAGTCCGTCGAGCGCGGCCGTCATCATGATCTGGCAGGACAGGCGAGACCGATCACCGCGATGGTCGGAGGAATCGAGCAGATCATCCTCGTCGCCGCTGGCCGCGCCGACCGCATCGGTCCATGCCTCATCGACGAAGACATGACAGGTCGCGCAGGAACAGCAGCCGCCGCACAGGGCCAGCAGTTCGTCAAAGCCATTGTCGCGAATGGCTTCCATCACGGACACGCCCTCACGGGCATCGATGCTCGTTTCGTCCCCCGCACGGTTGACGACGATCAGATTGGGCACGGTTTTGTTCCTATTTCAGGCGTTTTCGAGGATCGCCAGCGGCGCGCCGGTCTTCTCGATCACTTCGGCTTCGGTCACGCCCGGCGCCAGTTCGACAAGGGTGAGGCCGCCCTTCGCACGATCGACGGCGATCACGGCGAGGTCGGTGATGATGAGATCGACCACTGCCTTGCCGGTGAGCGGCAGGGTGCAGGTCGACAGGATCTTTGGGCTGCCATTTTTCGACACATGGTCCATTACCACGACCACGCGCTTGACGCCCGCGACCAGGTCCATCGCCCCGCCCATTCCCTTCACCATCTTGCCGGGAATGGTCCAGTTGGCGAGGTCGCCATTGGCGGCCACCTCCATTGCGCCCAGCACCGCCATGTCGATATGGCCGCCCCGGATCATCGCGAAACTGTCCGCCGAGGAGAAGAAGCTGCTGGTCGGCAGCGCGGTGATCGTCTGCTTGCCGGCGTTGATCAGGTCCGGGTCCGCCTCGTCCGCAAACGGAAAGGGCCCGATGCCGAGCATGCCGTTTTCGGATTGCAGCGTCACGTTGACGCCTTCGGGCACATGGTTCGCCACCAGAGTCGGGATGCCTATCCCCAAGTTCACATAATAGCCGTCGCGCAGTTCCTTCGCGGCGCGCGCCGCCATCTCGTCGCGGGTCCAGCCCATTATGCGGCCTCCCTTTCGCGGACGGTCAACTTTTCGATCCGCTTCTCGTTGATGGTGGAGAGGACGATGCGATCGACATAGATGCCGGGCGTATGGATGCAGTCGGGGTCGAAGCTGCCCTCGGGCACGATTTCCTCGACCTCCACCACGGTCACCTTGCCGGCGGTCGCCATGTTCGGGTTGAAGTTGCGCGCGGTCTTGCGGAACATCAGGTTGCCCGCGGGGTCTGCGCGCCAGGCCTTGATGATCGACAGGTCCGCGCGCAACCAGGTTTCGCGGACATAATCCTCGCCCTCGAAATTCTCGACCGGCTTGCCCTCGGCCACCACCGTGCCGACGCCGGTCTTGGTATAGAAGGCGGGGATGCCGGCGCCGCCGGCGCGGATACGCTCGGCCAGCGTCCCCTGCGGGTTCAGTTCCAACTCCAGTTCGCCCGACAGATACTGGCTTTCGAACAGCTTGTTCTCGCCCACATAGGACGAGATCATCTTGCGGACCTGCCGGCTTTCCAGCAGCATCCACAGGCCAAAGCCGTCGGCGCCGGCATTGTTGGAAATAACGGTCAGATCCTTCACGCCGCTCGCGCGGATTTCCGGGATCAGGCTTTCGGGGTTGCCCGACAGGCCGAAGCCGCCCGACATGATCGTCATCCCGTCGAACAACAGGCCATCAAGGGCCTGCGCCGGGCTGTCGTAGATTTTCTGCATGTCTTCAGTCCCTTCAGCCGATATCGCCGCCCGCAACGGGCAGGACCGATCCGGTCACATAGCTGGCCTCGTCGGAGGCGAGGAAAAGGATGGGGGCGATCTGTTCGTCCAGCGTGCCGTAGCGCTTCATGAAGGCCGACGATGTCACCTGCTCCACCGCCTCGGCCATCCAAGCCTGCTCCTGCGCGTTGTCGCCCTCGGCATTGCGCGGCACGCGGCGCGGCGGCGCGCTGGTGCCGCCGGGCGCGGTTGCGACGACACGGATGCCTGCCTCCGCATATTCCATCGCTAGTGCCTGGGTCAGACCATTGATCCCGCCCTTCGCCGCCGAATAGGGCACGCGGCGGATGCCGCGCGTGGCGTTGGACGACAGGTTGACGATCGTCCCCGCACCCTGCTCCAGCATCGCGGGCAGAACCGCATGGCAGCAATAGAGAGTCGGCATCAGCGAGCGACGGATTTCCGCGTCGATCTGATCCGGCTCGAACTGCGCATAGGGCCGCATGCGGATTGCGCCGCCGACATTGTTGATGAGGATGTCGATGCGCCCGAATGCCGCGATCGCCGCCGCCATCGCCTGCGCCGCACCTGCATAGGTCTCAAGGTCGCAAGTGACGGAAATCGCCTTGCCGCCCGCCGCCACGATCGCCTGCTCGACATCGGTCACGAAGTCCGCCCGGTCGACCAGCACGAGGCTGGCGCCCTCCGCCGCGGCACGGGTGGCGACACCGGCGCCGATGCCCTGCGCCGCGCCGGTCACGACCATCACCTTGCCGGCAAAGCGTCCCTGGAAGATCATCGCCCGCCCCTCAGATATGATAGACGTCGATGACCTGATGAATATAGTCGTCCTTGAGGACGATCGTCTTCTTCAGGATCTTCGGCGCCGCGCCGCTGATGTCCAGCGTGACGAAGCTGGTTCCGAAAAACTGCTGCGTCTTCTGGTAGCGATGGCTCATCGTGTGCCAGTTGTAGCGCAGGTCGATCGCATCGCTCCGCGTCTCCAGCACCTCGACATTCGCCAGGAAGTGCGAGGTGCGCGCCTCCGGCGTGCTCGCCGACGACCGTTCGGTCTTCAAGCGATATACGCGATCCTCCAGCCCCTTGCGGTTGCCATAATAGATGAGCGAAATTTCGCTGTGCGGATCGGTGGTCAGCGCATCATCGTCGGTCCAGGCCGGCATCCAATATTCGCACTGTTCCGAATAGCATTCGAGCCATGCGTCCAGTTCGCGATCGTCGAGCAGCCGTGCCTCGCGATAGAGAAAGGCGCAGATGTCCTGATAGGAGAGCGCCGCGCGCTCCGTGTCGAGCACCAGTGTCATTCTGCGGCCTCCATCATCGGCGCACCGGCTTCGCGAGCCATGCCGTCGAGCATGATCTGCGCCCAGAATTCATGCTGGCGCACGAACAGCCCTTCATCCTCGCTGCGCTCGCTCGACAGCAGCGGGTACATGCCCATGGCGGTGGCATTGCTGTCCGGCCCGGCGATCCAGCGGGTCGCGCCACGGCTCAAGTCATTCCACAATTCGCCCGCGCCTTCATAGGCCGATTGGCAACTGCGGAATTCCTCCAGATCGTCGGGCGTGCCCATGCCGGTGACGTTGAAGAAATCCTCATATTGGCGGATGCGATGCGCCCGGTCTTCCGCGCTCTCGCCCTTGGGGGCGTAGCAATAGATGGTGACCTCGGTCGTATGCACGTCGATCGGGCGAACGACGCGGATCTGGGTCGAAAACTGGTCCATCAGGAAGACATTGGGATAGAGCGCCAGATTGCGCGTCTGCTCCAGGATGAAGCGCGCCTTGTCCTCGCCCAGTCGCTCGACCAGTTGGTCCTTATAGTTCCAGACCGGCCGGACTTCGGGGTTCAGCACCTGTGTCCAGAGCAGAATATGGCCATGTTCGAAGCCATAGACGCCGCTTGCCGGTGCCTTCGACCAGCCATTGGCGTCGACCGCCTTGGTCCCGCCCTCGGCGCGGCGGCCCATGGTCGACTGGTAATTTTCATGAACCGAACTGACATGATAGCCGTCGCAGCCATTTTCCATCTGCATCTTCCAGTTGCCATGGAAGGTGTAGGTGGAATTGCCGGTCAGCACTTCCAGGCCCTCGGGCGCCTGGTCGACCATCTGGTCGATGATGACCTTGGCCTCGCCCAGATGATCCTCCAGCGGCAGGACATCATGATTGAGCGACCCGAAGATGAAGCCGCGATAGCTTTCGACCCGCACCTTGGTCAGGTCGTGCGACCCTTCATGGTCGAAACTGTCAGGATAGGCGCCGGTGCTGGCATCCTTGGCGCGCAGCAGCTTGCCGTCGGTCTTGAAGCTCCAGCCATGGAAGGGACAGACGAACAAGGGCTGGTTGCCACGCTTGCGGCGGCACAGCTTGGCGCCGCGATGAGCGCAGGCATTGACCACGCAATTGAGGCCGCCATCCTTGGCCCGCGTCAGGATCACCGGCGTATGGCCGATCCAGGTGGTGAAATAATCGTTCTTCTTCTCGACCTGGCTCTCATGGGCCAGATAGACCCAGTTGCTCTCGAAGATATATTTCATCTCCAGATCGAACAGTTCCGGGTCCGTGAAGACGTCGCGGCGGCAGCGGAAGATGCCGGTTTCCGGATCGTCCACGACCGCAGTTTCAACACGGTCGCGCAGGAAAGCCATGGGGCTGGTCATGATCCTCTCTCCTCTCAGGCCGGCTCTGTGACCGGTTCGACGGCATCCACCACCAGGCGCTTGCGGGTCGAAAAGGCCTCGTCGCCCTCATCGTCCGCGCGCTGCAGATGGAAATCGAAGGCGATATGGGCGCTGTCGCCCTGGCGGTTGGGCACCGGCAGCAGCCCTTCACGGGTACCGAAGGCGAAATCGTCGGCAGCGAACGGATCATCGCCAAAGTTGATCTGCGTCGTCAGGCGGCGATAGCCCGGCGCCTCGATGAAGAAATGCACATGGGCGGGGCGATTGCCGTGCCGGCCGAGCGCCTTCATCAGCGTGTCGGACGCGCCGCCCGGCGGCACCGAATAGCCGTTCGGCATCTTCGACGAGAAGGCATAGGTGCCATCGGCCGCGATCTTGAGGCGACGGCGATTGTTGAACGGCGTCTGCGCGTGGGTCGGGTCGAAATGCGAATAGAAGCCGTGCGAGTCCGCATGCCAGACATGGACCAGCCCGTCGGTCACCGCCTCGCCATCGGGGCCGATGATGCGGCCGGTCATGTAGAGCGTGTCGGTATCGTCGGCATCGTCGGTCAGATAGGCGCCGCTCTCGACGATCGGCGCGCCCTCGACATAGAGCGGCCCTTCGATCGTGCGCGGGGTGCCGCCCGACTTGCCGGCCTCGGCATCCTTGGCGTCCATGTAGAGATCGATGAAATGTTCGAGGCCGACGCCCGGCATCAACAGGCCCAGTTCGCCAGCACCCGCCGCGCCCTGCAGGAAGTTGACGGCATTCCACACCTCATCCTCGCTGACATCATAGCGGGCGATGACGGTCATGCAGGACTCGATCAGGTCACGAACGATGCCCTTCATGCGGGCGTTGCCACCGTCGCAGTCCAGCCCCGCGACACGGTCGAGCAGGTTCTGGATTTCCGGTGTTTCTACGAAGCTGGTACCCATATTTTTCTCTCCTAAGCTTTGCGGTCTGTGTCGGACGATCAGCGATCATCCTCATGGATCGAGGACGGATGGCGGCAGAGCGGCGTGATCTTCATCGTCATGAAGGGGTAGAGCGGCAGCGCCATCAGCGTGTCGTGCAGGGCGGCATTGCTCTCGACATCGAAGATCGAGACGTTGGAATAGAGGCCGACCTTGCGCCAGATATGGCGCCAGGTGCCCGCCGCCTGCAGCGTCTGGAAATAGGCCTTTTCCGCGGCCTTGATCCTGGCGGCTTCCGCCGCATCGAAATCCAGCGGGATGTTGACGTCCATTTCGACCATGAACAGCATGGGTTTCAGGCTCCTGCGGTAACGGCGTGAAGGATCGGCGACGTGCGATCGCGCCGGAAGAAGGCGAGCTTGTCCTCGTCAAAGGCGATGCCCAGGCCCGGCCCGGTCGGCACGGCCAGCGAGAAGTCGGCATAGCCAAGCGGATCGCGCAAAATATCCTCGGTCTGGAGCAGCGGACCGAACAATTCGGTGCCCCAGGCAAGGTCCGGCAGGGTGGCGAAGACATGGGCCGACGCGACCGTGCCGACACCGCCCTCCAGCATCGTGCCACCATAAAGGCCGATGCCGGCCGCTGCGCCGATCGCGGCCACGTCAGCCGCTGCGAACAGGCCGCCCGACTGGGCGATCTTGAGCGCGAAGACGCTGGCAGCATGGGCCGAGGCGATCCGCATCGCGCTGCGCGGACCATTCAATGCCTCGTCCGCCATCAGCGGCACCGGCTGGTTCTTCGACAGGCGCGCCATCGCGGCGATCGCGTCGCCGGCGATCGGCTGTTCGACCAGGTCGCAGCCGACATCATGCAGCATGGCCATGCCGATCTTGGCCTGCGCCTCCGACCAGTTCTGGTTGACGTCGACGCGCACGCTGGCGCGGTCGCCCAGCGCCTTGCAGATGGCGCCGACATGGGCGACGTCGTCGCGCACTTCGCGCTTGCCGATCTTCAGCTTGAAGATGCGGTGGCGCCGGCGGTCGAGCATCTCCTCGCCCTCGGCAATGTCGCGCGCGGTGTCGCCGCTGGCCAGCGTCCAGGCGACGGGCAGACTGTCGCGCACCCGGCCACCGCCGATCAGTTCGGACACGGCGATGCCCAGCCGCTTGCCCGCCATGTCGAGCAGCGCCGTTTCAACCGCGCATTTGGCGAAATGATTGCCGCGCACGCAGCGGGCGACCTTGGCCATGGTCGCGCCGACCTGCGCCAGGTCGCAGGTTTCCAGGACGGGGACGATATAGGTGTCGATCGCCGACTTGATGCTTTCGGGGCTTTCCTCGCCATAGCTGAGGCCGCCGATGGTCGTGCCCTCGCCAATCCCCTCGATACCGTCGGCATCGGTCAGGCGGACGATCACCATCGATTGGGCGTGCATGGTCGCCATGGCCAGCACATGCGGGCGGATCGTCGGTACATCGACGATGAAGGTATCGGCGTGGCTCAATCCAGCCATTGCGGCGACTCTCCCAAATGCTTACGTTTCATGGGATAGCTATGCCTCGTCCGCGCCGGTTTCAAAGATCAATGCGGTCAAGGGGCCATACTCTGGAGGTATAAGTCAGTGATGGACCTGCGCCTCTTGCGCTATTTCGTGGCGGTGGCCGACGAAGGCAATTTCAACCGCGCCGCCGACCGGCTGCATATTGCCCAGCCGCCATTGTCCCGCGCGATCCAGCAACTGGAGGCGCATGTCGGCGCGCCTTTGCTCGACCGCGCCAGCCGCCCGCTGCGGCTGACCGATGTCGGGCGCCTGCTCCATGCCCAGGCGCTGCAGTTGCTGGCGCGGATGGAGGATGTCGAGACGATGGTGAAGACCGCCGCCACCAGCCAGCGCCGCCGGCTGGTGATCGGCTTCGTCGCCTCGACCATCTATGCCCGCCTGCCCGAACTGATCCGCGAATTTCGCAAGGTCGCCGACAATGTCGAACTGGTCATGGTGGAAAGCACCACCCTGGAACAGATCGCTGCGCTCAAGGACGGACGCATCGATGTCGGCTTCGGCCGCATCCGGTTCGAGGATCCTGCCGTCCGTCGAATCATCCTGCGCAATGAGAAGATGGTCGCCGCCTTCCCGATGGACCATCCGCTGGCCCGCGGCGAAGGACCGATCTCGATCCGCGACCTCGCCGAAGAGCCGCAGATCATCTATCCACGCGCGCCACGCCCCAGCTATGCCGATCAGGTCATATCGCTGTTCCGCGACCATGCGATCGAACCGCGCATCGTCCATGAAGCGCGCGAACTGCAGATCGCCATCGGCCTGGTCGCGGCGCAGGAGGGGATGGCGATCGTCCCCGAATCGGTCCATCGCGCCCGCAGCCACGATGTCGCCTTTCGCGACCTGGTCGAGCCGGCCACCTCCCCGATCATCATGAGCCACCGCCCCGGCGACCGTTCGCCCGAACTGGCGCTGATGGCGTCGGTGATCGCGCGCCAATATGCGCAATGGGGCTATGAGGTGCCGGCCGCCCTGACCGAGGAGCTTTGAAGCCACCCAACCGCCCGCCATACCCGTAGCGTATTTCAACGGGACTTAATTGGTATTTGGCGCCACCCTGCATGTCCTTCACTTTCCCGCGAAATCATACCCATCAATAAGGGAGAGGAATCGATATGCAGGGTATCGATATAAATCGTCACATCGACGAAGCCAGGTTCGGAAACCTACATCTCAAGATCATCATTGCTTGTGCCATCCTGCTTATAGTCGATGGCTATGACGTCTTCATTTACGGAGTCGTCCTTCCACAGTTGATGGACCAATGGGGACTTAGCGCCCCGCAGGCCGGGTCGCTCGCCAGCTGGGCCTTGTTCGGCATGATGTCCGGCGCGCTCTTCTTCGGTCCGCTGGGCGACCGGATCGGGCGCAAGACCTGCATCACCATCTGCTTCGCGCTGTTCAGCGTCGCCACCTTCATCAACGGCTTCGCCACGACGCCGACCATGTTCGGCGCGCTGCGCTTTCTCGCCGGCCTCGGCTGTGGCGGGCTGATGCCCAATGCGGTGGCGCTGACCAATGAATATGCGCCAAAGCGGATGCGCAGCACCCTCGTCGCGCTGATGTTCAGCGGCTATGCCGTGGGTGGCATGGCGGCGGCGGGCTTGGGCATCTGGCTGCTGCCGCTGTTCGGCTGGCAGGCGATGTTCTTTGCCGCTGCCGTGCCGCTCGTCCTCCTGCCGCTCGTCCTACGCGGCCTGCCGGAATCGGCCGGATTCCTCGTCCGGCAGGGGCGCCAGGAACAGGCCCGCGCCATCCTTCAGCGGCTATCGCCCGGCCAGCGCCTCGACGGCCCGCTGCTCCAGCCGCAAGGTATCGCCGCCAAGACCAGCATCGCCGGCCTTTTCCAGCACAATCGCACGCTCGGCACGCTGTCGATGTGGCTCTGCTTCTTCTGCTGCCTGCTCATGGTCTATGCGCTCGGCTCCTGGCTGCCACAGCTGATGCGCAGCGCCGGTTACAGCCTCGGGTCTAGCCTGTCCTTCCTGCTGGCGCTCAATTTCGGCGGCATGTTCGGCGCGATCGCCGGCGGACGCCTGGCCGACCGGTTCGGCCTGCCCCAGGTGGTCATCGCCTATTTCCTGCTCGGCGCGATCTGCATCAGCCTGCTCGGCCTCAACGGACCGATGCCGATCCTCTATCTGCTGATCTTCGTCGCCGGCGCCGGCACCACCGGCACGCAGATATTGCTCTATGCCAGCGTCGCCGACTTCTACGACCTGTCGGTCCGGTCGACCGGCCTCGGCTGGGCATCGGGCATGGGCCGGGTCGGCGCGATCGTCGGACCGATGCTGGGCGGCGTTCTGCTCGCGGCGCAACTGCCGATGACGCTCAACTTCGTCGCCTTCGCCATTCCCGGCCTCGTCTCGGTGCTGGCCACCCTGGTCTTCATGCTGAGCCGTCGCCAGCAGGTTGCCCGAGAAAACTACGCCCTGGCGGCGTGATCGGACCATCATGACTGCAAGCCAGACGGGCTGGATCCCGGCGATCATCGCCGGGATCATCGCCACCACCATATCCTATGCCGGCCCGCTGGTGATCATCTTCCAGGCGGCGCAGGGCCTCGAACCGGCCCTCGTCGCCTCCTGGATCTGGGCGATCTCGATCGGCAGCGGCCTGCTCGGCATCGCGCTCAGTTGGCACTGGCGCGTGCCAATCGTCATCGCCTGGTCGGCGCCGGGATCGGCGCTGCTGGTGACGATGCTGCCGCAGACCGATTTCGCGACCGCGATCGGCGCCTATATCGTCGCCAATCTCGCGGTGCTGCTGGTCGGCCTGTCGGGCGCCTTCGACCGGTTGATGCAGCGGCTGCCCGCCGCAATCACCGCCGCGATGCTGGCCGGCATATTATTTCGTTTCGTTATCGATATGATTGGTGCCGTGCCGTCCGCGCCGATGATGCTGATCGCGATGATCGCCGCTTTCTTCGCCGGCCGTGTGATCGCCCCCCGATACGCCGTGGTCGCGGTGCTGGTGACAGGTGTCGCGATCACCGCGTTCAGCGGCGGCCTGTCGGGATCGATCGGCACGCCGCACCTCACCATGCCGGTCTGGACGACGCCGCGCTTCGACTGGGCCGCGACCGCCAGCATCGCGGTGCCGCTGGCGGTGGTCGCTCTGACCGGCCAGTTCCTGCCCGGCATCGCCGTGCTGCGCGCCGCCGGTTACGACCAGCCCGCCGCCCGGCCGATCGTCTCGACCAGCGCCATCGCCTCGATCGCGCTGGCTCCGTTCGGCTGCCATGGCCTGAACCTCGCCGCCTTCACCGCCGCCATCTGCCTTGGCCCCGACGCCCATCCCGATCCCGCCCGCCGCTACATGGCCGGCATCGCGGGCGGCGTCACCTATCTCGTCTTCGGCGCCTTTGCCGCCACCGTGCTGGCACTGTTCGCCACCCTGCCCAAGACGCTGATCGCCGCGCTGGCGGGCCTCGCCTTGTTTCCGGTCGTCGCCAATTCGCTCAGCACCGCGCTGCGTGCCGAGCAAGGACGCGACGCCGCCCTTGTCACTTTCGCCGTCAGCGCATCGGGCATGACGCTGGCCGGGCTCGGCTCCGCCTTCTGGGGCCTGATCTTCGGCCTCGCCGTCCACCTGCTCCAGAGCCTCATCGCAAAACGGCCCGAACGGGCCACCGCATAACCAGAAAAACCCATATCCCGGAGAGTATGCATGTTCGATCTTCTGGCGCCCGTCCTGGCCGCCTCCGCAGCACAAGCCACCCCCGCCGCGCCGCCCGCTCCTGTCGACGTTGCGCAAAAGGAAGCGGCGCCGGCCGAGGCGCAATTGCCCGCCTCGCAGACCAGCGAGCAGCCCAAGGCACCCAAGCCCGCCTTCCGCCCGATCAACCATGACGAGGATTATTCCGGCTTCCGCGATGTGCGCGACGCCAATCTGTGGACCCGCCTCAAATATCTGCCGATCGTCGGCAACACCTATGCCACGCTGGGCGGTGAACTGCGGCTGCGCCCCGAACTGCGGTTGGGCGAACGCTGGGGCCGCGGCCCGCAGGATGATGACGGCAATTTCCAGCAGCGCAGCCGCATCTGGGGCGACCTCCAGATCGAAGGCCTGTTCCGCGCCTTCGTCGATCTCGAACATGCGACCAGCACCGGCCTCGATTCCGTCGTCGCCCCGATCGAGGAAGGCCGGCTCGATTTCAACCAGGCCTTTGTCGAGGCGCATGTCCCGGTCGGGCAAGGTCGGATCGTCGCGCGCCTCGGCCGGCAGGAAATCGGCATCGGCAACCAGACCGTGTTCGACATGCGCGAAGGCGCCAATACCCGTCGCTCGCTCGATCTGCTCCGCGTCATGGCGACCCAGGGACCATGGGATGGCGGCTTCCTCACCGGTCATGCGGTGCTGGAAAAGCTCGGCACCTTCGATGACGAAACCAACCATGATTATGACCTGACCGGCTTTCATGCCGGCCGCAGCTTCGGCACCGGCCCGCGCACCGGCCGCGCCGAAGCGCTGTTCGTCTCGTCAGACCGCGCCAGCCTCGCCTTCGACAGCGAAGCCGCCGCCCGCGACCAGCGCCGCACCCTGTCGCTGCGCTATGCCGGCAAGCGCGATGCCTGGAGCATCGATGTCGAGGGCATCCGCCAATGGGGCTCGTTCGGCGATCTCGACATCAGCGCTTATTATGTCACCGGCACGGCCGCCTATGGCTGGCAGGGCGGATGGAAGCCCAAGCTGGCGCTGCGCGTCGATGTCGGCTCGGGCGACAAGAACCCCAATGATGGCAAGATCGGCACCTATGCGCCGCTCTTCCCCAAGCCGCTCACCTATAATGGCGACCTTGGCCCGCATAACCTGACGATTATCCAGCCGCAGTTGTCGATCCAGCCGACCGCGAAGCTGAAGCTCGATTTCTCGGCGGCGGGCCTGTGGCGCACCTCCACCAAGGATGGCGTCTATTCGCTCGGCGGCCAGGTGCTGCGAAGCGGCGACGAAAGCGACAGCCGCTTCTTCGGCAAGCGCGCGACGGCGGCCGGCCAATATGCGCTCAACCCGTTCATGACGCTGGGCTTCTACACCATCTATGGCGACGTCTCGGAAAAGTTCAAACCCGGCCGCGACCTCTATTATGCCGCCACCTACCTGACCTTCCGCTTCTAGATCAGGCAGTGTGGATGTGCCGGAGGCAGGCGGGATCGCCGGTCTCCTCCGGCACAGGCAGCGGCTGTCAGCCTCGCCGTCGCCAGCGGCGGAACAAGGATAGACCCAGCACCCCGCCGCCCACCACGGCCGCGATCGCGCCGCCGGCCGAAGCCAGCGCCCAGGCCCCGGCGGCCAGCAGGCCCGTCAGGAAGTCGACGATGATGAGGGTGAGGTGGATCATGCAGGAAGGAAGACGGCGCTAGGCGCCAAGTTCCTTCGCCTCCTGATATTTCAGCTCCAGAAAACGATTCTGGGTCGCCAGCTTGTCGAGATCGCCGCTCGCCAGCTGCTCGCTCATCCGCCCGATCTCGGCGTCGATCACCGACAGCCCTTCGATCAGCTGCTTTTCGGGCACGCGGCCATTACGTTCCTCGCGGCGCAGCGGCGCGGGGATCGACTGATAGCCGGTGACCAGTTCGGGCAGATGATCGGCCAGCAGCTTGCGAATCTCGTGCGCGGCCGGATCCTGCTCGCCCAGCCGTTCGAGCTGCGGCGCCAGCGTCTCCAGCTTGACGCCGATGCTGTCGACCAGGGTGACCGCCGGCGCGGGCAGCGCCTTGCGCTGATTCTCCAGCCAGATTTCGGTTTTGAGCGGCAAGGCGGTTAGCGTCGTGTCCGCCAGCTTGTCAGGACTGACCGCCCGTTCACCCGGCAGCAGCGCAAAGAACAGCGTGGTGACCAGCAGCAGGCCGAGCACGATCATCACGCCACTGGTGCCCAGCGGCATGAACCAGCCCGCGACCATGGCCGCGATGATGATCGCGAAGGCGGCGCCAGCGATCCGGCCCAGCCGCCGCATGATCGACGCGTTGCGCCGTTCGCGCGCGCGGCTGGTCAGGCTCTTGCCGCGTTCGCTATGGCGGCGCAGCACCGCCTCGGCATCGGCCAGCACGCGGTCGGACCGGCTCATGCCATCAACTCCGGGGAAAGGGGCAGGGTGGGGCGCATCCTTATCCCTCGATCGCGCTCAGCAGCGGGTTTTCCGCGCGCGCTTCCTTGGCGGCCTGGGCTTGGCCTTCGGACCGGGCGATATAGCCCTTGGACTTTTCCACCTCGTTCGACAGCACGGTGACCGTCGTCTTCATGTTTTCCAGCGCCTTGAGCTTGAACGTGTCGATATTGTCCATCGTGTCGTAGATATTCTGGAAGGCACGCTGCAGCGTCTCGATCGGGATGGTGCTGCTGGCGGCCTGCTCATGAATCTGTGCGGTCTGGCTCTTGAGCAGTTCGCCGGTCGAATCGATGATATTGGCGGTGGTGGTGTTGAGCGCGGTGATCTGTTCCAGCACCAGGCGCTGGCCGACCAGCGCCTGCGCCACGGTCACGGCGGTGCGCAGCGCGGCGACGGTGGTGGTGCTGGCGCGGTCCACGCCCTTCACCAGCTCGACATTATTCTTCTTCACCAGGTCCAGCGCCAGATAGCCCTGCACCGTGACCGCCATCTGGGTCAGCAGATCCTGGGTGCGCTGGCGAATGTAGAAGAGCGCGCTCTCGCGGATCGCCTTGGCCTTGGTCGGATCGGTCGAATCCAGCTCCAGCGCCTTGGCTTCAAGGCGCGCGTCCATGGTCTTGCTGATGTGGATCATCTGCTCCAGCTTGCCCATGGTCTGCCACATATTCTGGCGTTCCACGTCGATCGCGGCATTGTCCTTGATCAGCACGTCCTTGCCGCTGGCAAGGCTGCCCAGGATCGAATTGATATGCGTCTGGCTCGACTTGTAGCTGTCGAAATAGTCGCGCATCTTGTTGCCGAACGGGATGATGCCGAACAGCTTCTTGGGCGCGGTCAGGCTGCCGCGCTTGCCGGGGTCCAGATCCTCGACCGTGCGGCGCAGTTCAGCGAGGTCTGCGCCGACCTTGTTGTCGCTGTCCATCGCGCGCACCGGCCGATCAAGGAAGCGGTTGCTGTGCCCGGCGGCCTCGGCGATTTCCTTGCGGCCCATATTGGTCAGCTGGTCGACGCGCTGGCCAAAGGCGGGCGAATTGGCGTCCTGCGCCACCAGATCGTCGATGAAGGCATCGACCTTCTCGTCCAGCTTGGATCGCTTGTCGTCGTCGATCGGCACCAGCCCCGCCGCCTTTTCGGGCGCGACCACCGGCACCGGATCGGGCGGCGTGAGGTTCAGCGTATCAGCGGTCGCGGTCGGCGCGGTCGAAGCCATGTCATCTCCCAGGGGCCAGATCGGCCTGACTGTCATATGTGCATAAAACAGTAAGGCCGCAAGTCTCTCTCCGTGCAGATATAGGCGCTCGGGCCATGCCATTGCAATCGGGGGACGTCTGGTTAGCATGGCGCAAAGACCAGAGGAGAGTGAATGACGCAGCAGGAAGGGCATGCCCCGGCCGATCCACAGGCCGCGATGATCGCGGCGGTGGCGGCCGATCCCCGTTATGGCGAGTTGGTGGCGCGGCGGGCGCGGCTGGGCTGGTGGCTGTCGGCGATCATCTTCGCCGCCTTTGTCGGCTATCTGGCGCTGATCGCCTTCGACAAGGCGCTGCTGGGCATGCCGATCGGCGATGGCGTCACCTCGATCGGCATCCCGATCGGCCTTGGCCTCATCCTGCTCGCGATCGCGCTGACCGGCCTCTATGTCGCTTATGCCAACCGCCATCATGACGCGCAGATGGCCGCGATCCTCAAGGATCATGGCGCATGAGGGCGCGGCTTGTCGGCGCGCTCGCCCCCGTTCTTGCCCTGGTGCCCACTCCCGCCTTCGCCGCCGCGTTGGAGGGGGAGGCGCAGCGTCAGCCGATCAACTGGGTGGCGATCGCGATGTTCGTCGCCTTTGTCGGCCTGACCCTGTGGATAACCAAGGCGGCGGCCGCGCGCACCCGCACCGCATCGGACTTCTACACCGCCGGAGGCGGTATCAGCGGTTTCCAGAACGGCCTCGCCATGGCGGGCGATTATATGTCCGCCGCCTCCTTCCTCGGCATATCGGCGCAGATCTTCACCGACGGCTATGACGGCCTCATCTATTCCACCGGCTTCCTCGTCGGCTGGCCGATCCTGCTGTTCCTGATGGCGGAGCGGCTGCGCAACCTTGGTCGCTTCACCTTTGCCGATGTCGCTTCCTACCGGTTCGCCCAGCCGCCGGTGCGCAGCTTCGCGGCCATCTCCACCCTGCTGGTGGTCAGCTTCTACCTGATCGCCCAGATGGTGGGCGCGGGGCAGCTCATCAAATTGCTGTTCGGCCTGCCCTATGCGGTGGCGGTGGTGATCGTCGGCGCGCTGATGATGCTCTATGTGCTGTTCGGCGGCATGCGCGCGACCACCTGGGTCCAGATCATCAAGGCGGTGCTGCTGCTGGGCGGCGCCAGCTTCATGGCGCTCATGGTGCTGGCCCAGTTCGGCTTCTCGCTCGAAGCACTGTTCGCCCGCGCAGTCGAGGTGAAAAGCGCAGCAGCGCAGGCGGCTGGCGCGTCGCCGGCCGAAGCCGCGGCAAAGGGCCGGGCGATCATGGCGCCGGGCGGCTTCATCAAGGATCCGGTCTCGGCCATATCCTTCGGCCTCGCGCTGATGCTCGGCACGGCCGGCCTGCCGCATATCTTGATGCGCTTCTTCACCGTCCCGGACGCCAAGGAAGCGCGCAAGTCGGTGTTGTGGGCGACGGGCTGGATCGGCTATTTCTATATCCTCACCTTCATCATCGGCTTCGGCGCGATCATCCTGGTCGGCACCGACGCCGGCTACAAAATGACCGACGGCACGCTGCGCGGCGGCGGCAATATGGCGGCGATCCATCTCGCCCATGCGGTCGGCGGCAATGCGTTCCTCGGCTTCATCTCGGCGGTTGCCTTCGCGACGATCCTGGCGGTGGTGGCGGGGCTCACCTTGTCGGCCGCCTCGGCGGTCAGCCATGACCTCTATGCCACGGTGCTGAAACAGGGACGGGCCAATTCGGCCGACGAACTGCGCGTCTCGCGGATCACCACCCTGGCGCTGGGCGCGCTGGCGGTGCTGCTGGGGCTGCTGTTCGAGAAGCAGAATGTCGCCTTCATGGTCAGCCTCGCCTTCGCGCTGGCGGCATCGGGCAATTTCCCGGTGCTGATCCTGTCGCTGCTGTGGAGCGGCTGCACCACCCGTGGCGCGGCCTGGGGCGGCACGATCGGACTGCTGACGGCCTTCGTCCTGACGCTCCTGTCGCCGGCGGTGTGGACCACCACCTTCGGCCTCGGCCCGGCACCTTTCCCCTATAGCTCGGCGGCGATCTTCTCGGTCCCGGCCGGCTTCATCGCCATCTGGCTGATCTCCCGGCTCGACCGATCGCCCCGCGCGGCGGTGGACAAGGCCGGCTATCCGGCCCAGCGGGTGCGGGCGGAAACCGGCATCGGTGCCTTCGCTGCCAGCGACCATTGAACCTTCTCCTCCCGCGCCGCGTTCGGCGCGGGAGGAGAGAGGCCATGGACCAACAACTGACACCGGCCGCCGATATGGCGGCGCATCGCCAGCCGGCATTCCCCGGCGAAAGCGCGGACTATGCGAAGGCGCGGCAGGATCTGCTGGCGGCGGAAATCGACTTTCGCCGCCACATGACGCGCCTGACCGCCCAGCGCCAGGCACTGCCGCCCGGCCCGCTGATCGAAAAGGATTATCGCTTCAAGGACGAGCAGGGCTTCGAGGTCGGCCTGCTCGACCTGTTCGGCGACAAGGATGTGCTGGTCAGTTACTATTGGATGTATGGGCCCGAACGCGAGCGGCCCTGCCCGATGTGTACCAACTGGATCGGCGCGGTCGATGGCAATGCCGCCGACATCAAGCAGCGCGTCGCCTACAAGATATTGAGCCGCAGCCCGGTCGAACGGCAATTCGCCTTCGCGCAGGAGCGGGGCTGGCGCAACACCGACTTCATCCAGACGATCGGCGACGATTATGCGCGCGATCTCGACCTGCTCCAGCCGGACGGCGAATATCCTGCGCTGATCGTTTATCGCCGCGACGGCGATCAGGTGCGGCTCTTCTGGATGAGCGAGATGGGGCGCGAAATGGCCGATCCCGGCCAGGATCCCCGCGACGCGCCCGACATCGCTGCGCTCTGGTCGATCCTCGACCTCACGCCGCAGGGGCGGCCGGCCGACTGGTATCCGAAGCTGCGCTATTGACCCTCGCCGTCATCCCCGCGGAAGCGGGGATCCATCTCCCGACGATGCAACTATGCGCCAAGTCAGGAGATGGGTTCCCGCTTCCGCGGGAATGACGACGGGAAATCAGGTCAGCGCGCGCCCTCGGCGTAGTAGCGCTCCATGTCGAGCCGCATCTGGTGCAGCGCTTCCGGGTTCAGATAGACCATGTGGCCCGCCGGATAATATTTGAACTGCAGGTTCGGCCGCAGCGCCGGCTCCAGCATCATGTGCTTGAGGTCGCGCTCGGTCGAGAAGAAGGGCGTCGCCATGTCATAATAGCCGTTCAAGGACAGCACGCGCAGATGCGGGTTGATGCGCATCGCGGTGCTGAGGTCGGCGGTGACGTCGGCGACATTCTGCTTGCGACCCGACGGCGGCTCATGGCTCCAGTCCCAGTTGAAGGCGCCGCCTTCCCGCGCGCTCAGCCGATAGCTGAGGTCGGTCTGATAGCCCAGCTTGTTGGTCAGCTGATCCAGGAAGCTGCCGACATAGAGGCCGCTGATCGCGGTATCCGACGGATCATATTCGGGATCCTCGCCCGCCGCATCCTCGTCGATCCCCTTGTAGCGGCTGTCGAACCGACCCAGCGTTTCGCGCCCGTCACGCAGCAATTCCTTGCGGAAGCGGCTGAGGCTGACGCGCAGATTGGCGCGCTTCAAATAATCGACCGACAGGCCGGTGAAGCGGCTCATCTGCTGGGCGACGGTGTCCTCTTCCTGGGCGCTGATGTCCTGCCCCTTCAGCAGCGCGGCGGCATAGGGGCCGTTGGCGAACTGGCGCGCCTCCTCGACAAAGGCTTCCAGGCTGGCCGGGCGGCCGCCGGGTACCCGGTTATGATACCAGGCGGTCGCCGCATAGCTGGGCAGATAGCCTATATGGATGGTGTCGAAACCCGACTGGCGGATACCATAGTTCATGATCGACGACAGCAGGATGACGCCGTTCAGCGCCATGCCGCGATCTTCCAGCTGATAGGCGAGCGCCCCCGAGCGGGTGGTGCCATAGCTTTCGCCGAAAATATACTTGGGGTCGCCCCAGCGGCCATATTTGGTGGTGTAGCGCAGGATCGCCTTGGCAAAGGCATCGACATCCTGGTCGACGCCATAGAAGTCGGCGCCCTTGGCATCGCCCAGCGGCCGCGAATAGCCCGATCCCACCGCGTCCAGGAACACCATGTCGGTGCTGCCGATCAGGCTGTCGGGATTGGGACCGACATCGAAGGGCGCGGGCGCGACCGCTTCGGGATTGCCGGTGCGGACATGATCGGGCGCAAAGCTGCCCATGCGCAGCCACAGCGAGGCCGAACCGGGACCGCCATTGTAGAAGAAGGTCAGCGGCCGATGCTTACCGGGCGCGGTATAGGCGGTGTAGAAGACGCTGGCGGTCGGCTTGCCCTGGGCGTCGCGGATGGTCAGCGTGCCGGCGGTCGCGGTGTAGGCGATCGACTTGCCGTCGACGCTCGCCGTGCCCTTGCTGGTCTTGGTCACTTCCTCGACCGGGGCGCTGGCCCAGTTCTTGGCGATCTCGTCCGCCGTCTGTTCGGCATGCTGCTTGGCGGCGTCGGGCGCGCCATCCTTCTGGGCGAAGGCAGGGTGGGACAGGGAAAGGGCGAGGAGGGAAGCAAAGCCAAGGGTGGCGGTCAGCCGCATGGGATGTCCTTTTCTTTTCAGGGTGCGAACCTGACGCGGTGTCATAGGGGGCTGCCACAGCGGGGCAAGGGAAACATCATAACATGACAGGATATTCATCTGCGCGCCGGCCGATCCTTCCGCTGCCCTTGCCGCATCGCGTCATTTCCTGTAGGGGCGCGCCCGAAGCCTCTGCGCGGCCTTGTGTCGGCCAGGGGAGCCCCATATCCCAAAGGCAAGACATGTCCCTGCGTAATATCGCGATCATCGCGCACGTCGACCATGGCAAGACCACGCTCGTCGACCAGCTTTTCCGCCAGTCCGGCACCTTCCGCGACAACCAGCGCGTCGAAGAGCGCGCCATGGACTCGAACGACCTGGAAAAGGAACGCGGCATCACCATTCTGGCGAAGCCCACCTCGGTCGAATGGAACGGCACCCGCATCAACATCGTCGATACGCCCGGCCACGCTGACTTCGGCGGCGAAGTGGAGCGCATCCTCTCGATGGTCGACGGCGTGATCCTGCTGGTCGACTCGTCGGAAGGCGCGATGCCGCAGACCAAGTTCGTGACCGGCAAGGCTCTGGCCCTGGGTCTGAAGCCCATCGTCGTCGTCAACAAGGTCGACCGTCCCGACGAGCGCATCCAGGAAGTGCTGGACGAAGTGTTCGACCTGTTCGTGACGCTCGACGCCACCGACGAACAGCTCGACTTCCCCGTCCTCTACGCCTCGGGCCGCAACGGCTATGCCAGCGAGGATTCGCAGCGCCGTGAAGGCACGCTGGAACCGCTGTTCCAGAAGATCGTCGACCATGTCCCGCCGCCGTCGCTGGACCAGGACGCGCCGTTCAGCTTCCTCGTGACGCTGCTCGACCGCGACAACTTCCTGGGTCGTATCCTGACCGGCCGCGTCCAGTCGGGCACGGTCAAGGTCAACCAGCCGATCCACGCGCTCGACGCTGAAGGCAATGTGATCGAAACCGGCCGTGCGTCGAAGATCATGTCGTTCCAGGGCCTGGACCGCGTGCCGGTCGAGGAAGCCAAGGCAGGCGACATCATCTCGCTCGCCGGCCTGACCGTCGCGACCGTGGCCAACACCATTTCCGACCCGCAGGTCAGCACCCCGATCAAGGCGCAGCCGATCGATCCGCCGACCCTGTCGATGCGCTTTGCCGTGAACGACTCGCCGATGGCCGGCCGTGAAGGCAGCAAGGTGACGAGCCGCATGATCCGCGATCGTCTGGCCCGCGAAGCCGAATCCAACGTCGCCATCAAGGTGACGGAATCGGACGACAAGGACAGCTTCGAAGTCGCCGGCCGTGGCGAGCTTCAGCTGGGCGTTCTCATCGAAACCATGCGCCGCGAAGGCTTTGAACTGGGCATTTCGCGTCCGCGCGTGCTGTTCGGCGAAGACGAAAATGGCGGCAAGACCGAGCCTTACGAAACCGTCGTCATCGACGTGGACGATGAATTCTCCGGCACGGTCGTCGACAAGATGAACATCCGCAAGGCCGAGATGACCGACATGCGTCCCTCGGGCGGTGGCAAGACCCGCATCACCTTCTCGGCGCCTTCGCGCGGCCTGATCGGCTATCATGGCGAATTCCTGTCCGACACGCGCGGCACCGGCATCATGAACCGCCTGTTCGAGAAGTACGGCCCCCACAAGGGCAAGATCGAAGGCCGCAAGAATGGCGTCCTCATCTCGAACGGCGCCGGCGAAGCCAATGCCTATGCGCTGGGTCCGCTGGAAGATCGCGGCATCCTGTTCGTCGGCGTGGGTGAAGCCCTCTATGAGGGCATGATCATCGGCGAAAACGCCAAGCCGGAAGACCTCGAAGTCAACCCGATGAAGTCGAAGGCGCTGACCAACTTCCGCGCCAGCGGCAAGGACGACGCCGTCCGCCTGACCCCGCCGAAGAAGATGACGCTGGAACAGGCGATCGCTTACATCGACGATGATGAAATGGTCGAAGTCACGCCCAAGACCATCCGTCTGCGCAAGCGCTACCTCGATCCGAACGAGCGCAAGCGCATGAGCCGTTCGAAGGCCGCCTGATTTATCAGGGTGGCCCATATGAAGGCCGCCTGATTTTCGGCTAGACAAGATATGAAAGGGCCGGTGTCGCGAGGCGCCGGCCCTTTTCCTTTATCCAGGAGGCTGCAATGGCCGATCTCTATCTCAAGGCGCTGGAATCCGAGCGGCGCAAATTATGGGCCGAATGCCGCCTCAAGGGCCTGCCCAAGGGCACGCCGGAACGCGAGCGGATCGTCGAGATCGACGCCCTGCTCAAGGCGCACAAGGCCAAGAAGGACGGCAAGTCCGCCAACCCGTGACGGCCGCCATTTTCCGGTCGGCTCAGCATAAATCCCGATAGGCGGGAAGGGCATGCTTCCTATCGTCGCGGTTCGGATGAGCCGAGGCGAAGCGGAAAGGCGTGCAAGTGACCAACGAAGCGGACGCGGAGGGGCACGACCTGTTCGAATGGGGGCCGCCACGCGGGCTGCCTGGCCTTGTCCGCCTGTCGGTGCCGGCCCTGCCCACGGTCCGCGCCCGCGCCCTGCTTGCGCTGGCGGTCGGCTGGTTGCCGCTCCTGCTGCTCATCCTCGTCCTGCCGGGCCATGACCGGGCCGGCGACCTGCGCCATTTCCTGCGCGACATCGGGGCACATGCCCGCTTCGCCTTTGCCGTGCCGCTCCTGCTGGTCGCCCATGTCGAAACCGCGCGGCGGCTGGGCGCGGTGGTGCGCCATTTCGCCATTTCCGGGCTGATCCCGCCTGATGCCGGGGACGGATTGAAGGCTGAACTGGCCAGGGCGCGCGCGGCGGTGCGTGCGCCGGTCGCCGAACTGCTGGTGCTGCTCGCCGCCTATGCGATCATCCTGTGGCTGTTCGCGACCGGCATTTCGAACCATGGCCTGCCGGCCTGGACCATCGCCGGGCCGGGGCGGCTATCGGCGGCCGGCTGGTGGCATATGCTGGTCAGCCTGCCGCTGTTGCTGACGCTGCTCATGGGCTGGCTCTGGCGCATCCTCGTGTGGACGCGGCTGCTGCACAAGGTCGCGGCCATGGACCTGCGGCTGGTCGTCGCCCATCCCGACAATGCCGGCGGTCTGGGCTTTCTGGCCCAGTCGGTCCGGGCCTTCGGCACCTTTGCGCTGGGGATCGGCTGCATCACCGCGGGCCGCTTCGCCAACGTCCATCTCCAGGGCGCTGCGACGCCGATGACCGGCGGCTTCCTGATCGGTGGCACGGTGGCGCTGGTGCTGCTGCTGTGCGTTGCGCCGCTGGGCGTGTTCCGCCCGGTCATGGCACGGGCCTGGCGGCGCAACGCGATGCATTATGGCGCGCTGGCGGTGGCGCTGGGTCGGTCGTTCGAGGATCGCTGGTTCGATGGCAGCGCGAAGGAACAGCCCGATCTTCTCTCCGCGCCGGATTTTTCGGCGGCGGCCGACCTCTATGGCGTGGTCTCCAACGTCTATGCCATGCGTTTCCTGCCGGTCGACCTGCGCAGCCTGCTGATCCTGATCGCGTCGACGCTGGCACCTTTTCTGGTGGCGATGTTCCTGTCGATGCCGACTGCGATGGTGCTGCAGGAACTGAAGGGGATGATGCTTTAGCGGTCGAGCGGCAGGATCACCGTGGCGCGCAATCCGCCCTCGGCTCGGTTGGCAAAGCCGATGCTGCCCTCATGTCCCTCGGCAATGGTGCGGGCGATCGACAGGCCCAGGCCCACGCCACCGGTCTCGCGATTGCGCGAGGCTTCGCCGCGATAGAAAGGTTCGCACAGCCGGTCGAGAATCTCGGACGGAACACCGGGGCCGGAATCGACCACATCGACGATCGCCCGGTGGCCCTCGACGCGCAGGCTGACCCGTGCCGATCCGCCATAGCGCACCGCATTCTCGACCATGTTGCCGATGCAGCGGCGCAGCGCGAGCGCGTCGCCCTCTATCACTGCGCGCTGGCTGGCGGTGACGACGACATCATGGCCCATGTCGGCCAGGTCGTCGGCCAGCGTCTCGACAATCGCCGACAGGTCGATGCGCGCGCGCCGGCGCCCTTCGGTCCCTTCGCGCATGAAGTCGAGCAGGTCGGTGACCATCGCCCGCATTTCCTGCACATCCGCCTGCGCCTTGGCGCGCGGGCCATCGGGCAATTGTTCCAGGCGGAAGGACAGGCGCGTCATCGGCGTGCGCAGGTCATGGGCGATCGCCACCAGCATGGCGGTGCGTTCCGACACATAATCGGCGATCCGCGCACGCATGTGATTATAGGCGATGCCCATGGCGCGCACCTCGGGCGGGCCACCGATCGGCAGCGGCTCTGCGCGTTCGGGGCGCTCGCGCGCGGCCCCTTCGGCCAGCAGGCGGATCGGCTGGGTGATGCGCCGCGCCACCCAATAGGCCGGCAGCAGCAGCAGGATGAAGATGCCCGCCATCAGCGACAGGGTGATCGCATACCAGCGCCAGTTCGGCCCCTGCCGCCCCAGCAGCACCGACCAGTTCTTGCCATCCTCGCGCACGGCCAGGGCAAAGCTGCCGCGCAGCATCATCCGGCCGGGGTCGAATTCCATCCCCATGTCGGGCCGGGGCTCGCCTTCCGGTCCGGGACGCGGCATGCCGATCGGCGGTCGTTCCTGGATCAGCGCCACCGCATTGGCCGGCACGCCCAGCAGGCCGGCAATGCGCTCGGCCCCCGCATGGTTGCTTTCCTGCCCCGCGTCGGCCGTAGGCGCGCGATCGGATTGATAGCGGCTGATCTGCCAGCTTCCGGGTGGCTGGGTGCCGCCGCGCAGCAGGCCGGTCGCCTCCACCAGCATCATCGGCCGGGCATGGGGCGGCGGGCCGCGAAAGGCGACCAGCATCATCGCGCCCAGCGCCAGCAACAGGGTGGCGGCGACCAGAAAGACGATCCGCGTCAGGATCGAGGGGTTGTAGCGCCCCCGCTCGCCGGCGCCCGGCAGCATCGCCGGGCTCACGCCGGGCGGACCTCGGCGGTGAACATATAGCCTTCGTTGCGGATCGTGCGGACCAGTTCGTCGCCCATCTCACCACGTTCCAGCTTGCGGCGCAGACGGCTGACCTGGACATCGATCGCCCGGTCATAGCTTTCCGCGTCGCTGCCGGCCGAATAGTCGAGCAACTGGTCGCGGCTCAGCACCCGGCGCGGATGCTCGATGAAGGCGCGCAGCAGGCGGAACTCGCCATCGGTCAAGGTGACGACGACATTGTCAGGGTCGGTCAGCAGGCGCACGCCCATGTCGACCTGCCAGCCGGCAAAGCGCAGCCGCTGCCCGGCGGGCACCTGCGGTTCCGATGTCTGGCGGCGATTGCGGCGCAGCACGGTGCGGACGCGGGCGAGCAGTTCGCGCGGATTGCACGGCTTGGGCAGATAATCCTCCGCCCCCATTTCCAGCCCGACGATCCGGTCGATATCGCCGCCGATCGCCGACAGCATGATGATCGGCAGGTCGCCGCTCGCGGCCAGTCGGCGCAGGATCGACAGCCCGTCCTCGCCGGGCATCATCACGTCCAGCACCGCGATGTCGAAAGTCTGCGCCGCCAGCGCCTGATCCATCGCCACACCGTCCGCGACCGCGGTCACGGCAAAGCCATGCTGCTCCAGAAAATCCGACAACAGGATGCGGATGTCCGCATCATCGTCGACCACCAATATGCGCGATCCGTCCATATTGGCGGTCAGCATATCGATTGAAGGCGATCCCTGCAAAGTCATCCGCATAATTCCTGTCAGATAGCGATGCCGACCGTCACCGTGCCGGTGAAGCCATTGGTCGTATCGCCGGTCATGGTGGGCGTCATCGCCGCGACCTGGGCCGACGTGTTGTCGCCGAACACATTGTCGCTGCTGGTGGTGATCTTGGCGAAGTTGGTCTTGCTGCTGGAATAGCCGCTGGTCGCATAGACCGTGTTGCAGGCCTCCGTCGGCATCGCGAACTGCGACGTCAGCACGCGATTGGCATAGCTGGTCGCCTTGGCGAGGCTGGGATAGACCTCGAAATGGATATGCGGGAAGCGCCCGTCATAGCAGCCGGGGAAGATGCTGGTGAAGGTCACCTGGCCATTGGCATCGGTCACGCCCACGCCGCGCAGGTAATTTTCGCCCGGCACGGTATAGAGCGAATAGAGGCCGTCGCGGGTGCAATGCCAGATATAGACGGCATAGCCCTCCAGCGGCGCGCAGCTGCCATTGACGTTCACCACCGTGATGGTGAGCTGCATATAGATGCCCTCGGCCGTGCCGCTCGACGATCCGAAGCTCGACCGGATGTCGGTGCGCACGATGCCGGTATCGTCCAGCACATTGACGACGCTGCCATTGCTGCTGTTGGACCCGTCGGCCGGATAGGGGCCGTTGGTTTCCTCCGGATCGGCGATGCAGCTGCTCGACGTCGGGGTCGGCGTGGGTGTTGGCGTCGGGGTAGGGGTGGGCGTCGGCGTGGCGGTCGATGTGTCAGTGTCGCTGTCACTGCCGCCGCCACCGCAGGCGGTGATCAGCGCGGCGCTGCCGGCCGAAAAGAGCAGGCGCAGCGTGCGGCGCCGGCCCATCGCCTCGCCGGCCAGCTTGCGCATCTGCGCCAGGTCATCGGCCAGGCCATGGCCATGGTCGTCGTGCGCGCCATCCTGCATCATCTCGCTCTACCCTTCTGTCGTCTATGGACTGTCAGAAGGACAGGACTAGGCGCGCCATATATCCCCGCGATGTCTCGACGTGGCGGCTTTGTAGCGCTTTATGTCAATGGTCCCTTCAATGGCCGCGCGGCCGGGCAAAGGCCGGGCGTGGCAGGCTGGCAAGCGCCAGGCTGCTGCCGACCATCAGGACAAGCGTTATCCACAGGAAGGGCGCGTAATTGCCGAAGCGGTCGAAAATCGCCGACGCGCCCAATGGCCCGGTGGCGGTGCCGACCGACAGCGCCATCAGCAGCCCGCCATAAAGGCCGCCAAAGGTCTTGAGCCCGAAATGCTGGGTGGTGAGATAGACGATCACATCGACCTCCGCGCCCAATGTCAGGCCGATCAGTGCGGCCGCTGCGATCAGCAGTGCGACATTGTTTCCGGCGCCCAGCAATAGCAGGCTGGCAGCCGCCGGCAGCAGGAAGACGCCGGCACCGACCAGCGATCCGCGGAACCGGTCGAGCAGCAGCCCGGTCGCCAGCCGGCCGATGATCGAACAGAGGCCCACGACCGAGGCTATGCCGGCCGCCCGCATCGGGTCCGCGCCGCGATCGGTCAGGATCGGCACGAAATGCACGACCAGCGCGATGATGGTGAAGGTGAAGAGCAGGCTGGCGAGCAGCAGGCGATGATAGATGGAGGAGCGCACCCCCTCCGCCAGCGTGGCACCGATCGCGGGCACTGCGGCATTGGCCGTCTCGGCCTCGCCGCGCCGCCGATCTCGCGCGCCACGAAAGAAGAGGAAGATCAGCGGAAAGCTGCACGCCGCCCAGATCGCCGCCTGGATCGGCGCGGCGCGTTGCCAGCCATATTGGCCGATCAGCCAGCTGCCCATTAGCGGAAAGATGGCGACCGCGATCGATGCGCCGCACAGGGTGATGGCAAAGGCCAGGCCGCGTGACGCCTCGAACCGGGTGGCGACGGCGCTGGTCCAGATCGTCGCCTGCACCGGCAGGGTGGCGAGCGCCAGCAGCGCCCAGAGCAGATACCATTGGCCGGGGCTGCCGGTCGCCGTGCCCAGCAGGGCAAAGGCGCCACAGGTCAGCAGCACGCCGACTAGCCCGAAGATGCGTGGCCCCAGCCGGTCGACCATCAGGCCGATCGGCACGGAAAAGACGGCCTGGACCAGGGTGGACAGGGTCAGGCCCACCGTCACCTGCGTCCGCGTCCAGCCGAACTGGTCGCTGATCGGCTGGATATAGGGGCCAAGCCCATAGATATGGATGACGCTGGTGGCATAGCCGAGCGCGGCCGCGATCGGCAGCGTATAATGACGCCGCCATTCCGTAGCGGCACCGGGCTTGTCGGTTTCCATCAGCATCGCCTCTCCCCATCGCATCTTCTGTGTCGTCATGGTTCTGATCGATTTGCCGATAAAAAGCGAGGCTATCTCATTTATATCGCGGGGCGGGATTCCCTGCTGGTTTCCGCGCGCTGGCCCTGTATAGTCGCGCGGTTTGCCCATTCCCGCGAAAGCGCTTCATGCATCTTCTTATCGGCCTCGCCGGCATATTGCTGATTCTTGCCATTGCCTTTGCCCTCTCTTCCAACCGCCGCGCGATCCGGCTGCGCGTGGTCGGCGCGGCCTTCCTGCTGCAGGCGGGGATCGCGCTGCTGGTGCTCTATGTGCCGGCCGGACGCGCCATCATCGCGGGCATGTCGCATGGCGTCGCCAATCTGCTGGGCTATGCGCAGGCGGGGACCAATTTCATCTTCGGCCCGCTGGCGAAGCCCGAAATCGGCGGCGCCAGCTTCGCCATCGCCGCGCTGCCGGTGATCATCTTCTTCGCCAGCCTGGTGTCGATCCTCTATTATCTGGGCATCATGCAGTTCATCGTCCGCTGGGTCGGCGGCGCGATCGAGAAGGTGACGGGCGTGTCGAAGGTGGAAAGCCTGTGCGCCGCGGCCAACATCTTCGTCGGCCAGAGCGAAAGCCCGCTGGTGATCCGTCCCTATCTCGCCGGCCTCAACGGGCCGCAGCTGTTCGCGGTGATGACCAGCGGCATGGCGGGCGTCGCCGGCACGATCCTCGCTGCTTATGCCTCGATGGGGATCAAGATCGACTATCTGCTCGCGGCCAGCTTCATGGCGGCGCCCGGCGGCCTGCTGATGGCCAAGATCATGATGCCCGACGAACCGGAATGCGAACCGGAATTGCCGCTGGAGGATGATATCCACCTGCCCGAAACGCGCCGTGCGGCTGCGGTCGCGGCGGTGCTGAATGCGGAAACCACGCCGGGCGAACCCATGCCCGTCGCCACCCATGACGAGGAAAAGCCCGCCAACATCATCATGGCTGCGGCGCAGGGCGCCCAGACCGGCGTCAAGCTGGCCGTCGCCGTCGGCGCCATGGTGCTGGCCTTCGTCGCGCTGGTGGCGCTCGCCAACGGCATCCTGGGCGGCATCGGCGGCATCTTCGGCTATCCCGAACTCAGCTTCCAGCAGCTGCTCGGCTATGTCTTCTCGCCGGTCATGTATCTGCTCAACATCCCCTGGAACGAGGCGCAGGTGGCTGGCGGCCTGTTCGGCACCAAGGTCGTGCTCAACGAATTCGTTGCCTATATCAACCTTGGCCAGGTGCAGGACGGCCTCTCGCCCTCGACCATCGCCATCATCACCTTTGCCCTATGTGGTTTCGCCAATTTCAGCTCGATCGCGATCCAGATGGCGGTGACCGGCAACCTTGCCCCCAATCAGCGGCCGATGATCGCCAAGCTGGGGCTGAAGGCGCTGGTCGCCGGCAGCCTGGCCAATCTGATGAGCGCCGCGCTGGCCGGGTTGATGTTAAGCCTTTAACCAAATCATTTCGATTACTTAACAGAGGCCCTACCCCCGGCTTAACAAATCGGTTATGGTTAACGCTATGGGGGAATTCAGATTTTTCGCGGCCGTCTTAACGGCCATCGGCACCATTGGCATGGCAACGGCGCAGACCAACGCGCCCGCGCCCAAGCCGGGCACGCTTGAAACCTACAAGGACTGGACCATCGGTTGCGACAATCGCAACCGGTGCGAGGCGGTGTCGCTGCTGCCCGGTAGCGACTGGCCCGACAATCCGGTGATGGTCGGCGTCGCCCGTTCGGCTGGTCCCGATGCCGCGGCCGAAGTCTGGGTCAGCCGCGATGCCAAGGGTTCTTCCGACGTCAGCTTCCTGGTCGACGGCCGCAAGGTCGCGACGGTGACCGCGCGCGATGGCGATGCCACCCTGCGCGGGCCGCAGGCGTCGGCGCTGGCGATCGCGATGGCGCGCGGCAGCACGATGGAAGTGCGCACCGGCAACCGGTCGCTCGGTCGTCCCTCGCTTGCGGGCGCGGGCGCGGCAATCCGCTACATGGATGCGCGCCAGGGCCGGGCCGGCACCACCACCGCGCTGGTCGCGACCGGGCCGCTCGGTCCGCTGGCGGTGCGGGTCGCGCCGCCGACGCCGGCGATCCATCGCGCGATCATCGCGACGGGCGATGCCCCGTCCGCATTGTGGCGCGAGGAGCGGACCGCGCTCGGCAAGTTCACCGGCTGCACCGACGAGATGGCGAACGGCCAGTCCGAACTGCATCGCCTGTCGAAGAATGACACGCTGATCCTGGTTCCCTGCGGCGCTGGCGCCTATAATTTCACCACCGTGCCTGTGATCGCCAGCGGCATTCCGGGTCGCCGCAGCTTCCGCTTCGCGCCGTTCGACTATGCGCCCGGCTGGGGCACGGAGGAGATCGGCCATCCCACCCTGGTCAATGCCGGCTGGGCGCCTGAAAAGTCGCTGCTGCAGAGCTTCGCCAAGGGGCGCGGCATCGGCGATTGTGGCACCAGCCAGACCTATGTCTGGGATGGCAGCCGCTTTCGCCTGACCGAAGCGACCAGCATGGGCGAATGCCGTGGCGCCTGGCGCTGGATCCCCGTCTGGACCGCGCAGGTCGTCGAATAGCACGCGGCTGCAATAGGAAAATTGCAGCCCCGATGGCGCGCTTTGCAATGGAAATATTGCAGCGCACACACCATATGAAGGGCATGGCAAGCACCGCATCCCTTTCCGACGCGCCGCCGCAAGCCGCCGCTGCGCTGCCCAACCCGATCCGCGCCGTCATCTTCGACATGGACGGCACGCTGCTGGATACGGAGGCCGCGCATCGCGACGCCTTCGCCCGCACCGGCGCGGCGATGGGCTGGCCGATGTCGGACGAGATGCTGCTGTCGATGGTCGGTATCCATCGCGACGAGAATCTGCGGATGCTGGCCGACCGCATGGGGCCGGACTTTCCGGTCGATCAATTCTATGCCGACAGCGACGCGCTGTTCGTCGCCGCGCTGGAGGCCGGCATTCCGCTGCGGCCGGGCGCGGAGGTCATATTGGATCATCTGGCCAGCGCCGGCATTCCGATGGCGATCGCGACTTCGACCATGGCTCCCTATGCCCAGCAGCGGCTGGAGAAGGCCGGGCTGCTTCCTTATTTCCAGACCGTCGTCACCCGCAATGACGTCGACCGCCCCAAGCCCGACCCGCAGCCCTATCTGCTGGCGGCTGAGCGGCTGGGCGTCGATCCGGCCGATTGCGTCGCGGTGGAGGACAGCCATGCCGGCGTCCGCGCCGGCGTGGCGGCGGGCATGGCGACGGTGATGGTCCCCGACCTCCTGCCGCCGACCGAGGAACTGGTCCTGGCGGCCAGCGCGGTCCTGCCCAGCCTGCACGACCTGCGCGACCTGCTGCTCGCGACGGAATAGGCTGGGGGCGGCTTCAGGGTGTCTGAAGCATCGGTCCCAGATCGCGCACCGCATGGATGACGCGCTGGACGGTGACCATCTCTCCGTCCACATGATAGGCGATCAATAGCCGGCGCTCGAAGGTCAACGTCCTCAGGCCCGTGATCAGATCATCGCGCGGAGATCCGCGATCGGGGAAGTCGGACAGTGCGGCAACGCGCTCCTCGATCCGGGCCAGATAGCGGTCGGCCGTGGCCAGGTCGGCTTCCGCACGCACCCAATGGTGGATCGCAATCAGATCCTCGATCGCCAATGCCGACAATTGGACATGATGGCTCATGCCTCGTCGATCGCGGCCCTGACCTGCGCAAATGCCTTGTCGAGCGGCATCGGGGGGCGAGGGTCGGCCAGCGCTTCTGCCACGCGGACGCGCACCAGTTCGTCCAGCACAGCCTCTTCCCGATCCAGCGCGCGCAGACCGGCGCGCATGACTTCACTCATGGATGCATAGCGGCCGGATGCCAGATGGCGCTCGGCATGGGATGTCATTTCGCCCAGCGTCACGGTGATTGCTTTCGCGGCCATGCCTGCCTCCATTCCGATATGATTTTATCATATCGCATCTTCGGCTCCGATGCCAGTTGCCGGGCCGCAGCAAGAGTTTCGCCCTCGCTTTCCTACTCAGCCTTTCTCTGATTTATCATCGGCAATGGAAGCCGCGCTCCATTCCCACCCCGCACCATGGCGCTTCAGCCGCCCGGTGTCGCTTCGCTGTCGCGTCCGTGTCGCGTCGAAGGCGCGTCGCCCTGACCCGATTGTCGCGTCCCTGTCGCTTCACCGGCGCGTTGCAGGCGCATAGCCGGGGCATTTGGCCGAAATCAGCCCTACGACACTGTGAACTTCGACTGTCGCGTGAAATTCCCCGGCAGATTCTATCCCGCCTTCGCCAGCACCAGCGCGAACAGGCCGTCCGGGTCCATCCATTCGGCCGTGGGTTCCCACCCGCCCGCGCGCAGCAGCAGCCGTTCGTCGCGCGCACCATATTTATGGCTGCTCTCGGTGTGAATCGTCTCGCCGGCCTTCATGTGGAAACATTGGCCCGCGACATGGAAATGCAGCGGTTCGGTCGCTTCCAGATGCATCTCGATCCGCGCCTTCTCGTCATTCCAGATGGCGCGATGGGCAAAGGCCTCGACCGGCAGGTCGCCCTCCAGTTCGCGGTTGATCCGCACCAGCAGATTGCGGTTGAAGGCGGCGGTGACACCGGCTTCATCGTCATAGGCGGCGATCAGTCGGTCGCGATCCTTGATCCGGTCCATGCCGATCAGCAGCATTGCCTCGTCACCCAACAACCTGCGCATCGCGCGCAGCAGGTCGACGGCGGTGTCGGGTTCGCTGTTGCCGATCGTCGAGCCGGGGAAGAAGCCGAGCCGCGGCAGTCCGTCGATCGCATCGGGCAGGGCCAAAGCGCCGGTGAAGTCGCCGACCAGCGGCAGCACCGGCAGGCCGGGAAAGGCGCTCGCCAGTTCGGCGCTGCTGGCGCGCAGGAAATCGCCGCTGATGTCGATCGGCACATAGGCGGCGGGATTGATCGCGCGCAGCAGATGCGGCGTCTTGCGCGCGCTGCCCGCGCCGAATTCCATAACCGCCCGACCGGGGCCGATCGCGGCGGCGAAATCATCGCCATGGCCGGCCAGCAGCGCGGTTTCGGTGCGGGTCGGATAATATTCGGGCAGGTCGGTAATATCCTCGAACAATTCCGATCCGCGCCGATCATAGAACCAGATGGGCGGGGTCGCCTTGGGGGATCGGGCAAGGCCGGCCAATATGTCGCGGCGGAATGCCGGGTCGATGGTGCGGGCGGCGGGCATGTCATGTGTCAGCAGCATGGGGCTTACAGATCCTTGGCCAGCCGCAGTCCCGTGAACTGCCAGCGTTGATGGGGGTGGAAGAAATTGCGGTAACTGGCGCGGACATGGCCGCGCGGGGTGGCGCAGCTGCCGCCCTTCAGCACGAACTGTCCGGACATGAACTTGCCATTATATTCGCCGACCGCACCGGGGGCGGTGCGAAAGCCGGGATAGGGGCGATAGGCGCTGCCGGTCCATTCCCACACATCGCCGAACATCTGGGTCAGGCTGGTGCCGTCTTCGGCGGCGCGGGGGCGGGGGCAGGCGGCGCCGTCCAGTTGCTCGCCACTGGTCGGCGCGATGTTGAGCGCCGCGCTTTCCCATTCCGCCTCGGTCGGCAGGCGCGCGCCCGCCCAACTGGCATAGGCATCTGCCTCATACAGGCTGATATGGCAGGCCGGGGCGGCGGGATTGACCGGCTGGCGTCCGTCCAGGCCGAAACGGGTCCAGCCCTTCTCGCTGCGCTGCCAGTAGAGCGGCGCCTCTATCCCTTCCGCCTGGACCCAGGCCCAGCCATCCGACAGCCACAGCGCCGGATCACGATAGCCGCCATCCTCGATGAAGCTGATCCATTCGCCATTGGTGATCGGCCGGTGGGCCAGGGCATGGGGGCGCAGGAAGACCTTGTGGCGCGGCCCCTCGCAATCGAAGGCGAAACCGGCCTTGCCGTCGTCGCCGATCTCGACCAGCCCCTCGCGCCCCTCGATCCAGTGCAGCGGTCCGGGCACCGGCGCGGGCATCGCCCTGGGTGCATCGAACAGGGCGGGCGCGATGGGATTGAGCGAAAAAAGATGCTGCAGGTCCGTCAGCAGCAATTCCTGATGCTGCTGCTCATGCTGCAGCCCCAGCGTCACCAGCGTGCAGGCGGCCTCCGGCAGATGTGGCATGGCGGCCAGCAGCGCTGCATCGACATGGGCGCGATAGGCGCGCACCTCGTTCAGGCTCGGCCGGGTCAGCATGCCCCGCATCGGCCGGGCATGGCGGGGGCCTTCCGCCTCATAATAGCTGTTGAACAGATAGGCGAAGCGGTCGTCGAAGGGGCGATAGCCCTCGACATGATCGCGCAGGACGAAGGTTTCGAAGAACCAGCTGACATGGGCCAGATGCCATTTGGCGGGCGATGCGTCGGGCATCGACTGCACCGTGGCATCCGCGTCGGACAGGGGCGCTGCCAGCGCCTGCGTCAGGGCGCGGACGGCGCGATAGCGTTCCGCCAGCGCGTCCTGTCCGGGCTGGATCCAGATTTTGGCCATGCACGCCCCTTTCGATACGGTTGCACCGCTCTCGCAAGGGGTAAGCGCATGACCGGGCAGGTCGGTTCCTTGCCGGCCCGCTGCGGCGCAGAATCAGGCGGCGGTGCGCTCCGGCCGGGCACGGCGCAGCTGGTTGCGGCCATTGGCCTTGGCTTCGTACAGCGCCTGGTCGGCAAGGCGCAGCACCTCGTCCATCTCCTCGCCCTTCCAGCGACAGATGCCGGCGGAAAAGGTGATCGGTCGGCCATCGACATCGCCCAGCGGATGCTCGCGAATCTGTTCGGCCAGGCGAGCCAGCGACCAGCTCGCTTCATCCTCGATGCAATGCTGGAAGAAGACGGCGAATTCCTCGCCGCCCCAGCGCGCGACCATGTCGATGCGCCGGATCTGGGCCGACAGGCGGGTGGCGAAATCGCGCAGCACCCGGTCGCCCTCGTCATGGCCCAGCCGGTCATTGACCTGCTTGAAATGATCGATGTCGATGATCGCGATGCAGCCCTGGCGCTTTTCGACCGGCAGCTCGTCGATCTGCGCCAGCAGGCCGCGCCGGTTGGCGATGCCGGTCAGCGGATCTTCATGCGCCGCCACCTGCAATTCGTCCATCTGCGCGCGGGTCGATGTCGCGGCGCGGTGGACGCCGGCATAGAGGGTGCGGATCACGTCGCCGACTTCAGGCAGGACCGGCGCTTCCGGACTGTCGGGGCGCAACGTATCGGCCAGCGCATGGATCGGGCTCAGCAGCGCGCCGATCCCCATCAGTGCCATGATCGTGCCGACCAGCGTGGCGCCAAGCAGCAGCAGGAACTCGGCCAGTGCGATCCGGCCGGTGGCCATGCCCCAGCTGATATAGCCGATCAGCGGCAGATGGGTCGCGACGAAACAGAGTGCGAACAGGCGCAGGCGCAGGCTGCGCGGAAAGATGAAGGATGTTGCCAGATAGAATTGCATCTTGGCCCTCTCACTAATTGCGAATAACCCGCAAATTTGGAGAATTGGCTAAACGCGCTCTGAATGAATAGGGTTAATGTTGCGCTGCAAGACAAAGCGTGGCCGATGGTAGTCAGGCCGTTGAAATCAGACCTGTCTTGACGCGCCCGGCACCCATTTGACGTCGCGGGCACCATTGTCGTTCAGCCGGCGGGCAAGCACGAACAGCAGGTCGGACAGGCGGTTGAGATAGGCCAGCGCCTGCGGATTGAGCGCGACATCGATGGCGGCGGCCGTCGCGCTGCGCTCGGCCCGGCGGGTGATCGCACGGGCGAGATGGACCGCGGCGGCGGCCGGACTGCCGCCCGGCAGGATGAAGCTGTCGAGCGGAGCCAGATCGGCGTTCATGTCGTCGATCTGCTGCTCCAGTCGCGCGACCTGGCTGGCAATGATGCGCAGCGCCCAGGGCTCGTCCGCGCCGTCCGGGATCGGGGTGGCGAGGTCCGCGCCCAGATCGAACAGGTCGTTCTGGATGGTGGTCAGCCAGGCCGCTTCGGGCCTGTCGCCGATCGCCAGGATGGCGAGGCCGATCGCGCTGTTCGCCTCGTCCACGTCGCCCACCGCCTGCATGCGCGGCGCATGTTTGGGCAGGCGCGACCCATCGACCAAGCCGGTGGTGCCCGCGTCCCCGGTGCGGGTGTAGATCTTGTTGAGCTTGACCATCAGCCCTCAGCCGTTGCCCTTCATCATCAGCAACAGGGCGATGATGATGACGGCGCCGGCCTGGAACAGGATGCGGTTCATCATCATCCGGTTCTGCTTCAGGCTGGACGGGCGCGGCGCCCCCTCCGGCAGGTTCAGTTCCTCCTTCGTCGCCTGGAGGAAGGCGATGATGCCGCGGACAAGCGCGAACAGGGTCGCGGCCATGGCAAGGATCAGGGCGATGACGAGCACGGTAGTCATGGGGGGATGCTAGGCCGCTCCGGCGGTGATGCCAACCGGAAAGCGCCCGGCGCGCAGATCATCGGCCAGGCGCTGCGGGTCCATGCCGGCGCCGCGCAGTTCGGCGAGCGCGATCGCGCCGTCCCGCTTCGCCAGCCGCTTGCCATCGGCGCCCAGCAGCAGCGGGTGGTGGATATAGGCGGGGCTTGGCAGGTCGAGCAGCGCCTGCAGCAGGCGATGGATGTCGGTCGCGGCGCGCAGGTCATTGCCGCGCAGCACATGGGTGACGCCCATCGCCGCATCGTCCAGCGTGCAGGACAGATGATAGCTGGCCGGCGCATCCTTGCGCGCCAGCACGACATCGCCCGCCGCCGCCGGATCGGCTGCTATTTCGCATGGCGCCGCGTTGGGATCGGGCGGATAGGGCAGGGCGGTCCAGCGGAGTGGCCCCGTCCGTGCGACCGCCGCCTGCATGTCGATCCGCCAGGCATGGGGCATGCCCGCCGCGATGCGCTCCGCGCGCACGGCGATCGGCAGGGCGCGACAGGTGCCGGGATAGACCGGGCCTTCCGGGCCATGCGGCGCGGTCAGGCTCGCCTGGATATCGGCGCGCGTGCAGAAGCAAGGATAGAGCAGGTCCATCGCGCGCAACTGGTCGAGCGCTGCGTCATAGTCGGCCAGGTGCTGCGACTGGAAGATGATCTCCCCATCCCATGCCACGCCCAGCCAGCGCAGATCCTCGACAATCCCGTCGACATGTTCGGGCCGGCTGCGGGTGCCGTCGATATCCTCGATCCGCAGGCGAAAGGTGCCACCCGCGGCCCGTGCCAGGTCCATCGCCATCAGCGCCGACCAGCCATGGCCGACATGCAATCGACCGGTGGGGCTTGGCGCGAAACGACTCACAAGATGCTGTGGTGCGGTGGATTGAGTCATACAGGCTCTTGACGGCGGATATTCGTTAATGCTGTCATGCTCTTGTCACGTTGTTGGTCGATCAGCGGCGTCGGCAAGGGGGTAGAGGCGACTATGTACCATCCCGACCTGATACGGCATCCGGAAAACTGCCCGGCGCTGGTTTTGAATGCGGACTATACCCCGCTCAGCTATTATCCCCTGAGCCTGTGGCCCTGGCAGACCGCCATCAAGGCGATTTTTCTGGAGCGGGTGGACATCGTCTCTTCCTATGAGCGGGAAGTCCACAGCCCCAGCCTGCAGATGCGCATTCCCTCGGTCATCGCGCTCAAGCAATATGTGCGGCCCTCGGAGCATCCGGCCTTCACCCGGTTCAACCTGTTCCTGCGCGATCGTTTCAGCTGCCAATATTGCGGCACGACGCACGATCTGACCTTCGACCATGTCGTGCCGCGCCGCGCGGGTGGCCGCACCACCTGGGAAAATGTCGCGACCGCCTGTTCGCCCTGCAATCTCAAGAAGGGCGGGCGCACGCCGCGCGAAGCGGGCATGCAATTGCATGTCCAGCCGATCCGGCCGACCAGCTGGCAGCTGCAGGAACATGGCCGCGCTTTCCCGCCCGGCTATCTCCACGAAAGCTGGCACGACTGGCTCTATTGGGATGTCGAACTGCTGGCCTGACGCGCGGCGCGTCAGCTCATTGCGGGCAGCCAGTCCAGGTCCATATGCTTGTGCCGGTTGGTATAATGGCCGATTTCTTCCAGCCGGGCCATGTCGACCAGCGTGATCCGGCCATTGGCACGGCTGATCAGCTTTTCCTGCTCCATCTGCCGGATCATCCGGTTCACATGGACGGATGTCAGGCCGATCGCGTCGCCAATCTCCTCCTGCGTCAGCTTCAGGTCGAAACTGTCGGTGATGCTGTCGTCGGTCACGCGCAGCCGATCGAACATGTCGAGCAGGAAGGAGGCGACCCGCGCCCTGGCCGATGTGCGGCCCAGCGAGGCAAGCCGGTCGGTCATCGCCACCCGCTCCGCATTGGACAGCAGGAACAGCAGGGCGGCGACGCGCGGATATTCCTCCAGCAGCCGGCGCAGCGCATGCTTGTCGAACGGGCAGACGATCGCGTCCGACAGGGCGACCAGTGATTCCGGGGCCTTGCTGTAGATGGTGCTGGCCGAACCGATGAAATCGCCGGGGAAGTAGACGCGCAATATCTGGCGGCTGCCATCGGGCAGAATGACATAGCTCATGACCCGACCTTCGCGCAGCACGAACAACTCAGTGATCGTCTCGTTGACGCGCTGGATCATGGCCCCGCGCTTGATCTTGCGGGGATTTTCTTCCAGCCGAGCCAATGCTGCTTTTTCTGCGTCGGACAGGGGAACCGTCTTGGCCAGTCTTTCCGCGAAACAGCTCGTCGCCACCAATACACCTTCTTCTTGAAATTGTTGTTACGATGGCAGAACGCCCCAACCTCCTTTTGGCTGCATTTCGGTAAGGCGCACTAAACTCGATCAAGGTTGCGGCGATCCGCGAAAATAGTCTTCCGTCGCGCCCGTCCCTGCCCGTTTTTCACGCCGAACGACCGCGCGCGCGCCTTGCACGGCGCGCAATAGACGCTATGAAACCTAGCCAATGGACCGCATTCACATTCGCGGCGGCAAGCAACTCAACGGCCGCCTTCCCATCTCCGGCGCTAAGAACGCTGCCCTGACGCTGCTGCCCTGCGCGTTGCTGACCGACGAGCCCGTCGCGCTGCGCAATCTGCCGCGCCTGGCCGACGTCGACAGCTTCGGCCATCTGCTCAACCAGCTTGGCGTGTCGACCATGATCGAAGGCGCCCGTCCGGAGGATTTCGGCCGCGTCATGACGATGCGTGCCGGCCGCGTGACCTCGACCGAGGCGCCCTATGACATCGTGCGCAAGATGCGCGCGTCGATCCTGGTGCTCGGGCCGCTGCTCGCCCGCGCCGGCGAGGCACGGGTGTCGCTGCCCGGCGGCTGCGCGATCGGCAACCGCCCGATCGACCTGCACCTCAAGGCATTGGAAGCCTTCGGCGCGATCATCGAGATCGCGGCCGGCTATGTCCGCGCCAGCCTGCCCGATGGCGGCCTGCCCGGTGGCATCTATACCTTCCCGGTGGTGTCGGTCGGTGCGACTGAAAATGCGCTGATGGCGGCCTCGCTCGCCAAGGGCACCTGCATCCTGGAAAATGCCGCGCGCGAGCCGGAGATCGTCGATCTCTGCAAGCTGCTGATCGCAATGGGCGCCGATATCGAGGGTGTGGGCACCGACAAGCTGGTGATCCATGGCCGCGATCGTCTTCACGGCGCGACCTACAGCGTCATGCCCGACCGTATCGAGGCGGGCAGCTATGCCTGCGCTGCGGCGATCACCGGCGGTTCGCTTGACCTGATCGGCGCCAATGCCGACGACATGCACGCCATCCTGGCCGCGCTGCGCGACGCTGGCGTGCAGGTCGATGAGCATCGCGACGGCATCCGCGTTTCGTCCGACGGCAAGCTCAAGCCGCTGACGCTGTCGACCGCGCCTTTCCCGGCCTTCCCGACCGACATGCAGGCGCAGTTCATGGCGATGCTGACCAAGGCGGAGGGCGCGTCGGTCCTGACCGAGACGATCTTCGAGAATCGCTACATGCATGTTCCTGAACTGGCGCGCATGGGTGCCGACATCAGTGTCAACGGCCGCACTGCGGTCGTACGCGGCGTCGACAAGCTGGTTGGTGCGCCGGTGATGGCGACCGATCTGCGCGCATCGATGAGCCTGATCCTAGCCGGCCTTGCCGCCGAAGGCGAGACCATCGTCAGCCGCGTCTATCATCTGGATCGCGGTTATGAGCGGCTGGAGGAAAAGCTCTCGGCCGTCGGCGCCGACATCGAGCGGGTCAGCGATGGCTGACGGACGCGGCCTGGCAACGGATCGGGCGGCGCTGCTGGCGCTTTATGATCTCGACGCCGGCGGTTTCCGTACCCTTGACGATATCACCAGCTTCGCCGCGCAACTATGCGGGGCGCCGATCGCGCTCGTCAGCATTGTCGAGGATGTAAGGCAGCGCTTTCTGGCGCGGGTCGGGCTGGATGCGGAGGAGACGCCGCGTGACGTATCCTTCTGCGCCCTTGCCATGCTGGGCGACAAGATCTTCGTCGTGCCCGACGCGACGCAGGATGCGCGTTTCATCGACAATGCGCTGGTCACCGGCGCGCCGCATATCCGCTTCTATGCCGGTGCGCCGCTGGTTGGCGGCGATGGCGAGCCGCTGGGTGCGCTCTGCGTCATCGACACCGTGCCGCGCGATGACCTGACCCCGCTGCAGCGCCAGGGGCTGTCGCTGCTGGCGCGGCAGGTGATGGTGGAACTGGAAGGGCGCCGCCGCGATCGCGACGTGATCGCCCAGCAGCGGCTCGACGCGGCAGCGGTGGCGGATAGCGATCGCATGTTCCGCACCCTGGCCGACACCATGCCGCAAATGGTCTGGTCGACCCTGCCCGACGGCTATCATGATTATTATAATGCGCGCTGGTATGAATATACCGGCGTGCCGGCCGGATCGACCGATGGCGATGCCTGGAACGGCATGTTCCATGTCGATGACCAGCCCAAGGCCTGGGAGAAATGGCGCCATTCGCTGGCGAGCGGCGATCCCTATGAAATCGAATATCGGCTGCGGCACCGCGACGGCCTCTATCGCTGGACGCTGGGCCGCGCCCTGCCGATCCGCGATGCGCAGGGGCAGATCATCCGCTGGATCGGCACCTGCACCGAGATTCACGAACAGAAGCTGATGCTCGAAGAGCGCGAGATGATCGCGCATGAACTGTCGCACCGGATCAAGAATATCTTCTCCGTCATTGCCGGCCTCATCGGCCTGTCCGCGCGCGAGCGACCGGGCATGCAGGAAGGGGCGGACGACCTGCGCGATCGCATCCTGGCGCTGGGGCGGGCGCATGACTTCGTCCGGACCCATGGCGGCGGCGTCAGCATGGCGGAGGAGCAGGCATCGCTGCATGGCGTGCTGGAGGAGATTTTCGCGCCCTATGGCGGCCGGGAACGACTGCAATTGTCGGGCGACAATCCGCCGATCGATGATCGCTCGGCGACGCCGCTGGCGCTGCTGTTTCATGAACTGGCGACCAATGCCGCCAAATATGGCGCGCTATCGACGCCTGATGGCTTCATCGCGCTGCATGTGGTGACGCAGGATGAGGATATCCTGCTCGACTGGCGCGAAGAGGGCGGACCGAGTGTGGCGCCGATCGCCAGCGAAGGCTTTGGCAGTCGCCTGATCGCGCTCAGCGTCGAGCGTCAGCTGGGTGGTCAACTCGAACGGCAATGGTGCCCCGAAGGGCTTCGGCTCAGCCTGCGGATACCGCGACGCTCGATGCACCGCGCTGCGGCGGGAAGGGCGTAAAGCCGGCAATTTCCGCTGTGGTGAGGTCGGCTGCTTCGGTGGCGGCCAGGCGCACGGTCTGGGCAATGCTCTGTGCGCGGAAGGGCTTGGTGACGACGCCCAGCGCAGCAACGGAAGCCGTGCCGATCTGCGCTGGATTGGCGGTCACATAGATGACCTTGATGCCGAAGCGGCTGGCCAGTTCCATGCCGATGGCAGGGCCGGTGGGGCCATCACGCAGGTTGAGGTCGACCAGGGCGATGTCGCAGGATTCGGCGGCGGCCATCGCCGCCTCGCGGTCGGCCGCGATGCCGCCGACATCGAAGCCGGCATCCTGCACAATCTGTTCGATTTCCAACGCGACGAAAATCTCGTCCTCGACGATCAGAATCTTCTTGCTCATCCCTGCGCCCGCTTATGCTGGTGTCGATAAATGCGGAAAGGGACGAAGAGTTCCCGAAATATGTAAAAATCAGGTGTCGTCGTTTTCGATGCTGGTCCAGGCCGTGTCGAACGCGGTGCCGTTCATCAGCAGGACCGATGCGGGATAGCCGCCTGCCGCTGCCTTCTTCGCCGTTTCGGTGGCGCTGTCGATCGCGGCCTGCTGCGTCGCGAAGGGGCCGTAATAGCTGTTGTTGAGGTTGATCTTCCACGCGCCGTCATGCGGGACGATGATGTAGCGGGCGTGGGGCAGGTCGGTCATGGTCGCGATGGTCTCCGATGGCAGGTCAGCGCGCGGGCATCCGCCGGGCGCTCGCCAGATGATGGGCATGGGTGATCGCCACCGCAAGGGCGTCGGCTGCGTCCGACCCGACGATCTTGGCGCCGGGCAGCAGCCGCTGGACCATGGCATGGACCTGGTCCTTCGACGCGTTGCCGACGCCGACGACCGATTTCTTGACGAGGCGGGCGGCATATTCACCCACTTCCATGCCGGAACGCGCGGCATTCAGCAGGATGACGCCGCGCGCCTGGCCCAGCTTCAGCGTCGATTGCGGATTGACGTTGACGAACACCTCCTCGACCGCGGCGCCATCGGGCCGATGTTCCAGGATCAGGTCGGTCAGCGCCAGATCGAGGGCCATCAGCCGCGTCGCCAGCGACATCGCGCTGTCGGTCTTGATCTGGCCGTTGCCGACATGGGTCAGGCGATTACCATCGGCGGCGATCAGGCCCCAGCCGGTGGTGCCGAGGCCGGGGTCGAGGCCAAGTATGATCATGGGTGCAGGATCGTCCGCATCGGGCAAGACCGGCGCGCATCGGCGCTGCGCGATCTCGCCCGAAGCGAACGGGAGCCGGGCATCTTAGCCCAGCTTCTCCATCACGGCGTCGGAGACTTCATAATTGCCCCAGACGGTCTGGACGTCGTCATCATCTTCCAGCGTGTCGACCAGCTTCAACAGCGTTGCGGCATTGGCTTCGTCGACTTCCAGCGTGGTCTGCGGCTTCCAGGCGAGCTTGGCGCCCTCTGCCGGACCCAGCTTGGCTTCCAGCGCCTTGGCGACTTCGTGCAGCGCGTCCATCGCGGTCCAGATTTCATGCTCGTCTTCGTTCGACGAGACATCGTCCGCACCGGCCTCCAGCGCGGCTTCGAACACGGCGTCGGCATCGCCGGCGCTGGCGGGATAGGTGATGAGGCCCAGGCGGTCGAAGCCATGGCTCACCGCGCCCGATGCGCCGAGGTTGCCGCCATTCTTGGCGAAGGCGGTGCGGACATTGGTCGCGGTGCGATTGCGATTGTCGGTCAGTGCCTCGACGATGATGGCGACGCCGCCGGGGCCATAGCCCTCATAGCGGATTTCCTCGTAATTCTCCATGTCGCCGCCGATCGCCTTGTCGATCGCGCGCTGGATATTGTCCTTGGGCATCGACTGGGCCTTCGCGGCGTTGACCGCCAGGCGCAGGCGCGGGTTCATGTCCGGATCGGGCATGCCCATCTTGGCCGCGACGGTGATTTCGCGCGACAGCTTGGAGAACATCGACGAGCGCTTCTTGTCCTGCGCACCCTTGCGATGCATGATGTTCTTGAATTTGGAATGGCCGGCCACGGCCTTCTCCTGACATTTTCTGTGAAACCGAAGCGCGCTCTCTAGCGAGCGCGTCGCCATCCTGCAACGCTAGAGGATAGCGGGGGCGGTGCGATCAGTAGCGGATCGCGGTGCCCGAGGCGGAGACCATCAGCATCGATCCATTGGCGCCGATCACCTCATAGTCGAGGTCGACGCCGATGACGGCATTGGCGCCGAGCTTGCGGGCATTGCCCTTCATCTCCTCGATCGCTTCGCCCCGAGCGCGCTGCAGCACATCCTCATAGGCGCCCGATCGGCCGCCGACGATGTCGCGCACGCTGGCGAACAGGTCGCGGAAGAGGTTGGCGCCGACAATCACTTCGCCGGTGACGATGCCCAGATAATCCTGGGCGGGACGGCCTTCCAGGCGGCTGGTGGTGCTGACGATGATGTCGGTCATAGGGGGCGTCCTCTCACTTTGGTTGCGCCCCTGGCGCGAGGGGGCTGGACCAGATGTAGGTCGACAGCACCCCTCGGCAAGGTCCGGTGGCTTGCACCGGTCGGGAATAAGGCGTGGACCGCCTTATTCCATGCCCAGCGCGGACAGATAGGTCTGCAGGATCGCTTCCATTTCCTGGCGGTCATGCGGCTGCATCTTACGCAGGCGGATGATCTGGCGCATGATCTTGGGGTCGTAGCCGGTTGCCTTGGCTTCCAGATAGACGTCCTTGATGTCGTCGCCGATGCCCTTCTTTTCTTCTTCCAGGCGCTCGATGCGCTCGATCAGAAGGCGCAGCTGGTCGGCTGCGATATTGCCCTCGCTCATGGGAATCTCCGTGTCAGTGTGAATCGGTTGGTGGACGCTCCTAGAGCCTGATCGGGCGAGGTGGAAGCGCTTTGCGCGTCCGCCGATACCGTGAATCAGGCTCTAATTGAGAAATGCCGGGTCGCGCAATGCACTCCAGGCTGATCCGGCAGGGTCGCCCGGAGCCTGGTGCCAAAGCTTAGTGATTGTCCGCGTTCTTCGCCACGCTCTCCTGCATCTTCGCGATCTGCTCGGGCGTCGCCTCGCCCTGATGGCGGGCCTTCCATTCGGCAAAGGGCATGCCGTGGACGATTGCGCGGGCGTCGTTGCGGGTCAGATCGCCGTCGGCCTCTGCAATCCAGTCGGCCAGACAGTTGCGGCAGAAGCCGGCCGTGCCCATCAGATCGATATTCTGCACGTCGGTCCGATGCTGCAAATGCGCGATCAGCCGACGGAAGGCGGTTGCAGCGACGGCGTCACTGAGTATGGTAGCGGACACAGGCGGAACCTTTCGCTTAATCTACATCATCCTGTCGTGCAGCACGGATAATCGATAACGACGCCCTGGCAAGCCAGAGGCGATCAATACGGCCAGGAGAAGACATGACACGACTATCGCCCCGCTCGCGCAAGGTTCGCATTCTCGCGACCCTCGGTCCCGCCAGCGAGAGCGCAGAGATGATCCGCGCATTGTTTGTCGCGGGTGCCGACGCCTTTCGAGTCAATATGAGCCATGGCGCGCATGAGGATCATGCCGCCCGCATCGCCACGATCCGCGAGCTGGAAAAGGAATTTTCCCGGCCGACCACGATCCTGGCCGACCTTCAGGGCCCCAAGCTGCGCGTGGGCACGTTCGAGAAGGGGCTGGTGGTGCTGGAAACCGGCGCGGCCTTCGTCCTCGATCGGGACGACACGCCGGGCACCGTCGAGCGCGTGAACCTGCCGCACCCCGAAATCTATGCCGCGCTGGTCCCCGAGACCCGGCTGCTGCTGGATGACGGCAAGCTGGTGCTGCGGGTGAAGGCGGTCACGGACACGCGAATCGACACCATCGTCGAAATCGGCGGGACGCTGTCGAACCGCAAGGGCGTGAATGTGCCTGACGTGGTCGTGCCGGTGCCGGCGCTGACCGACAAGGATCGCCGTGACCTCAGCTTCGCGGTCGATCAGGGCTGCGACTGGATCGCCCTGAGCTTCGTCCAGCGGCCCGAGGATCTGGCCGAGGCGCGCAAGCTGATGGGTGGCCATGGCGCGCTGATGGCCAAGATCGAGAAGCCCTCGGCCGTGCAGCGGCTGGAAGAGATTATCGAGATGGCCGACGGCGTGATGGTCGCGCGCGGCGATCTGGGCGTGGAATTGCCGCCGCAGGCGGTGCCGCCGCTGCAGAAGCAGATCGTCGCCACCGCGCGCCGCATGGGCCGTCCGGTTGTGGTTGCGACCCAGATGCTCGAATCAATGATCAAGGCGCCGACCCCGACCCGCGCCGAAGTGTCGGACGTGGCGACCGCGGTCTATGACGGCGCCGATGCGATCATGTTGTCGGCCGAAACGGCGGCGGGCGACTGGCCGGTCGAGGCAGTGTCGATGATGGACAGCATCGCCCATAGCGTGGAGCGCGATCCGGGCTATTTCGCCCGTCTGCACTTCACCGAGACCCGGCCCGACCCGACCACCGCCGACGCCCTGGCGGAGGCTGCCGCCGGCATCGTGCCGGTCGTCGGTGCCAGCGTCATCACCTGCTTCACTTCCTCGGGCAGCACCGTGCGCCGCGTGGCGCGCGAGCGGCCGTCCGCACCGATCCTGGCGCTGACGCCGCGATCCGATACCGCGCGCAAGTTGGGCCTGACCTGGGGCGTCCATGCGATCCGCACCAAGGATATCGGCACCTTCGAGGAAATGATCGGCAAGGCGCGCCGCATGGCGCTGCGCCATGACATGACGGTCAAGGGTGGCAAGATCGTGGTGCTGGCGGGTGTCCCCTTTGGTACGCCCGGCTCGACCAACGTCCTGCATGTCGCGACCGTGCGTGGCGACGAACTCAAGGGGCGTGACGAAGAGCCGACCATGCTGGCCTGATTCGCCTTTTTCGACCGATTCGGCGCGGCGGCCATCCGGGTTGCCGCGCCTTTTTATTGGGTAGCCGAATCGATTCGCGTGAAAATGCTGCGCCAACACGTTGAGCGCCCGATCCATGGGATCGGGCGCTCAATAAGACCTTTGGAAGGTCCGGAGGATCGGCGAGCCGATCCGTCCGCGCTTTTAGCCCTGGCGGGCCTTGAAGCGACGGTTGGTCTTGTTGATGACGTAGGTCCGGCCACGACGACGGATCACGCGGTTGTCCCGGTGGCGGCCCTTGAGCGACTTGAGCGAGTTGCGGATCTTCATTGTCAGCCTTCTGGAATCATGTCTGATTGGAAAAATCGAAGCGCAGCCCCTATGGGGGAGGCGGCCGAAAGTCAAGCGCAGGCCACCGCCTTTTGCCACCGTTCATCCTGCATGCAGCCAAGTCATGGCTTCACCCGTTGGAAGGGAATGCTATGTCGGCGGCGTGTTGGACATAGTCCCGTTGGAGTGCAATCGCATGTTGAAACAGATCATCCTCTCCTCCTGCCTTGCCCTGTCGCTCGCCGCCTGCGCGACGGTGCCGTCGGTGGAGGTGACGCGATTCCACAATGGCAGCCCGGCACAGACCGGATCGATCGCGGTGCAGGAAATCCCCGGCAATCCGGACGTTGGCCTGGAATTCCGTACCTATGCCGGCGCGGTGAGCCAGGAACTGCAGCGTGTCGGCTTCACCAATGCGGGCGATGCGGGCAGCGACTATGTCGCGCTGGTAGGCTTCCGCCGCAGCTTCCGCCCGACCGGCACCGCGCGCAATGACAAGCCGGTCAGCGTCGGCGTTGGCGGGGCGCTGGGCAGCGGCGGCTATTCCGGCCTCGGTCTGGGCGTCGGCATCAACCTGTCGGGAAAGCCCAAGGATATCGTCTCCACCGAATTGCAGATCCAGATTCGCCGTCGCAGCGATCAGGCCGCCATCTGGGAAGGCCGCGCCTCGACCGAATCGCGTGAAGGTACGCCCGAGTCGCAGCCGCGCGCCGTCGCGCAAAAGCTCGCCGCCGCCCTCCTCGGGGGCTATCCGGGCGAATCCGGGCGCACTATAACGGTCAAATGACCATCTCCATTTCGAGCGCCTTCGACAGCGGCAACATCCGCGTCCTCTCCATCACCGACACTCCCGACGGCGTCCGCGCCGAGCTGGAAATCGTCAAGGACAAGGACAGCGACTTCTATCAATGGTTCCATTTCCGTCTGGCGGGCGCCGCCGGACGGGAGGTGGAACTGGCGATCGTGAACTGCGCCGGCTCGGCCTATCCCGACGGCTGGCCGGGCTACAAGGCGCGGATGAGCGAAGATCGCGAGAATTGGCTTCAGGCCGATACCGATTATGCCGACGGCACGCTGACGATCCGCCTCTCGCCCGACAGCAATGCCGTCTGGCTTGCCTATTTCGCGCCCTATTCGATGGAGCGCCATCATGATCTGGTCGCCTGGGCCGCCTGCCAGCCGGGCGTCGAGCACCGCGAACTGGGCCTGACGCTGGATGGCCAGCCGCTCGACATGCTGAGCGTCGGCGAAGGCCCCAAGAATGTCTGGCTCTATGCCCGCCAGCATCCCGGCGAAAGCATGGCCGAGTGGTGGATGGAAGGCGCGCTGGAGCGCCTGACCGACGACGAGGATGCGGTGGCGCGCTATCTGCGCCAGAAGGCGACCTTCCACATCGTCCCCAACATGAATCCCGACGGCAGCCGGCGCGGTCATCTCCGCACCAATGCGGCGGGCATCAATCTCAACCGCGAATGGCATGAGCCGTCGATGGAGAAGAGCCCGGAAGTCTATCTGGTCCGTGCCGCGATGGACGAGACGGGCGTCGATTTCGCCATGGACGTGCATGGCGACGAGGCGATCCCGGCGGTGTTCCTGGCGGGCTTTGAGGGCATTCCCTCGATCACCGACCGGCAACTCTCGCTCTATCATCGCTATCGCGACACGCTGGCGGCCCGGACGCCCGATTTCCAGACGCGCCTCGGCTATCCGGTGGCGGGCAACGGCAAGGCCAATCTCGCCATGTCGACCAACCAGCTGGCCGAACGCTTCGGCGCGGTCGCGATGACGCTGGAAATGCCGTTCAAGGATAATGACGATCTGCCCGACGCCGATTTCGGCTGGTCGCCGGCCCGTTCGGCGCAGCTCGGCAAGGATTGCCTGGCGGTGCTGGCGGAGATGATCGAGGATATCTGACCGGGCTGATCGGGGGGGCAATAGATGGAGCATGGCGGCGTGACGCGACGGACGATCCTGCACGGCGCCGGTGGCGCCATGGCGCTCGGCACTGTCGGCGCGCCGGCCATCGCCAAATCCCGCCCGTCGCGCGAGCGTCTGGAAGCAGCGCTCGCGCGCATCGCCGACCCGGCGGGGGAGGGCAGGCGCACCTACCTTACCCTCTATGCGGACAGCGCGCGGGCGGCGGCGGACGCGGCCGATGCCCGCGCCGGTTCGCCGCTCTCGCCGATCGACGGCGCCATTGTCAGCATCAAGGATCTGTTCGATGTCGCGGGCGAACCGACCCGCGCCGGTTCGCTGATCCTGGCCGATGCGCCGCCCGCCACCGTCGATGCGCCGGTCGTTGCCCGGCTCAAGCAGGCCGGCGCGGTGATCGTCGGCAAGACCAACATGGTCGAATTCGCCTTTTCCGGCGTCGGCGAGAATCCCCATTATGGCACGCCGGGCAATCCGGCCGACCGGGGCCGCGTGCCGGGCGGATCGACCAGCGGCGGCGGCGTCGCGGCGGCCGATCAGATGTGCGAGATCGCCATCGGCACCGATACCGGCGGCTCCTGCCGCATCCCCGCCGCGCTGTGCGGTGTGGTCGGCTACAAGCCGACCAAGGCGCGGGTGCCGACCGATGGCGCCTTTCCGCTGTCGCCCACGCTCGATTCGATCGGGCCGATCGCGACCAGCGTCGATGCCTGTTTCCGCACCGATGCGATCTTGGCGGGAGAGGCGCCCCGCCGGCTCGACCTCGCGCCGCTCAAGGGGCTGCGCGCCGGCATTCCGCAGGGCCTGCCGCTGGCCGATCTGGACGCGACCGTCGCGGCGCGTTTCGCCGATGCGCTGGCCCGGCTGGGCCAGGCGGGCGTGACGCTCAGTGACGAGGTTTTCCCGCAATTCGACGCGATGCAGGCGCTCCAGTCGCCGGTGCCGATCGCCTCGGTCGAGGCCTATGCCATCCATCGCGATCGAATCGCGACCCGTCCGCAGGATTTCGATCCGATCGTGCTGGCGCGGATGCAGGCAGGCCGCGACGTGACACCCGAACGCCACCGGCAGATGCTGGTGGAGCGCGCCGCGCTGGTGCGGTCGATGGACGCGCGCCTAGCTGATCTGGACATCCTCGCCCTGCCGACCACGCCGATCGTCGCGCCGACTGAGGCCGAGGTGGCGAATGCCGACGCCTTCGTCGCCCGCAACCGGCTGCTGCTGCGCAACACCGGCCTCGGCAACAGCTTCGACCTGTGCGCCATTTCCCTGCCGCTGCCGCGCGAGGGCGGCCTGCCGGTCGGCCTGATGCTGATGGCGCGGGCCGGGCAGGACCAGCGCCTGTTCGCGATCGCGGCAGCGGTGGAAAAGCTGCTGGCGGTTTAGCCGAACAGTTCCTCCAGGAAATTCACCATCGCGCGGAAGCTGCGCCGGTCGGCGTCGGGGCTGTAGGCCAGCCCCTTTTCGGGCATATGGACGCTTTCGTCGGTGAAGGCGTGGCCGGTATGGCCATAGGCATGAATCTGCCAGTCGCAGCCCGCCTCGGTCAGCTCCTTCGCCAGGCCGATGGTCGCCTCGGGCGGCGCGATCGGGTCTTCCCAGCCATGGCAGACCAGCAGCTTGGCGGTGATCGTGGCGTTGGGGAAGGGCGGTGCCTCATAGACGCCGTGGAAGCTGACGCCGCCGGCAATGTCGGCGCCCGCGCGGGCCAGGTCGAGCACGCATTTGCCGCCGAAGCAGAAGCCGATCGCGGCCGTGCGGGCAGCATCGACCGCCGGCATATCCTTGAGCAGCGCGTGGCCGCTCAGCATCCGCTCACGAAGCAGCGCGCGGTCGGCGTTGAGTTCGTTCATGTAGCGCCCGGCATCGGGATCCTCGCGGGTGGTGCGCTTGCCCTGCCCAAAGACGTCGGCGACCAGCACCGCATAGCCCAGCGCCGCGACCTTTTCCGCATAGAGGAAGTCGGCTTCCTTGGTGCCCAGGACATTGGGCACCAGCAGGATGCCCGGCACCGGGCCGGCGGCGGCATCGTCGACCACGGCGACGCTTTCGAACGGGCCGCCCGGACCGTCATGGATGATCGTCTGACGGGTGAGGACCATGAAAGCGTCTCCTGTGGATAAGTCGAAAAGTCAGATGCTGCCGAAGCCGGGGGCTTCGCCACGTGCGGCGGCATTGATGCGGCGGGGGCGTTTCCAGCCGATCTGCGGGCGCTTGCGCAGGCGCAAAGTCGGCCAATGGCCGCGATCGCTGCGTTCGGCGAGGCGCATGCCCTGCGCGCGATAGGCGGCGATCACCGCATCGGCCTGTTCGTTGAGCAGGCCGGCGAGCACGATCGTGCCGCCATCCTCCACCAATGCGCAGAGCGATGGCGCCAGTTCGATCAGCGGCCCGGCCAGGATATTGGCGATCAGCAGGTCATAGGGCGCGCGCCCGACCAGCGCGGGATGATCCACGCCGGCAGCGGTGCAGAGCGCCAACTGGCCGGCGCCCCCGCCCAGGGCAATGCCGTTCGCCACGGCGTTCTCGCGGCTGATGTCGACCGCCACCGGATCGATGTCGGAAGCAATCGCATGGGCGCGCGGCCACAATGTCATCGCGGCAAAGGCGAGCAGGCCGGTGCCGGTGCCGATATCGGCGACATTGCGGAAGCGCATGCCGACGCTGCGCATCCGGTCGATCATCGCCAGGCAGCCGGCGGTGGTCTCATGCTGGCCGGTGCCAAAGGCGCGACTCGCCTCGATCAGGAAATTGACATGGCCGGGCTGTTCGGGATCGCTGGCGACATTGCGCACATGGAATCGGCCGGCGGTGACGGGCTCCAGCCCCTGCTGGCTCATCGTCACCCAATCCTCGTCGGGCAGCGCTTCCACCTGCGGCTTGATGCCCGATGCGCTGGGCACCAGGGTTTTGAGCAGCTTGATCGCCGCCGGGCTCGGCTTGCCCTCGAAATAGGCGTCGAGCTGCCACTTATTCTCGTCGTCCGGCTCCGCCTCGCTGGTCATCAGCACCGGCGGATGCTCCATCAGGGCGAAGGCGGCGATGTCCCCGTCCAGCGCCTCCGCTTCGGCGCGGGTGCAGGGCAGGGTGACTTTCCAGCTCTGGGCGGCTGGCGCAGCGACATCATTCATGCCGCCGCCTTTAGACCAGCGGCAGCGGCAGGAAAAGGGTCAGGCGACCTGGCGGCCGAAGTCGCTGGAGGCATGCCGCAGGCTGGACAGCTTGCCCTCGACGCTCATGAAGCCGCGTTCCAGCTGGTCGATTTCCGATGCGACCACTTCGGTGTCCTGGCGGATCGCCGAAATGGTGGTCGACATCGAGTCGGCCGCCAGCGCGGTCTCGTCGACGGCGGCGGTGATCATCGTTACGGTCTGGGCCTGGGCATCCATGGCGTGGCGGATGCGCTGGGCACTGGCCTGTACTTCGCCCACGGTATCGCGGATGCGCTCGTTGGTCTCCACCGACTGGCGGGTCGATGCCTGGATGGCGGCGATCTTGCCGGCAATCTCGTCGGTAGCGCGGGCGGTCTGGTTGGCCAGGCTCTTCACTTCCTGCGCCACCACGGCAAAGCCGCGCCCGGCGTCGCCGGCACGGGCGGCCTCAATCGTGGCGTTGAGCGCCAGCAGGTTGGTCTGGCCGGCAATGTCGCGGATCAGGCCCAGGATCGATTCGATCGACTTGGCATGGTCCGACAGGGTGGCCGACATGGAAACGGCGTCGCCCGATTGCGACGCGGCGCGCTGTGCCACTTCGGCGGCGCTTTCCACTTCGGTGCGCGCGTCCTCGATGGCGCGGATCAGGCCGGCCGAGGTGCGGGCAGCCTCGCGCATCGCAAGGGCGGATTGTTCGGCGGCTGCGGCGACTTCCGACGCCTTGCCCAGCATGCCGCGGGTCGCGGCGGAGGCATCCTTGGCCTGCTCGCGCAGCGATTCGCCCAGCTGCGACGCGCCGTCGATCTCGCCCATGATGCGCTGTTCGAACAGGACGCCGAACTGCTGGCGCGCATTGCGCTGGCTTTCGGCATCGTCGATCGCGATCACATTGGCCATCAGCCCGGCATCGACCATGCCGACCTGCGCCATGATGTCGACCAGCCGGCGCCGGGTGGCGTCGTCGGCTGCGCGTTCCCAGATGATATCGGTCAGTTTCTCGTTGGCGGCGGCGACGGGCAGCAGCACGCCGCGCACCGAAATGCCGTGCTTGCGGGCGTGGCGGACGCAGGCGGTGGAGGACAGCGCCCAGTCACCGGCGCTGTAATGGCGCAGCTTCTGGCGGACATATTCATGCGCGGCGGTCTCGATCTTCGCCAGCGTCGTGGGCTGCAACCGGTTTCGCAGGCCCGAACTGTCCATATAGGTGGAGAAGAAGGTGCGCGCCGCGACGACCGCATCATCGGCAACCAGCTGCTCGATTTCGGCCATGCCACGGGCCAGATCACCGCGGGGGTCCACTTCGGCCAGCATCTGGGCGATGGCGTTCCTGGGCGTGGTGGCGGAAGTCATGGATTGCAGAACCCCAAATAGGTGTCAGGACGAACCAGGCGGTGATAGCGCCATTTGGTTAATCACTTCTTATTTGGGCGCGCGCATCGACATGGTCCGCGCGGCTTGCCCTTCGGCGTCTTCGCTCCTAAGGGGAGCGGACTCAAAGGACATAGCAGGGACCTGGGTAGACATGGCGCGAACCACAAGCCGGCCGCTCTCGCCGCATTTGACGATCTGGAAATGGGGGCCGGCAATGGCCGTCTCCATCATTCACCGCGTGACGGGCAATGGCCTGGCCACCGCCGGTGCTCTTGGCCTCATCTGGTGGCTGATGGCCGCCGCGACCGGCCCGGAAGCTTACGCCACCTTCGTCACCTGCGCGACCTCGCCGATCGGCTATCTGGTCATGGCGGGCCTGTCCTGGTTCTTCTTCCAGCACCTCTTCTCGGGTCTGCGTCACTTCGTGCTCGACATGGGTGCGGGTTATGACCTGAAGACCAGCAAGACCTGGTCGATCCTGACCTTCGTGCTGTCGACGATCGCCACCGCCGCCTTCTGGGCCGCGATCTGCCTGGGGAAATTCTGATGGGTACCGGAACCGGAATCGGCCGCGTCCGCGGTCTTGGCTCGGCCAAGCATGGCGCGCACCACTGGCTGGCACAGCGCTACACTGCCATCGGCAATCTGCTGCTGGTGCTGTGGCTGCTCTTCAGCCTGATCGCGCTGCCCGGCCTCGATTATGAGAGCGTGGTCAACTGGATCCACAACCCGCTGGTCGCCGTGCCGCTGATGCTGATGGTCGTCAGCATCTTCATGCATCTGCGTCTGGGCATGCAGGTCATGCTGGAGGACTATGTCCACGACAAGGGCCTGGCCTTCTTCTCGATGCTGCTGCTGAACTTCTATGCCTATGCCGGCGCTGCCGCGGGCGTCTTCGCGATCGCCAAGATCGCCTTCATCGGGGTCGTCAAGTAATGAGCGAAGCCTACAAGATCATCGACCATACCTACGACACCGTCGTCGTGGGTGCCGGCGGCTCGGGCCTGCGCGCCACCATGGGCAGCGCCGAAGCGGGTCTCAAGACCGCCTGCATCACCAAGCTGTTCCCGACCCGCAGCCACACCGTGGCGGCGCAGGGCGGCATTGCCGCTTCGCTCGGCAACAACAGCCCCGACCACTGGACCTGGCACATGTACGACACCGTCAAGGGGTCGGACTGGCTGGGTGACCAGGACGCGATCGAATATATGGTGCGCGAAGCGCCGGCGGCCGTGATCGAGCTGGAACATGCCGGCGTGCCGTTCAGCCGCAACCAGGACGGCACCATCTATCAGCGTCCGTTCGGCGGCCACATGCAGAATATGGGCGCCGGCCCGCCGGTGCAGCGCACTTGCGCCGCCGCCGACCGTACCGGCCACGCCATGCTGCACGCTCTCTACCAGCAGAGCCTGAAGTATGACGCCGACTTCTACATCGAATATTTTGCCATCGACCTGATCATGGAAGATGGCCCGAACGGCAAGGAATGCCGCGGCGTCATCGCCATCTGCATGGAAGATGGCAGCATCCACCGCTTCCGCAGCCATGCCGTCGTGCTGGCAACCGGTGGCTATGGCCGCGCCTATTTCTCGGCCACTTCGGCCCATAGCTGCACCGGCGACGGCGGCGGCATGGTGCTGCGCGCCGGCCTGCCGCTGCAGGATCTGGAATTCGTCCAGTTCCACCCGACCGGCATCTATGGTGCGGGCGTGCTGATCACCGAAGGCGCGCGCGGCGAAGGCGGCTACCTCACCAATTCCGAAGGCGAGCGTTTCATGGAACGCTATGCCCCGTCGGCGAAGGATCTGGCGTCGCGTGACGTCGTGTCGCGCTCGATGGCGATGGAAATGCGCGAGGGCCGTGGCGTCGGCGAGCACAAGGATCATATCTTCCTACACCTGGACCATATCGACCCCAAGGTTCTGGCCGAGCGCCTGCCGGGCATCACCGAAAGCGGCAAGATCTTTGCCGGTGTCGACCTGACCCGCCAGCCGCTGCCGGTGACCCCGACGGTCCATTACAATATGGGCGGCATCCCCTGTAACTATCATGGCCAGGTGGTGACGAAGGTCGGCGACGATCCGGAAGTCGTGGTGCCGGGCCTGTTCGCGGTCGGCGAAGCGGCCTGCGTGTCGGTCCATGGCGCGAACCGCCTTGGCTCCAACTCGCTGATCGACCTTGTCGTGTTCGGCCGCGCAACCGGCCTGTTCCTCAAGGACAATCTCAAGCCCAACACCCCGCACAAGCCGCTGCCGGCCAATGCGGCCGATCTGGCGCTGTCGCGCCTCGATCACTACCGCAACGCCAACGGCACCACCTCGACGGCGGACATCCGCATGGACATGCAGCGCACCATGCAGAAGCATGCCGCCGTGTTCCGCGACAGCGAATTGCTGGCCGACGGCGTCGTCAAGATGCAGGCGGTCAACAAGCGCCTTCAGGACGTCAAGATCGCCGACCGTTCGCTGATCTGGAACACCGACCTGATCGAGACGCTGGAACTGGACAATCTCATGAGCCAGGCCATCTGCACGATGGAAGGCGCCGAGGCCCGCAAGGAATCGCGCGGCGCCCATGCGCATGAGGATTTCCCGAATCGCGACGACGAAAACTGGATGAAGCACACCATCAGCTGGTTCGAAGGCTGGGGTGGTTCGGGCGGCAAGGTGACGCTCGATTATCGTCCGGTCCACGATTACACGATGACCGACGAGGCCGAGTATATCAAGCCGAAGGCGCGCGTATATTAAGCCTCTGGCATCATGCCGGAAATCTGAACAGGGCGGGCCATCTGGTCCGCCCTTTTTCTTTGCCCATTGCCAGCGCGCGATCAGGCTCTAGCTTGGGTGCCGATCGATCAAGGAGGTGCCGGCGATGCGGAAACCTGTTGGACGTCAGGGGATAATCCTGCTGCCCTTGTTGCTGACGGCTGCGGCCCCGCCCCAGGATGTGGACGCGGTGCTCGCGCTGACGCGGACAACGAAAGCGACATATGCGGTCTGCACCTGGAATGTGGTGACGCCCAGCGAGGAAGTGCAGCTCAAGGAATGGGCGGCCGAATATCATCAGGGCGACCGTCACCGGGTCGAAACCCCGCGCGACCGGATCGTTGCCAATTGCGCCACGGGGGAGGCCCAGCATCTCGACGTGCGCACTGGTGAAGTGTCAACTTCGCCGTCACTCGCGGCGGCCGCCTGTGGCGTCGACGCCAATCGCAAGCTGGTCGCCAAGGAATTTCTGGGGCGGGAGACCGGCGGTCGCTATGGCCCCGTATCCCGCATCGCGGTGGCCGATGACGGCAATCTGCGCACCTATGATGTGCTCGACGACGGCGCGATCATCGCGGCGACGATCCATGACGCCAATGACGACGCGACGGAGCGGCTGACCAGTGCGGTCCTCACCTACAGCCACAACCTGCCCGAAGCCGATATCTTCTCCACCGCCTCGCTCAGCCGCAGCGTCGTCCCCGACGGTTGCCGCAGCGGCCATGGGGGGTGAGGGGAGCGATCAGGTCATGGCAAAAGGCAACAGCGCCCGATAAACCGCGATCCCTGGCTTGCCTTCCACCCGGCCACCCTGGCGCAGGATGAAGGCATGGCGGACGATCTCGGCCTGCTGCTCGATGCCATATCGGGCGAACGGCTTGCCCGGCTCGATCGCATAGTCATAGCGGCAAAAGGGGTGTCGCATCAGCGGCAGCCAATATTTGCCCGATCGCTGCGCCTGCCAGACATGGGTCATCTCATGGATGAACAGGCCCTGCAGGCTGAGCGGGCTGGCGCAGAAATCCTCGCAGAATAGGCCACCTTCGGGGTGAAACCACAGGTCGCCGTCGGGCGCCATGGTCACCGCGCGCGGCTGGAAGGGCCACCATTTCCGGTTGTGGACGCGCACCCGATCATAGGCGATCGCGTCGCCGAACATCGTCCGGGCGAGCGCGGCCTCCTCAAATGTCAGCGGACGGCTGGTCAATGCGCCTTATGCTCTTCCGTCGCATTGCCCGCAGCAGGGGCCGCCGGTGCGCTGCCGTCGGGCTTGCGGATCACCGCATCGACCAGCAACCGATCGCCGTTCGACATCAGGAAGGTGAGTTGCATCTTGCCCCGGCTGATCGCGGTATCGTTGACGCCCCAGATCATCAGATGCTTGCCGCCCGGCGCGAACGCGACCGTGCCCTTGGCCGGCACATCGACGCTTTCGATCGGCTGCATCGACATCATGCCGTCCTTGCCGACGCTCTCATGCATCTCGACCTTGAGCGCATAGTCGGTCATCACTCCGCGCAACTGCACCCCGGCGTCGCCGCCATGCGCCACGAAATAGCCGGCCGAGGGCGTATCCTTGTTGGGTGACAGCCGGACCCAGGCCTGGTCGACATAGCTGGGCGCAGGGTCGCCACAGCCGGCAAGGGCCAGCGGCGCGGCAAGGGCAATAAGGGCAAGGGGCGCACGCATGGATCAGGGCTCCGTGACTGTCTCGTTTCCGGTCAATGCCTGACTAATCGCGCCTGATCCTTGTGCCAAGCGAAAGCGCGCCTATATCCCTTGCGCAAACCGGCCTTGCCTTGGCGCTTACGTGAGGTATGGGGCCGTCAACCGCTGAATTTATTTTGGGGTTCAAAGAGGACACAAATGGCAAAAGTTATCGGTATCGACCTTGGCACGACCAACAGCTGTATCGCTGTGATGGACGGCGGCAAGCCCAAGGTGATCGAGAATGCGGAAGGTGCGCGCACCACGCCGTCGATCGTCGCCTTCGCCAAGGATGGCGAGCGCCTGATCGGCCAGCCGGCCAAGCGCCAGGCTGTCACCAATCCGGACAACACGATTTTCGCGGTGAAGCGCCTGATCGGCCGCCGCTTCGACGATCCCATGACCAAGAAGGACATGGAACTCGTCCCCTATGACATCGCGAAGGGTCCGAATGGCGACGCCTGGGTCAAGGCCGGTGGCGAGGAATATAGCCCGTCGCAGATCAGCGCCTTCATCCTGCAGAAGATGAAGGAAACCGCCGAGAGCTATCTGGGCGAAACCGTGACGCAGGCGGTCATCACCGTTCCCGCCTACTTCAACGACGCCCAGCGTCAGGCGACCAAGGACGCCGGCCAGATCGCGGGCCTCGAAGTGCTGCGCATCATCAACGAGCCGACCGCGGCCGCGCTCGCCTATGGCCTCGACAAGCAGGACGGCAAGACCATCGCCGTCTATGACCTTGGCGGCGGCACCTTCGACATCTCGATCCTGGAGATCGGCGATGGCGTGTTCGAAGTGAAGTCGACCAACGGCGACACCTTCCTGGGCGGCGAGGATTTCGACGCCAAGCTGGTCGAATATCTGGCTGCCGACTTCAAGAAGGCGGAAAGCATCGACCTCACCAAGGACAAGCTGGCCCTCCAGCGTCTGAAGGAAGCCGCTGAAAAGGCGAAGATCGAGCTGTCCTCGGCCCAGTCGACCGAAGTCAACCTGCCCTTCATCACCGCCGACCAGAATGGCCCCAAGCATCTGGTGAAGACGATCACCCGCGCCGATCTGGAGCGCCTGGTCGCCGACCTCATCAAGCGCACGATGGAACCCTGCAAGAAGGCTCTGGCCGACGCCGGCGTGACCGCCAGCGAGATCAGCGAAGTCGTTCTGGTCGGCGGCATGACCCGCATGCCCAAGGTGCGCGAAGCCGTGAAGGAATTCTTCGGCAAGGAACCGCACACCGGCGTGAACCCGGACGAAGTCGTCGCCATGGGCGCCGCCATTCAGGCCGGCGTGCTGCAGGGCGACGTCAAGGACGTGCTGCTGCTCGACGTGACCCCGCTGTCGCTGGGCATCGAGACGCTGGGTGGCGTGTTCACCCGCATGATCGACCGCAACACCACCATCCCTGCCAAGAAGTCGCAGGTCTATTCGACCGCCGACGACAATCAGCAGGCGGTGACCATCCGCGTGTTCCAGGGCGAGCGTGAAATGGCGGCGGACAACAAGCTGCTCGGCCAGTTCGACCTGGTCGGCATCCCGCCGGCACCGCGCGGCGTGCCGCAGATCGAAGTCACCTTCGACATCGACGCCAACGGACTGGTCAACGTGTCCGCCAAGGACAAGGGCACCGGCAAGGAACAGCAGATCCGCATCCAGGCCTCGGGTGGCCTCAGCGACTCCGACATCGACCAGATGGTCAAGGATGCCGAGCGCTTCGCCGAAGAGGACAAGAAGCGTCGTGAAGCGGCCGAAGCCAAGAACAACGCCGAAAGCCTGGTCCACACGACCGAGGCGCAACTGGCCGAACATGGCGACAAGGTCGACGCTTCGCTGAAGGGTGAGATCGAAGCCGCGATTGCCGAAACCAAGTCGGCGATCGAAGGCGGCGACGCCGAAGCCATGAAGGCCAAGGCGCAGGAACTCGCGACCGTTGCCATGAAACTGGGCCAGGCGATCTACGAGAAGGAGCAGGCTGCTGCAGCCTCGCCGGAGGCCGAAGCGCCGAAGGCCGATGACGGCGTCGTCGACGCCGAATTCTCCGAAGTGGACGACAACAAGGCGTAAGCCCCATGAAACGCTCCTCGACTTCGCTTCGGGCGGACAGGCTGGTTTCTGACCAGTGCATCCGTTCGGAGCGAGGCCGGGGACCGTGCGCGCCGAGGGCGAGATGACGACCGAAATCGACTATTACGAACTGCTCGAAGTAGAACGCACAGCCGACGGGGCCGCGATCAAGAGCGCCTATCGCAAGCTGGCGATGAAATATCACCCGGACAAGACCGGGGGCTGCACCGACAGCGAGGCCAAGTTCAAGGCCGTTTCCGAAGCCTATGACTGCCTGAAGGATCCGCAGAAGCGGGCGGCCTATGACCGGTTCGGTCATGCCGCGTTCAAGCAGCAGCAACAGGGCGGCGGTGGTGGCGGATTCCACGGCGGCGCCGGTGGTTTCTCCGACCTTGGCGATATTTTCGAGACGATCTTTGGCCAGGCCGGCTTTGGCGGCGGCGGTGGCGGACGCCAGCAGCAGCGCCGCGGCGCGGACCTGCGCTATGATCTCGAAATCACGCTGGACGAAGCCTATCATGGCAAGAAGACCGAGATCGAGATCGAGGTGTCGGCCGCCTGCGACAGCTGCGACGGTTCGGGCGCCCAGCCGGGCACCGGGGTCAAGACCTGCGGCACCTGCCATGGCCATGGCCAGGTGCGGGCACAGCAGGGATTCTTCGTGGTGGAGCGGACCTGCCCCAGCTGTCATGGCGCGGGCCAGGTGATCGAAAGCCCCTGCAAATCCTGTCGCGGCGAAGGCCGGGTCGATCGGCCCAAGACGCTGTCGGTCAATATCCCGGCGGGCGTCGACGAAGGCACCCGCATTCGCCTGTCGGGCGAGGGCGAGGCCGGTGCGCGTGGCGCGCCGGCGGGTGACCTCTACATCTTCCTGCATGTGAAGCGGCACAGCATTTTCGAACGGGATGGCACCACGCTATTCTGTCGCGTGCCGGTCAGCATCACGACGGCGGCGCTGGGCGGGATGATCGAAGTGCCGGGCCTCGATGGCCAGCGGCACGAGATCAAGATCCCGAGCGGCATCCAGTCGGGCAAGCAGATCAAGCAGCGCGGCGCCGGCATGCCGGTGCTGAACGGCCGCGGTCAGGGCGACCTGGTCGTCCAGGTCGATGTCGAGACGCCGACCAAGCTGACGGCCAAGCAGCGCGAACTGCTCGAAGCCTTCCGCGAGACCGAGACCGGCGAGGAATGCCCGCAATCGAGCGGCTTCTTCGGCAAGCTCAAGGAATTGTGGGGAGACTGATCCTCCCCACAGGGCTGGTCAGGGCGTGGCGCTGGTGCGCCGCGCCCACCAGTAGAAGGGCAGGCCGCCCGCCATCAGCAGGAAGCTGGCGCCGCTGGGAATGAGGCCGGCGCCCCATAACGTCCAGCAGGCATAGGCGAGGCCAATCGCCGCCGCTGGCACGGCAATCCGCAAGCGCAGCGCGGCCAGCGCACAACCCACATAGAGCCACAGCGTCGCCGATGTCGCGAGCAGCGCCATGGCGGTGAACAATGCCACCAGCCCCTGCAGACTGTTGGCGACCAGCAGCAGGCTGGCAAGGATGCTCGACAATATCAATCCGCGCACCGGCGTGCCGCGCGCATCCGTGCCCGCCAGCCAGGCCGGCAGTTCGCCGGCGCGCGCCATCGCCAGTGGCACTTCGCCCTGCAACAGGGTCCAGCCATTGAGCGCGCCAAGGCAACTGATGACGACGAAGGTCGCGATCAGGCTGGCGGGGCCGGCCGACCAATAATGGGTGACATAGGCGCCGAAGGGCGACCCGGTCTGGCTTTCCGCGCCGGGCAGGGTGAGGGCGATGCCGGAACAGACGAACAGATAGAGCAGGCCGGTGACGGCCGTGCCGATCATCGTTGCGCGCGGCACGGTGCGGGCAGGATCCTTGACCTTGTCGGCCGCGACCGAGGCCGATTCAAAACCGAGCAGGGCCCACAGCGTCAGTGCCGCCGCTGCCGTGATGCCGCTCCCGGTAAAACCCTGGGCCGGGAAGGGCACGATTTCCGCCGTGCCGCGTCCGATCGTCAGAGCCAGCAGCACCAGCACGACCAGGATGGGCACGACCTTGATGATCGTCGTCACCAGTTGCGCCGTGCCGGCGGCATGGGCGCCGCGCAGGTTGATCGCGGTGGTCAGCCAGATGAAGCCGATCGAGCAGAGCGCGCCCATGCCCGGCCGGTTCAGCACCGGCAGCAGGCTGGACAGGTTGGCGGTGGCCGCGACCGCGATCGTGACATTGGTGATGATGATCGACAGCCAGTAGATCCAGCCGATCGCGAATCCGGCCAGCGGACCATAGGCGCGCGCGCTCATCTGCGCGGCATTGGCATCGGGCATGGCGACGGTCAGCCGGGCGATCACGAAGGCCAGGATCAAGGAGCCGGCGATGGTGAAGACCCAGGCGGCGACCGCATCCCAGCCGAAGGGGGCGAGTGCGGCCGGCAGCAGGAACACGCCCGATCCGATCATATTGCCCATGACCAGCGCGATGCAGGCGGCCAGCCCCAGCGTCCGCACCGGGCGGTGGGGGATCACATCTTGAGCCGGCGGCGGGCTGTCCATCGTCCCTGTCTATCGGTGAAAACGGGGCAGGGCCAGAGCGGATCGTTGCGCCTTCGTTCGGACTTGCATGGCGGCGCGCTTCGGGTGATCCTTGGCCGAGGATAGAGCAGGAGAGCCGGGACATGCGACCGATCGCGACAGGCGTGTTGATGCTTCTGTCCTCGTCGCTCGTCGCGGCCGGTGCGGACGATCCGATCGTCGTGACCGCCGCCAAGCTGCGCAAGGTCGGTATCGACTATGATGTGCGCGGCCGCGACCTCGTCCGCTGCACGATCACGCGCAGCAGCGGCGAGGATCGGGTCGATCAGGCGATGTGTGAATTCGTGCGCCAGTGCGTGGCCGATGGCCATGGCCGACGGCGCGAGGCGCAGGCCTGCGTCAGCGACCGGATCGCGGCGCTGGTCGATGCGGATATGGAGGCGGAGGATGTGGTCCTCGTTCGTCCCGCGGCGCTGGAACAGGCGCGACAACCGGTGGCTTCGGTCGCGCTGCCCGGTCCGCAGATCAGCCTGCCGCCGGCCGAGCGGGATGCGGACATCCTCGTCACCGGATCGCGCTACCGGATCAGGCCGGGCCTGTGGGAGATCGAGAAGGGACGGATGTTCAGCCAGATGGTAGGGTGGAAGGTGATCGGTGCCCGCCCGCAGAGCAGCCCGCCGCCGGCACCGCCGGGCTATCGCTATCAGCTATGCCTCAGCCGCAGCGATGCGGAGACGCTGCAACAATTTGTCGATGATCATTTCGAGCGCGAGGGGCTCAAGGGCTGCATGCTGGCGCGCATGGAGGTGGAGGAGGGGCGGCTGAGTGTCACCCGCTCCTGTCCGTCGCGCTATGGCAGCGCCGACATGCGCCTGAGTGCGATATTGTCCGCCGAGACAATCGAGGGGGTGATGCTCGCAGCGACCGAAATGGAGCGCGTTCGCGAAGAGACGCGCTATCTGCTCAACGGCCGGCGCATCGGCGAATGCCCGCCCTCCCGGCCCGAAGGCGCGGCAGGGCGGGATTAATGCGCTTTCTAAGCAGACAGAATTGTCTGCTGGCTCGGAAAACGCGACAAACAAACAATTTAGGGCAGCCGATCCGATTGTATCGGTTTGGCCGCCCTAAGCCTGTTTAGGCCGCCAGGAACATGTCCGGGTCGAGCGCCATCAGCGTGTCGGCGCCGCCCTCGATCTTGCGACGGAGCGAACCGGCGTCGGGCATGATGCGTTCGGCAAAGAAGCGCGCGGTGACCAGCTTGGCTTCCAGGAAGCCGGCATCGCCCTCGCCCGCGTCGAGCAGGCCGGTGGCGGCCTTCGCCATGCGCAGCCACATCAGGCCGGTGGCGACGATGCCCAGGATGTGCATGTAATGATGCGCGCCGGCCCCGGCATTGTCGGGGTTCTTCATCGCGTTCTGCATCAGCCACATGGTCGCCGCTTCAAGCTGGCCCTTGGCCTTTTCGAGCGCATCGGCGAAGCTCGCCAGCTTCTCGTTGGTCTTGGCCTCGGCGATTTCGGTGGCCAGGATCTTGAGGAAGGCCTGGAGCGCGCGGCCGCCATTCATCGGCAGCTTGCGGCCGACCAGGTCCATCGCCTGCACGCCATTGGTGCCTTCGTAGATCTGGGCGATGCGGGCGTCGCGGACATACTGCTCGACGCCATTTTCCCAGATATAGCCATGGCCGCCGAACACCTGCTGGCTCGACACCGCAACGTCGAAGCCCTTGTCGGTGCCATAGCCCTTGATCACCGGGGTCAGCAGTTGCAGCAGATCGTCGGCCGCCTGGCGCTCTTCCTCGGTCGCGGCGCTGTGCGACAGGTCATGCTGCAGCGCCCCCCACAGGATCAGCGCGCGCAGGCCCTCGGTCAGCGCCTTGCCTTCCATCAGCATGCGGCGGACATCGGGGTGGACGAACAGCGTGTCGGCCTTTTCTTCCGGCTCCTTGGGGCCGGTGAGCGCGCGGCCCTGGCGACGGTCCTTGGCATAATGGACGGCGTTCTGGAACGCGATCTCGCCCTGGCCCAGCCCCTGCAGACCGACGCCCAGGCGCGCGGCGTTCATCATGATGAACATGGCGGCCAGACCCTTATTCTCCTCGCCGACCAGCCAGCCCTTGGCGCCGTCATAGTTCATGACGCAGGTGGCGTTGCCGTGGATGCCCATCTTATGTTCGAGCGAACCGCAGGACACGGCATTGCGGTCGCCCAGCGAGCCGTCTTCATTGACGATGAACTTGGGCACGACGAACAGCGAGATGCCCTTGCTGCTGTCGGGGGCACCCGGCGTCTTGGCGAGGACGAGGTGGATGATATTCTCCGCTAGGTCATGTTCGCCGGCCGAGATGAAGATCTTGGTGCCGCTGATCGCGAAGCTGCCATCGCCATTAGGCACGGCCTTGGTCTTGATGAGGCCGAGGTCAGTGCCGGAATGGGGCTCGGTCAGGTTCATCGTGCCGGTCCAGACGCCCGACACCATGTTGGGCAGATAGGTGGCCTTCTGTTCGTCGCTGCCCTTGGCGATCAGCGCGGCGATCGCGCCGGCGGTCAGGCCATGATACATTTCGAACGCCTGGTTGGCCGACAGCACATATTCGGTGACGGCGGTGGCGACGACATTGGGCAGGCCCTGGCCGCCAAATTCGGTCGGCGCGTGCAGCGTGGTCCAGCCGCCCTCGACAAACTGGTCATAGGCCGCCTTGAAGCCGGTCGGCGTGGTGACGCTGCCGTCGGCATGACGGGTACAGCCTTCCTTGTCGCCCACGGCGTTGATCGGGAACAGCACTTCCGACGCGATCTTGCCGCCTTCGGTCAGGATCGCCTCGACCAGATCGGGGGTCGCATTCTCGAAACCGGGCAGATTGGCGTAGCGCTCCAGCCCGACGACATGGTCGAGCACGAAGCGGGTGTCGCGGACAGGGGCGTTGTAGCTGGGCATGAATCTTCTCCAGGCGTTTTTGTTCTGCTGCGGGGGAGCCGACGATGCGGCTCCGGCTTATTTCTCGATCGTTCCGATGAAGCTCGCCAGTTCGGCGATGGCGGCATCGATATCGTCCTTCTGGCGGGTCAGAAGGTCGATGCGCGCGCGGCACTTGTCGATCGTCACGCGGCGCTGTTCCTCATGCCCCTCGTCGGCGTCATAGAGGTCGATCATCTCGCGAATATCGTTGAGGCTGAAGCCCACGCGCTTGCCGCGCAGGATCCAGGCAAGGCGGGCGCGGTCGCGGCGCGAATAGACGCGGGCCAGGCCCTGGCGCTCCGGTGCGATCAGCCCTTCATCCTCATAGAAGCGCAGGGCACGGGCGGTGACGCCGAACTCCTCGCTGAGGTCGGTGATGCTGTAGCTCTGCTGGTCACGGTCATCGGGAAGCTCGATGCCGGCAATGCTGGTGCGCGTGTTCATGAGCAAAGATTATGACGGCTTTACGTTTACGTCAAGGTTAGAAGGTGCGCAGGACGATCGGCCGTGCCACGGCCTCGGGGAATAGCATTTCGGGCGATTTGCGACTATGGGCGGCGCCATGATCCGTCTTTCCGGTTTGAAATTGCCCCTCGACCATCCGGCCGAGGCGATGCCCGTCGCCATCTGCGAACGCCTGGGGCTGGAGCCGCAGCAATTGCTTGGCCACAGCGTCGTGCGGCGCGGTAATGATGCACGTCGTCGCAGCGCGATCCAGCTGGTCTATACGCTCGATATTGAGGTGGCCGACGAGGCCGCGGTGCTGGAGCGCTTTGCCAAGGACCATGACGTCCGGCCGACGCCCGACACCAGCTACAAGTTCGTCGCCCATGTCCCCGACGGCTGGCAGGGCAAGCGCCCGGTGGTGATCGGCGCCGGGCCGTGCGGCCTGTTCGCCGGCCTGATCCTGGCGCAGATGGGGTTCAAGCCGATCATCCTGGATCGCGGCAAGGTGGTGCGCGAGCGGACCAAGGACACCTGGGGCCTGTGGCGCCGGGCCGAACTCAACCCCGATTCCAACGTCCAGTTTGGCGAGGGCGGCGCCGGCACTTTCTCCGACGGCAAGCTCTATTGCCGGGTGAAGGATCCCCGCTTCCTGGGCCGCAAGGTGCTGGAGGAGTTTGTCGCTGCCGGCGCGCCCGACGATATCTTGTGGGAGGCGCACCCCCATATCGGCACTTTTCGCCTGGTCTCGATGGTCGAAGCGATGCGCAAGCAGATCGAGTCGCTGGGCGGCGAATATCGCTGGCAGCACCGCGTCGACGATCTGGTGCTGGAACGGCAGGGCGACGGCACGCAGAAGTTGCGCGGGCTGGTGCTGCACGACGGCAGCGTGATCGAGGCCGACCATGTGGTGATGGCGGTGGGCCACAGTGCCCGCCCGACCTTCGAGATGTTGCACGGCAAGGGCGTGCATATCGAACCCAAGCCCTTCTCGATCGGTGTGCGGATCGAGCATCCGCAAAGCTGGGTCGACAAGGCGCGCTATGGCAATTGCGCCGGCCATCCCGATCTTGGGGCGGCGGCCTATAGCCTCGCCCATCATTGCGCCAATGGCCGGACCGTCTACAGCTTCTGCATGTGTCCGGGTGGCCGGGTGGTCGCCGCCACTTCGGAGGAAGGGCGCGTCGTCACCAATGGCATGAGCCAGTATAGCCGCGCCGAGTTCAACGCCAATTCGGGGCTGGTCGTCGGCATCGATCCGGCGCGCGATTTCCCCGAGGGGCCATTGGCCGGGATCGAACTGCAGCGCCATTGGGAAAGCCTGGCCTATGTCGCGGGTGGTTCTTCCTACTGGGCGCCGGGGCAGACGGTCGGCGACTTCCTCGCGCGTCGGCCTTCGACCCAGCTGGGATCGGTCGTGCCCTCCTACAAGCCGGGGGTCACGCCGACCGATCTGTCGCTTTGCCTGCCCGACTATGTGATCGAGGCGTTCCATGAGGCGCTGCCCGCCTTTGGTCGTCAGATCGCCCGCTATGACGATCCCGACGCGGTGATGACCGGCGTGGAAACCCGCACCTCCTCGCCGATCCGCATCACGCGCGGCAAGGATTTTCAGAGCCTCAACGTTGCCGGCCTCTACCCGGCGGGCGAGGGCGCGGGCTATGCCGGCGGCATCCTGTCGGCGGCGATCGACGGCATCAAGGTGGCCGAGGCGGTGGCTGTGCAGATGGTCGCGGCGTGACCGAAATCCTGTCGAGCCGCACCCTGTATGAAGGCTGGCTCAACCTGCGGCTGGTGCGGCTGCGGATGGACGACGGCGTGGAGTGCGAGCGCCATGTGGTGGAGATGCGCCGTGCCGTTGCGGTGCTGCCTTATGATCCGAACCGCCGGGTCGCGCTGGTCGTATCGATGCCGCGCACGCCGGTGATGCTCGCCGGCCTGCCCGACATGCTGGAGGCGATCGCCGGCATATTGGAGGATGAACCGGCCGATTGCGCCCGGCGCGAAGCGCTGGAGGAAGCGGGCGTGGCGCTCGACATGATGGAGCCGGTCGGCCAGATCTGGAGCATCCCCAGCGTCGTTACCGAGAAGATCGACTATTTCCTGGCGCCCTATCGCGCGGCGGACCGTGTCGCCGACGGCGGCGGCCTGGTCGAGGAGCAGGAGAATATCCTGGTCCACGAACTGCCGCTGGCCGACCTGTGGCGCCGCTTCGAGGCGCAGCAATTGCAGGATGGCAAGCTGGTGATTCTGCTGCTGACGCTGCGCGCGCGCTACCCGGCCCTGTTCGAGCCATTGTCCGAAAACTGAAGCCATTTCGTAACGACCCTGTCGCCGGATCGACCAACCGGCGTCATCGCACCGTCAATCCAGCGTAACGGGCGGGCGTTATTGTGGCGCCATGCTGAACCCGATCGACCGTTGCATGCGCATCTCCCCGGCCGACAAGGCCCGGCTGCGCCTCCTGTTCCTGGCCAAACATGCCTGCAAGGGCGGCGGGGCCGACAGCGTGGACGGCAATCATGCCGTCTATCATCATGAGATGCGATCGACGCTGGAGGCGATTGGCCTCCATGTCGCGGTCGCCGACAGCTATGATGCGCTGTTCGACAAGCCGGATGTCGACTTCGTCGTCACCCTGCTCAATCGCGGCGGCTTCCAGAATAGCGAGATGCTGGCGCCGCTCCTGCTGTCCTGGCGCGGCGTGCCTTTCCTGGGGGCAAGCCCGATCGTCCGTGGCGTGTCGGACGACAAATATCTTTCCAAGCTGATCGCCCGCGCCCATGGCGTGCCGACCATGCCGGCGCGTATCCTGCGTCGGGGTGCCATGCCGGCCGGCCCGGAATTCCAGGCGGAACGGCTGGTGGTGAAGCCCAACGCCTCGTCGGCCTCCTGGGGCCTCGCGATGGTCGACAACTGGATGGAGGCCCATGCCCATGCCGATCATCTCCATGGCCTGGGCCATGACGTGCTGGTCGAGGCCTGGGCGCCCTTGCTCGACGTGGCCGTGCCGGTCGTCGGCGGCGGCGGTGGCCAGCCCTGGATTCTCCCGCCGATGATGTATGTGCCGGCCGATCCGCATCGCGAACGCAGCTATGAGGAGAAGCGCGGCCTGATCGATGCGGGCGATGATCCGCTGATCCTGGTGGAGGACCATGACCTGCGGACGCGGCTGGAGGATATGACCCGCCGCCTGCTGCCCGAACTCTGGCCGTTCGACTATGGCCGGTTCGAGTATCGCTACGATCCGGCGTCGGGCGAGCTGCTGTTCATGGAAGTGAACCTGTCCTGCAATCTCTGGTCGAAGAAGACGATCTCGCGCTCGGCCGCGTCGATCGGCGTCGATCATCAGAGCCTGGTCGAAACCATCGTCGCGCACAGCCTGGCCCGCCATGGCCTGCTGACCGAAATGCCGGTGCTGGAGGCTGCCTGATGCCGGGGACAGCGTCGGCACTGGTATTGGCCGGCAAGCGCGATGGAGCGACCGATCCGCTCGCGCAGGCGGCGGGCGTCACCCATAAATGCCTGGTCCCGGTGGTCGGCCAGCCGATGCTGGTCCATGTGATCGAGGCGCTGGCGGCCAGCCCGCGCCTCGGCGAAATCCGGGTCGCGATTGAGGATGTGGCGGTGCTCGATGCGCTGCCGCAACTGCGCGGACTACGGAATACCGGGCGGCTGGTTGCGATTCCTGCCCGGCCCAATCTGGTCGACTCCGTGCTGTCGGCCGCCGATGGCGCGCGCTTTCCGCTGCTCATCACCACCGCCGACAATGTGCTGCTGACGCCCGATGCGCTGGCCGAGATGCTGGACGGTTGCGCCGCGCAGGGCGCGAACGCCGGCGTCGCCTTCACCCGGCGCGCGTCGGTGCTGGCGGCGCATCCGCAGGGGCAGCGGAAATTCTATCGCTTCGCCGACGACGAATTTTCCAACTGCAACACCTATTGGCTGAAGGATGCAAAGGCGCTGGCAGCGGCCGAGACCTTCCGCTCGGGCGGGCAGTTCGTGAAGCATCCGATGCGGATCATCGGCGCCTTCGGCCTCCTCAACCTGATCCGTTTCCGCTTCGGCATCGGCACACTGGGCCAGGCCTTTGCGCGTTTCTCCCGCCGCTTCCGCATGGTGATCGCGCCGGTGATCCTGAGCGACGGCGCGGTCGCGATCGACGTCGACAATGCGCGCAGCCATGGCGTGGCAAGCGAATTGCTGGAGCGGCGGCTGGCGCGGGTCGAGGCGGCCTGACCCTTGTTCACGTTGCGTGCGTTGCCCCCGGCCGACGGCAATGTCCTGCTGGCGGCCTATCATGACGGATTGCGTCGCCACTGGCCGCTGGGCCGGCGAACGGTTGCGCGGCTGATCGCGGCGAGCGGGCGCAGCGGCTGGGCGGCGTCGGAACGGCGCCTGCTGTGCGAAACGGTGCGGGCGCAGGGGCTCAGCATGCGCGATCGCAAGGGGCTGCATCGGCTGCTCAATCCCGGTGCCTTCCCGGCCGAGGCCAATCCGCTCAAGAACAAGCAGCTTTTCGCCCGCCATGCCGCCGCCGCCGGCTTGCCGGTGCCCGACAGTTTCGCGCTGGAGACAAGCGATATCGCCAGCTGGCTGCATGGCCAGAGCGTCATCATCGCCAAGCCCAGCTACTGCTCCAAGGGGCAGGGCGTGGTGCGCTTCGAAAAGAAGGGCGGACGCTGGGAAGGGGCCGAAGGGCCGATCGCCGACGACGCGCTGCGCGCGCGCCTGCTGGCGCTCTGGGCGGCCGGCGGGGTGATCCAGCGTTGTCTGGCCACCCACGACGCGCTGGCGGATATGTCGCCGGGCGCGCTGCCGACCTTGCGCGTGGTCACCTGTCTGGACGAGGTCGGCACGCCCGAGGCCTGCGCGCTGGCGCTGCGCCTGTCCGCCGGTGGTGGCCGACCCGTGGATAATTTCAATGCCGGCAATCTGGTGCTGTCGGTCGACGGCAACGGGTGTTGCGGCCCCGTTTGGAAGGCGGGGCCGGACGGCGCGCCGATCCGCTGCGACCGGCATCCGCTGACCGGTGCGCCCATTAGCGGCCGGCCGGTGCCTGATCTGGATGCCGCCGTGGCGCTCGCGCTGCGGGCGCATCTCGCCTTTCGATCAGGCTTTACCGTAATCGGCTGGGATATTGGCCTGACGCCGGACGGCCCGGTGCTGGTCGAGGGCAACTGGAACCCCGGCACCGACATCATGCAACTGGTGAGCGGCCGGGGGCTGGCCGACAGCCGGCTGGGCGCGCTTTACTGCCATCATCTGCGCCATCTGCCGCCGCAGCGCTGGCAGGCGGCCGGCGCGATCGAGCGCGACGCGCGCCGGGCGTGATCATCCTCTATGTCCATGCGCTCGCCGCGACCGGCGTGGTGCGCAACGTCCGCATCCTGGCCGCCGAACTGGCGGCGCGCGGTCTGGCGGTCGAACTGGTGACGGCGCTGCCGGGTGGCGAGGGCGTGACCGGCGTGCCGCATCATGCGCTGCTGGCCGGGCCGAACCCGTCGCGTCCGCGCGAAAAGGTGCAGGCGATCGCGGCGCTGCGGCGGCATCTGCGATCGCGGGGGCAAGCGACGCTGATTTCGGCGGGCAATCATGGCCATGGCACCGCCTGGGCGGCAAGCCAGGGGCTGCGCGACGTGCGGCGCATCTATCGCATCAGCAACGATCTCATGCGCAATGCGGCCGGTGCGCCGTCGGGCGGGCTGGGGCGCCTTGGCCGCACCGCGATGGCGCGGCTGCTGGCGCGCGACGCCGATCATCTGGTGCTGGTGTCGCCGACCCTGGCGGATATGCCTGCCTTTGCCGGCGCGGCGCGGGCGGGCAAGGTGGCGGTGATCCCCAATGGCATCGATGCTGATGCCGCCCGCTTCCTGGCCGACGGGCCAGTGCCGCATCGCTGGATGGGCCGCCAGTCGCCCGTGATCCTGGCGATCGGCCGGCTGGCGCTGCAGAAGAATTTCGTCACTCTGCTTGCCGCCTTCGCGATCCTGCGGCGGGAGCGACCCGCGCGCCTCATCATCCTGGGCGAAAGCCGCGACCGCGCCTGCGACAGCCTGCGCGCGCAGGCGAAGGCGCTCGGTATAGCTGATGATCTCGACCTGCCCGGCACGGTCGACAATGTCTTTCCCTGGCTGGCCCATGCCGATGCCTTCATCCTGCCCAGTTGGTGGGAAGGATCGCCCAATGTGTTGCTGGAGGCGATGGCCGTGGATGTGCCGATCGTCGCGTCGCGCAGCGCCGGCAACGCCGTCGACCTGCTCGATGATGGACGGTGCGGCCTTCTGGTTGACCCGGCCGATGCGGCGGCGATGGCCGATGCGCTGGCGCGGCAACTGGATCTCGCCACCGCGATCCGCCCCGGCGACCGGATCGACAATTTCGGTCTGGAGGCGCTGTCCGATGCCTGGGTGCGGCTGCTGCGCTAGCCTTGTCGGAATTGCCGTGGCGTCTGCCCGGTCCAGCGTTTGAAGGCGCGGCCAAAGCTGGTCTGTTCGGCATAGCCCAGCCGCTCCGCCACCTCGTCGATCGGCATCGGCGTTTGGCGCAGATAGATGCGGGCGAGTTGCTCGCGCTGTTCCTCGACCAGATCGCTGAAATGCAGGCCATGGGCGGCAAGCCGGCTTTGCAGCGTCCGCACCGACAGGCCCATCCGGTCGGCGCAGCGTTCGATCGCACATGTCCCCGCCGGCAACGCGCCGCGCACATAGGATCGCGCCCGTTCCGCCATGTCGGCATGGTTGAACAGGCGCAGCCGGCCCAGATAGCCGCCGACCAGCCGATAGGTCAGCCGATTGGCCGTTGCGATCGGCAGGTCGAGCAAGGCGGCGGAAAAGCCGATCGCGCTGCCCGGCCCGCGCGGGCGGACGGCCGTGCCCAGCAACGCCTCTATCTCGATCAGTTCGCGCGGGCTGGGATCGGCGGAAAATTGCACCCAGGCGGCGCGGAAACGCTGGCCGCTGACGGTCCGCAACAGCAGCAGGATCAGCATCATCGCCTGATAATTGGCCTGGTCGTTGAAGCCGAGATCGGCGCCGACCACCCAGCGCAGTTCGGCCATGCCGCCATCTTCCACCAGTTCCAGCTGCGCCTCGGGCGAATGGGCGACCGGCAGATAGCGGATCAGGCTGGCGGTCGCGGCGCGCAGGTCCGGCGCGGCGCGGCAGACGGCGGTGACGCTACCGAAAATGTCGGCATCCTGGGTGGCGGCAAGGTGCAGGCCGAACAGCGGATCGTCGAACAGCAGGCTGCAATATTCGAACATCGCCGCCACCTGCTGGCAGGCGATATGGCTGTCGGGATCGGCCAGCACCATCGGGTCTAGGCCATGCTGGGCGAGAATGCGGCGCGGCGCCCCACCGCGCGCGCGGACATAGTCGGAAAAGCCGCGCAGATTGGCCGCGCGCATCTGGCCGGCGGCCGGCACCGCCTCCAGCGGGCCTTCCAGCCCGAAGAAAAAATCCTGCTCCTCCATCGCGCGCCTGTCTGCCTCGTCGTCGCTTTGCTGCGTATCATATCGATAAAGCTGCGCCTAATGCCAATACGCCATCGCCGCCCCATGCCAGCCTGCCGGGCATAAGAGAGATGGGAGAGTGCGGCATGGCCAGGGCAAGCGCAGCAGCGCTCAAGCGCGAGGCGGCGCAGTTCGTGCATTATGAGAAGGACCGGGCGCGCAAGATAGCGACCGTCACTTTCGACCGGCCGGGCAAGGCCAACACGACGACGATCGGCATGCGCCTGCTGTTCGGCGAGATCGTCCACAAGGCGAATATCGACGATGATGTGAAGGTGCTGGTGATCCGCGGCGCCGGCCAGGATCTGGGATCGGGCGGCGACATCAACGAACATGGCGACATGTATCTGCATCCGGGAGAGGATGATGATTTCCTGCCCGACCTGGAGATTGACGATCCCGACGTGCGCTATCCGCCGCCCGGCTCCTATCGCTTTCTCCATGGCCTGACCGACCATTATGCCAAGGGCTATGCCGGCAATCGCCCGCTGCAGGAATTCAAGAAGATCAGCATCGTCGAGGCCAAGGGCTATTGCTATGGCTGGCATTTCTACCAGTGCGCCGATGCCGACCTGATCGTCTCGTCCGACGACGCGCTCTTTGGCCATCCCTCCTTCCGCTATGCCGGCTGGGGGCCGCGCATGTGGCAATGGCTGGAAATGGTCGGCATTCGCCGCTTTTCCGAAATGCTGTTCACCGGCCGCCCTTTCACCGCCGCCGAGATGATGGATTGCAACTTCGTCAACGCCGTCGTGCCACGCGACGCGCTGGAGGCGGAGACGGACAAATATGCCGATGCCTGCGCCCGCACCCGGCCGCTCGACGTGGTGGTCGCGCAGAAGACCTTTATCGAGGCCTATAAGCAATATCGCGGCGAATATATGGGCAGCCTGCTCACCGGCTGGCTGGAAGGCATGCTGCCGCTGATGAAGAGCGACCGGCCGACCGACATCGATCTGGGTGCTGGCGGCTTCGACCAGGGCATCGCCCACACCGTCAAGAATAACGACCTCAACTATCCCCCGGAATGGCGGCTGAGCCGCGCCGGTCGGGCTCAGCGCTGAAAGGAGCGGATGCGATGATCGAAACGCTCTTCGCCCTCGACCGGGGCAATTATCGCGAATGCCAGCACCTGTTTCGCGGCGAGCGCGAGCAGGAATATTATCGCGGCGATTACTGGATGGAGGAAGGCTCCGTCATCGACGTGGAGGCGCGGCGCAAGCCCGCCGGCCCCAGCGCGGCGATCCTGCTGCGATCGGCCACCCGCCTCTTCTTCCGCCGCACCCGCCAGCATATCCGCGAGGATGGCACCGACCTCACCGTCCTGTGGTTCGTCAAGCGTGGCCGACTGGTCTTTTCCAACCAGCTTGGCAGCCGCGCCGCCCAATATGGCGATTTCCTGATGACGCGCTCGACCGCGCCCTTCCTGATCGAATGCCAGCCCGATGCGCAGGGCGTGCATGAGGTGCTGCATGTGACGGTGCCGACCCATGTGCTGCGCGGCTTCGTCGATTGCGATGCTGGGGCGGGCATATTGCTGCCGATGCAGCGGGCGGAACTGGGGATCGCCGATGGCATCCTGGCCGGCCTGTTCCAGCGCGACGCGGATGTGGCGGAGGAAACCACGCGGACGTTGGTGGAAGCGGCGCTCGCGGTGATCGGCCAGGGGCTGCGCCACGATGTGCGCGCGGTGCCGCCGCGCCCCTCCGTCGCGGAAAAACGCTTTGCCGATGTGCGCCGCTTTGTCGAGGTCCATCTGTCCGATCCGGGCCTGTCCGCCGCGATGACGGCCAAGGGTTGCGGTATTTCGCCGCGCTATCTCACCACCCTGCTCAAGCAGAATGGCACCAGCTTTTCCGACCTGATCTGGCAGCGCCGGCTGGAACAGGCGCGGGCCTGGATGGCGCGGTCGGACGCGGCCAGCATCTCGATCAGCGAGATCGCCTACGCCGTGGGTTTCAAGAGCCCGGCCCATTTCAGCCGCATGTTCAAGCGCGTCTATGCCCGCAACCCCAGCGACTATCGCGCGGAGGCTGCGCCGCCGCCGCCGGTTGCGCTGCATTGAGCGGCAGGGGCGCATGACCATGCAAGGGAGCATCACTGAGCCACCGGTGCTGATCGGCAATGACGCCTATGTCTCGCAATCCTATGCCGATGCCGAAGCCACGAAACTATGGCCCAAGGTCTGGCAGGTCGCCTGTCGCGAAGAGGAAATTCCGGAGGTCGGCGACTATGTCACCTACGACATTGTCGATGACTCGATCATCGTCGTGCGCGCCGCGCCCGATCGGATCGCTGCCTATTTCAACGTCTGCCGCCATCGCGGCCGACAACTGACCGAAGGGTGCGGCCATGCGAAACGGCTGGTCTGCCCCTTCCATGCCTGGAGCTGGGATCTGGACGGCAACAATGTCGGCGTGGTCCGCAAGGATGCCTGGGGCGACTGCCTGAAGGCCGATGACCTGCGCCTGCGCGACGTGCGCGTCGACACATGGGGCGGCTGGGTGTTCGTCTGCATGGACCCGGACGCGCCGCCGCTGCGTGACTATCTGGAGCCGGCGGCATCGATGCTCGACCCGTTCGAGCTGGAGCAGATGCGCTATCGCTGGCGCCAATGGCTGCATTTCCCCTGCAACTGGAAGGTCGCGATCGAGGCGTTCAACGAGGGCTATCATGTTGCCGGCACCCATCCGCAGCTGACCAAATATTCGCCCAAGCCGACCTGGAGCGATGGGCGCGGCATCCATGGCGTGTTCGGGTCGCAGGCGCGCGAGGGCACGGGCGGCGCGACTGCTGGGGCGGCCGGCGCGGCGGACATGCGCCAGGGGCTGGCGGATTCGCTCAACCAGCTCTGGGAGGAGGTGAACGGCACCACCACCGAGACGATGGTGCGGGTCGCCAATCTGCTGGTCGATGAACTGCCCGACGGCACGCCGCCCGCCGAGGTGCAGATGCACCTGATGCGCCGCACGGTGGAGGAGGATGCCAAGCGCGGGGTGAATTGGCCGCGCATCGACCCGGCCCATTTCGCGGCGGCGGGCAATGTCTGGCACATCTTCCCCAATACGGTGATCATCCATGGACCGACCTTCGCGCTCTGCTATCGCGCACGGCCCGACGGCCATGATCCCGATAGCTGCATCTTCGAGGTCTATACGCTCGAACGCTTCCCCGAAGGCACCGAGCCGCGTCCCGCCAATCTCCACAAGCCCGACATGGACGAGGCGAGCTGGCGCAAGGTGCTGTGCCAGGATTTCTCCAACATGGGGGCGGTGCAGCGCGGCCTGCGCTCGCGCGGCTGCGACGGGTTGCGACCCAGCCCGGTCGAGGAACGGGCGATCATCAATTTCCACCGCGTGCTGGCCGACTATCTCGGCACCGGCGCGCCGCAAGTGATCGGGTAGGACATCATGGCCGATATGGATGTGCAGGACAGCAAGCTGACGCTGGATACCAGCGACGTCGACCAATGGATCGGCAAGCCGGTCATCTTCGCCGAGATGTGGGACCCCTGCAACGCGACCGACATTCGTCGTTGGGTGCAGGCGATGGACTATCCCAATCCGATTCATTGGGACGAGAATTTCGCCCGCGACTCCCGCTTCGGCGGCATCGTCGCGCCGCAGAGCTTCACCGTGGCGATGGACTATGGCCATGGCTGCCACCCCGCCTGCGTCGGCAAGGTGCCGGGCACCCACCTGATCTTCGCCGGCGAGGAATGGTGGTTCTACGGCACCCCGGTCCGCCCCGGCGACAAGCTGGTGCAGAGCCGCCGCTTCGACGGCTATTCGATTGCCGACACCGGCTTTGCCGGCCCGACCATGTTCGCGCGCGGCGACACCATCCACCGCAACCAGCATGGCGCGCTGGTGGCCAAGGAACAGGCGACCGCGATCCGCTATCTGGTCGACGAAGCGAACAGGCGCGGCATCTATGCCAAGGAGAAGCGCAGCCCCCGGCGCTGGACCAAGGCGGAACTGGCGGAGATTCACAAGGCACGCCACGACTGGATCCTGTCCAACCGGGACGGCCATTCGCCCGCCTATGCAGATGTAAAGGTGGGCGACCGGCTGCCGCGCCGGGTGATCGGCCCGCATTCGGTGGTCAGCTTCGCCAATGAATGCCGCGCCCATCGCCAGAATATCTGGGGGACCTGGGCGTGGAACGCGCCCGAAGGCATTCATGATCCGGCGACCGAGGATGCCGGCTTTGGCGCCGACATGAGCTATGACCATGACGCACGCAAGATCGACCCGCGCATGGGCGACGGCCTCTATCACGGCCCGTCATCGGGCCATATCAATGCCGAGAAGGCGGAGAATGTCGGCATGGGCGGCGCCTATGGCTATGGGGCGTCGATGAATGCCTGGCATCTCGACACGGTCGCCTATTGGGCCGGCCATGGCGGCTATGTCTGGCACAGCAAGACCCAGTTCCGCTCCCCCGCGTTTGAGGGCGACGTCACCTGGGTCGATGGCGAGGTGGTGGAGAAGATTGACCGTTCCCCCTTCGGCATGCCGGTGGTCAAGGTCCGCACGGTGATGACCACCCAGGATGGCGAGGAGATATTGAAGGGCACGGCGCAGGTGGAGTTGCCCTATTGAGCGCGCCGCTTTCGCTGGTCCATGGTCCTCCGCTGGCGCAGGAGTCGGGGCAGGGCGTGCAGACCATCCCCGCCTATCTCGATGCGGTGCGGGCGCGGCACGGCGCGCGCGACGCGGTCATCATGCGGATCGCGGATCGGCGCATCTGCTGGAGCTATGACGAACTCCATGCCCGCTCCGTGGCGGTGGCCAGGGCGCTGATTGCGGCCGGCCTTGGCAAGGATGGCCGGGTCGGCGTGCTGATGGCGAACCGGCCCGAATATCTCGCCAGCGTCTTCGGCATCGCGATGGCGGGGGGCGTCACCGTGGCGCTCAGCAGCTTTTCGAGCGCGGAGGAATTGAGCCATCTGGTCAAGGCTTCGGCGATCGGCATCCTCCTCTTCGACACGCGGGTGATGAAGAAGGATTTTGCCGCCATGCTGGCCGGCATCGACAAGGGGCCGTTTCTCCATCGGTTGGTCCAGCTCGACAGCGTGACCGATGCCAATCCGGCAGCGCCGGGCTATGAAGGCTGGGATGCTTTCCTCGCCAGCGGCGCGGCGGTGCCCGATGCGCAGGTGGCGCAGCGCGCCGCCACCGTCACCCCGTCCGACCATGGCGGCATCTTCTTCTCGTCCGGCACCACCAGCCTGCCCAAGGGCATCGTCCATGCCCAGCGCGCCTTCTGCATCCAGTGGTGGCGCTGGCCGCGCGTCTTCGCGATGCGTGAGCCGGTGGTGAGCTGGACCGGCAATGGCCTGTTCTGGTCGGGCAATATCAGCCTGGTGATCGGCACCGCGCTGTCGACCGGCGGGACGGCGGTGCTGCAACCGGTGTTCGATGCCGCCGCCGCACTCGACGTGATCGAGCAAGAGCGCGTCACCTTCCTCACCGGACGGCCGCACCAATGGGCGCGGGTCCAGGCGGCGGACAATTGGGCCAGCGCGGATCTTTCCAGCCTCAAATATGTGACCAAGGGTGAGCTGATCGGCGAACATCCCACGGTCGATACCGACTGGACCACGCCCATGGCCTTTGGCACGACCGAGACGATGACGATCTGCACGGCGTTCGACGCGGACATGTCCGACGCCGATTATGGCGGCAGTGCCGGCGCGCCGCTGCCGGGCAACAGCCTCAAGATCGTCGATCCGCTGACCCGCGCGATCCTGCCGGTGGGGCAGGCGGGGGAGATGTGCATCAAGGGGCCGACGCTGATGTCGGGCTACCTTGGCAAGTCACCGGAAGATTGTTTCGATGCGGAGGGCTATTACCGCACCGGCGACGGCGGGCGGGTGGACGAACAGGGCCGCTTCTTCTGGGAAGGACGCCTCACCGACATGATCAAGACCGGTGGCGCCAATGTCGCGCCCGAGGAAGTGGATGCGGCGATCGCCACCTTCCCCGGCGTCAAGCGCAGCCAGACCGTCGGCGTGCCCGACGAGTTGCTGGGCGAGATGGTGGTTGCCTGCATCGTCCCGGTCGATGGCGCGCGGGTGACGGAAAGCGACCTGATCGCTCATCTCAAGGCGCGCATGGCCAGCTTCAAGGTGCCGCGCCGGGTGCTGCTGCTGGACGAGGCGGATTTCGCCCTGACCGGCAATGAAAAGGCCAAGGCCACCGACATTCGCGCGGTCGCGGTCGCGCGGCTCAGCGATCCATAGCGCTGGCCTATGGGATACCCGTAAATCGCTATTTGACCCTTTGGCCGCCCCATGCCAGCCCTCGGCCCAGACAGGGGAGAGGCATGCGGACAACGATCGATCGGCGTAGATTCATCGCAGCGGGCGCCAGCCTGATGATCGGCACGGCCGCCCGATCTGCCCTGCCGGTGATCCGGCAGTCGCCCAAGGCGCGCATCATCATCGACAATGATTTTGCCGGCGATCCCGACGGCCTGATCGCGCTCGCGCATCAACTGGCGACGCAGGCGGCCCGGCCGGTGCTGGTCACGACATCGGCGCTCGACGCGAAGCTGGCGGCGCTGGGCGGGCAGCCGGCCGGCGCGACCGCCGCAGCGGGCAAACAGGCGGCGATCGACCTGATGAAGATCATGGGTCTGACGAACCCTTGCCCGGTGATCGCTGGCAGCGAGCAGTTCGGCATCGCCGGGGCACAGGCATCGGCGGCGGCACGGGCGATCGTGGCGGAGGCGATGCGGGACGATCCGCTGCCGCTCTTCTTCACCTGTGGCGGGCCGCTCACCAATCTCGCCCAGGCGATGCTGCTGGAGCCGGCGATCGCCGATCGCATGACCCTGGTCTGGATCGGCGGCGCTGATTATCCGCAGGGCGGCAGCGAATATAATCTGTCCACCGATCTGGAAGCGGCGCGCGCCGTGATCGAACGGAGCCGCCTGCCGATCTGGCAGATAGCGGCCGGCGCCTATCGCCAGCTACAGATGTCGGTGGCGGAAATGACGGCGACCTTGCGGCCGATGTCGCCCACGACCGCATGGCTCCATGGCCGCTATGCCGATCTGCCGCCTTTCGTTCAGCTGGGCGGCGCCATCACCCTGGGCGACAGTCCGATGGTATTGCTGACGTCCGTGTCTGCGGAGAGCAGTGCCTCCGCGATCATCGCCGGCCGGCGCCTGCTGGACGATTCCCGCTATGGCGCGGAAATCCCCGGCCGGTCGATCCGCCTCTTCACCCAGCTCGATGCGCGGCTGGCGCTGGCGGATTTCCTGGCCCTGATGCAGCCGCGCAGGGACTAGCGCGCGATCTCGATCCGGTCGTCCACAATCCGCAATTCATAGACCCTGATGGGTGCCTTGGCCGGCGGGTTCATGGCGCGGCCGGTTTCCAGATCGAAGCGTGCGCCATGGACCGGGCAGGCGATCCAGCCCGCGCGCACCCGGCCGCAGGCGAGCGGCTCGTCGGCATGGGAGCAGCGATTGGCGACCGCGAACAGCCGGCCATTGCTGTGGCACAGGAGGATGCTCTCGCCATCGACGGCGACGGCCTTGGTGGTGCCCGGCGGCACATCATCGACATGGGCGACAGCGGTAAAGGTCAACATGGTCATGGCCCCATTCATCATGGGGTGGCTGGCACGGCAATTGCCCGTGACCCGATGCGCGTGCCGGTGCAAGCGGCGCTGCCGCTCGGGTCATTCCGCTTCCCTGCCCCGCCTTCGATAGTGGCTGGCAGCAGAACAGAGCGGGAGAGGGCGATCCGTGCGCCGGGACTATTATCAGCATGCCTATGTGACCACCGACTGGCGCCGGGCGATGGACGAGATCGGCGGGCTGCACGGCATCGGCCATTATATGGAAATGCCCGATGCGCTGTTCGACACCGGGCAGGACCGGCGGGCGATCGCCCATTTCGCGCTGGCGACGAAGGATGAACTGCAGTTCGAGATCATCCAGCCCCTGTCGGGCGACATCAGCGTCTATCAATGGGGCCTGCCGGCGGAGGGCTTTGGCCTTCATTATCATCATCAGGGCCGGCATTTCGGCGATCGCGCCGCCTTTGACGCGGCCGTCGCGGCGGCCAAAGCGCGCTGGGCGATGCCGATCGCCTGGGACACGATGGGCGGCACCTATGCCTATTTCGATGCGCGCGCCGATCTGGGGCATTTCCTAGAATATTTCTGCTTCCCGCCCGGATCGCATCTCGAAGCGGTGCCGAGCTTCTGATGATGGAGAGCTTCGACCTCATCGTCGTCGGATCAGGCGCGGCCGGCGCCATGGCCGCCTTGCACAGTGCCGATCTCGGCCTCTCCGTCCTGATCGTGGAGAAGGCGCATCAGTTCGGCGGCACATCGGCCACTTCGGGCGGGGTGATGTGGGTGCCAGGTCATGGGCTGGACGGCGATCAGGGCGACAGCGCGGCCGAGGCGTTGCGCTATCTGCGCAGCGTCATCGGCGTGCCGGTCGATGCGGAACGGCTGGCCGCCTATGTCGACCACGCGCCGGAAATGCTGCGCTTCCTCAAGGACAGCGGCGTGCCGGTCATGGCGGCGGCCTGGCCCGATTATTTTCCCGAAGCACCCGGCGCGCGGGCCGATCGTTCCATCATCTGCCCCACCTTCGACGGGCGGCAATTGGGTGATGATCGCTATCCGCTGATGCGCGCCCAATATGGCCGGTTCACGCTGTTCCGCCGCTATGCGATGGACCTTGGCCAGACCTTCGCCCTGATGATGCAGCAGCGCGGCTGGCGCTGGACGGCGGCAAAGATGATCGGCCGCTACTGGCTCGACATCGGCACGCGGCGGCTGTCGGCGCGGGATCGGCGCTTCACCCAGGGGGCGGGCCTGATGGGCGCGCTCTACAAGCAGGTTTTCGCCCGCGGTGTCGAACTGCGGCTGGAAACCGCGATGGAGGGGCTTACGCTCGGCGCCGACGGCCGCGTGTCGGGCATCACCGTCCGCCGCTTCGGGCAGGTGCAGCAGATCGCCGCGCACCATGGCGTGGTGCTGGCGGCGGGCGGCTTTGAATGGAATCAGGCGCTGCGCGAGCGTTTCTATCCGGTCCCCGGTCTCGCCCGCCACAGCTCGACGCCCGAGGAGGGCAATCGCGGCGACGCGCTGATCGCGGCGGAGGCCGTGGGGGCGTCCGTCGCCCATACCGATCAGGGCTGGTGGATTCCGACCATGACCCTGCCGGCACCCGGCGCCGCCAATTTCCACGAAATCCATCAGGCCGCTTTCGATGTCGGCCGGCCCTGGAGCGTCTGCGTCAACCGGCTGGGCCTGCGCTTCGTTAATGAGGCGACCGGCTATGACCGGTTCGGTCAGGCGATGGTGGCGGATCAGCTGAAGACCGGCGCCAACATGCCCTGCTGGCTGATCTTCGACGCCAAGTTCCGGGCGAAGTTCAGCGCCGGCGGGCTGATGCCCACGGTCCATACGCCCGACCATCGCATCCCCGGCCATTGGTGGGACCATTATGTCTTCCGCGCCGGATCGATCGAGGAACTGGCGCGGAAGATCGGCGTCGCGCCGCAGGCGCTCAGCGAAACCGTGCAGGTGATGAACGGCTATGCGCAGACCGGCGTCGATCCCGAATTTGGCCGGGGCGGCAATATCTATGATCGCTTCTTCGGCGATCCTGGCGTCACCCCCAACACCAATCTGGGGCCGATCGATACCGCGCCCTTCTATGCCGTGCCGATCGACAATGGCGATCTGGGCACCAAGGGCGGGCTGCGCTGCGACGCACAGGCGCGGGTGCTGGATGGCGGCGGTCGGCCGATCCCGCATCTCTATGCCGCCGGCAATTGCGCCGCGAGTCCCTTTGGCGACTGCTATCCCGGTGCCGGCGCGACGATCGGTCCGGCGCTGACCTTCGGCTTTGTCGCAGCCGAGGACATTGCAGCGCGGGCGCACGAGCAGCAGAGGATGACGGCATGACGGAACAGAAGGTCGCGATCGTCACCGGCGCGGCAGGCGGCATTGGCGCGGCGATCGTGCGCGCCCTGTGCGCCGATGGCGTGGCCGTGCTGGGCACCGGCCGCAGCGCGGACAAGCTGGCGGCGCTGGCGGCTGCGCTGCCGCAGGACGCCGCATTTGCCTTCGTCGCGGCGGACATTGGCGATGAGGATGCGCCGGACAGGATCGTGGCGGAGGCACTGGCACGGTTCGGGCGGGTCGATCATCTGGTCAACAATGCCGGCGCGGGGGTGTGGGCGCCGGTGCATGACACCAGCGACGCCATGCTGGACGAAGTGATCGGCCTGTCGCTGCGCGCGCCCTTCCGCCTGTGCCGGGCCGTCCTGCCGCATATGGGCATGGGGTCGGCGATCGTCACCATCGGGTCGACTTTCGGCATCATGGGCGGGATGGATGGGGGCATCTACTGCGCGGTCAAGGCGGGGCTGACCGGCCTCACCCAGACGATGGCGGCGCAATATGGCGAACAGGGCATCCGTTCCAACATCGTCGCGCCGACCGTGATGCGCACGCCGATGACCGATGCCGCCTGGGACTATCCCGCCTTCCAGCGGATCAACCAGGGGCTGACCCCCTTCTACCGCGATTGCGCGCCGGAGGATGTCGCCCATGTCGTCGCCTTCCTCTGTTCCGACAAAGGCGAATATATCAATGGCCAGGTGATCGCGGTGGATGGAGGCTGGTCGACCACCCGGATGATCAACAGCCGCTTTGCCAGCTAGAGCGTTCTGAAATCGGCTGGAACAGCCGATGGCTCGCAGAATGCGAAAAACAAAAGACAATTGGAGCGCTGGCCGATTCAATCTAATCGGCCAGCGCTCCAAGATCGTCGCGCAGCGCGCCCTCGTCCCGGTCCAGCGCGTCCAGCGTCGCCAGCGCCATGGCGCGATAGGCCGGCAACAGGTCAGGCGCATGTGCGGTCAGCGCCGCCAGATGATTGCCGATCGTCTGTCGGTCGCCGCGCAGCAGCGGGCCGGACAGAGCATGGATCCCGCGATCCAGGCTGTTGTCGAGCGCGGCCCGGACCAGCGGCGCCAGCAGCGCGCCGGGCTCTACCACGCCGGCCGCCGTCAATGCGTCGGAGGCACCGGCGATCAGCGTCACCAGATGATTGGCCGCATGACAGAGCGCGGCATGATAGAGCGCGCGATGTTCTTCCGCGACCTCGACCGCCACGCCGCCCAGCAGCGCGACCAGCTTGCGCGCCGCCGCGATAGAAGGCGCATCAGCCCCGGTGATGGCGAAGCGGGCGCCCTGCATCCGCGCGACTTCGGCGGCCGGATCGCCGGTGAAGGTCATCGCCGGATGGACGGCGGCGGTGATCGCGCCCTGCGCTCGCAGCGGGTCAAGCAGCGCCGCGCCGCTGCGCCCGCTGACATGGCAGATGGTGGCAGACAGCGGCATAGTGGCCAGATCCGCGATCACCGCCGGCAGGGCGTCGTCCGCCACCGCCAGCAGGATCAGGTCGCAATTGGATGACAGCGAAGTTGACAGGGCAACGGCCTGCGCACGGCCAATCGCCTCGAGCGCAGCGGCGGCATGATCCGGATTGCGACCCTGCACCAGGATCGGCGCAGCGCTGTGCGGCGCCAGTGCCAGCCCCAGCGCGCGCGCGACCCGGCCGGTGCCGATGAGGCCGATCTGGCGATAGGCGGGATGCTCGGTCATGGCGCGCCTATATCCCGGCCGGTGCGGCTACTCTAGCCCGGATTGGTGGCGGTCACGATCCAGGCGGCACCATCGATCAGGATCGCGGTCTCGCCGGGCCGCGCGGCGAAGGCGCTGCGCACGGCCTGGGCGGCGCGATCCCGCACATCGGCAGGCTGATCGGCCAGCGCGCGGGAGAGCGGGCCGACCTCGAACGCCATGGCGAGGGCATCGTCCAGCGCTGCCTCGCGATTTGCGCCCTGGCCGAAGGGGATCACGCCATCGAGCGCAGTGAGGTCGATTTCGGCAAAGCCGGCATCGCTCAGGATGCGCGTTACCCGTGCCGGATCGCCAAAGGAGAAGGGGCCGGGTGCTTCGGGATCGGGCGGGGCCAGCGGCGGCACGATGTCGCGGATCGCGCCCATCGGCAGGCGCACCCAGTCACTGTCCGCCGCCGCCCGCCAGCAGACGAAGGCGATCCGTCCGCCCGGACGCAGCCAGCGCCGCATATGCGCGAAACTGGCCACGGGATCGTCGAAGAACATCACGCCGAAGCGGGAGAAGAGCAGGTTGAAGCCGTGGGTGGTCAATGTCGCGCTGCCGGCATCGGCCAGCGCGTAGCGGATCGGCAAGTCGGCGGGCTGCTGCGATTGGGCAAGCGCGATCAGCGGCCCGGAAATGTCGAGGCCCAGCACTTCACCGGTCGCGCCGACCTGGCGGGCAAGGGCGATGCTGCTGGTGCCCGCGCCGCACCCCACGTCCAGCACGCGCTCGCCCGGCCGGGCGGCGGCAGCTGCCATCGCCGCATCGCCAAAGGGCGCGAGCATGGCGTCGAGCCGCTGCCGGTGCGTGACCCAGCGTTCACCGCTCGATCCGTTCCAGTCCGACACCTGATAGACATTGGGCTGCGCCATCTTCTTTCCTTTTTGCGAATCGTTCGCAAAAAAATCTAATGGCTGGCGATCAACTTGCAAGAGCGGCTGATTACCAAATGACGCGACGGGCGATCAGGTCGTCAATTTCGCTGTCACGCAATCCCAATATCTCGCCATAGACCAGATGGTTATGCTCGCCGAGCAACGGCGCGCCGCGGGTGATGCTGGCCTCGTCCGGTGTCATGCGCCAGCCCGGCCCGATGATCGGTCGTGGCTCGCCCTTGGCGTCGCTGACCATGCGATAGGCACCCAGCGCCCAGAGCGCCTCGCTCCCGATCAGGTCAAGCGAGGACTGGCTGCGAAAGGCCGGCACACCGGCCAGAAGCAGTGCCTGCGCCATCGCCTCGGTATCCCATTCCGGACTGCGTTGGGCGATCGTCGCGTCGAGCGCGTCCCGGTTGGCGATGCGGGCGGCCGCATCGGCGAAGCGGGGATCGGCGGCCAGCGCCTGCGCGTCGATGGTGGCACAGAAAGCGCGCCATTCCCGGTCATCGGCGATGGCGAGGCTGATCCATTGCCCGTTAGCGCAAGGATAGCAGCCATGGGGCGCCATGTCGGCATGGGTGTTGCCGGTCGCCTGCGGCAACTCGCCGGTCAGGCCATAGGCGAACAGGCTGTCACCGACCATCATCGACAGCGTCTCGACCGCCGACAGGTCGATAAACTGGCCCTCGCCGCTCGTCTCGCGATGATGGAGCGCGGCGACGATCGCCAGTGCGGCGGCCGCGCCGACGGTGGAGTGGCCATAGCGGATATTCATCCCCGCCGGTGTCTCGCCCACATGGCCGACCAGCGCATTGAGCCCGCCCAGCGCCGCGAAACAGGGAGCATAGCCGGTCTGGCAACCGAGCGGCCCGTCGCTGCCATACATTTTGATCGACAGCTGGATGATGTCGGCGCGGATCGCACGGACATCCTCATAGCCCAGGCCCGATCGCTCCATCGCGCCGGGCCGCAGATTGTCGATCAGCACGTCGGACGCGGCGATCATCGCGCGCAGATGGGCCATGCCCTCATCCGATTTCATGTCGAGCTGGACGCTCAGCACCTCCTGGTTGATGCTGCGGAAATAGGGTGCGCTGTCGATATCGACCCCGCCATAGGCGCGCATCTCGTCCAGATTGGCGCGGCTTTCGACCTTGATGACCTCCGCACCGAGGAAGGCGAGCAGCTTGCCGGCATAGGGGCCGGCCCAGACCTTGGCGATCTCCAGCACACGGACACCGGCGAGCGGTCCGCCCCGGCTCATCGCAGCATCGCCTGATCGGCGCCCGCCGAGGGGGCCGGACTGTGCAGCCGCACCGGCGATGCGCTCATGCGGTAGGGGACGGTCGGATGCAGCGCACCGCCCAGCGACTGGAAGAAGCCGCGATGCCGATATTGGACATGGTCGATCAGGTCGGCGGCGCTGTTGACCTGCACCAGCGGTACGCCCGCCTGCTGCGCCGCCTGCGCCACGACATCCTTGGCCTGGGTCGCGATCCAGGCGCGGAAATGCCGGCGGAAATCGGCGACCCGGTCGCGCGTGCAATGATATTCCAGCCAGTCCTCCGGGAAGGCATCGGCCCAGTCGGGATCGCCCATCAGCGCACATAGCCCGCGCCAGTGCGCACGCGTCGTCATCAGCAGATAGACATGGCCATCGGCGCAGGCAAAGGCGGCGCCCGGCCCGCCCATGTCATAGCGGGTCCGCTCCGGCCCCGGCTCCGCATCCCCGGCCAGCATCCGCCCCAGCACGCAGTCGGCGCGCGACAGCTGCACGGCGACCTCGCTGATGTCAATCGCCTGTCCCATGCCGGTCCGCCGCTTGCGCAGCAGCGAGGCCGCAGTGCAGAGCGCCGCCTCCAGCCCCGCCTCATAATCGCTCATGAAGCGGCCGGCGCCCATCAGCGGCGGCCGGTCGGGCGCGCTCTCGCTGGGCGTGTGCCAGGCCCAGCCACCGGCATTCATCACGTTGATCGGCCGGGCAATCTGCCAAGGCGCCGGGGCCTGTTGGCCAAAGGGGGTGATGGCGCAATGGACGATGTCGGGCTGGCTGCCGAGCGCCAGTCCGTGCTGCGCCGCCCAGCCCGGACCATGATCGTCGATCAGCGCATCGGCACGCGCCAGCAGCCGGTCGAGCAGGGCGCGGTCCTGCGGCGCATCCAGATCGAGCAGCACCGATTTCTTGTTGCTGTTGAGATAGCGGAACAGCGTGCTCTGTCCCTCATGAAACGGCCCCATGGCGCGGGTCGGGGCGCCGCCGGGCGCCTCGACCTTGATTACTTCCGCACCGAAATCGGCGAGCAGCCGCGCGGCAAATTCGCCCGTCACCCGCTCCGCCGTCTCCACGATCACCAGCCCGGCCAGCGCCGTCATGGCTGGCGCACCAGCAGATAGTCGCCGACATCATCGACCCGCGCCTGCCAGCCGGGATAGACGGCGATGGTGGTGAAGACCTCCTCGATGATCGCGGGGCCGGTGACGCGGGCGCCGGGGATCAGGTCCGGCCCCTTGTGGATCGCGACATCGGCAAAGCCATCGCCCAGATTGGCGCGGCGATAGCCGTGCGGCGCGGGTTCCACGACCGGCGCGGTGAAGCCGCCACCGGCGGGCGGCATCGGCGTTTCGACCTGGGCGGTCAGGCGCACGCCGGTGATTTCCGGCACCTCGCCGTCGCGGACATGGCCATATTCGGCCAGATGCCGCGCGTTGAAGGCAGCGATGGCGCGGGCCGACAGTGTCTCGTCGATGAAGCCCAGATCATCCAGCCCCCGGCCTTCATGCAGGTCGAAGGTCAGCGCCCAATTCTGCCCGGCATAGCGCATCGCCACCCGCCAGCGCGCCTGCACCGCATCGGCGGAAAAGCCCGCTTCGGCAAAATGCGCCCCGGCGTCGGCGGCGAGATCGGCCCACAGGCCGCGCAGCCGGTCGAGGTCCAGCGCATCGGCGGGCGCACTGCACGATCGCTCCTCGTCGATCGCGGGATGGGCGACCAGCGTGCCGAGCGCGGAGAAAGTGGGGGAGGCGCGGGGCACCAGCACCTGGTCGATCCCCAGATCCTGCGCCTGGATCGCGGCGAAGGCCGGGCCGTTGCCGCCATAGGCGAGCATCATCATGTCGGTCGGATCCATGCCCTTGGCCGCCGTCGTGCGCCGCACCGCCTGGGTCATATTGGCGTTGACCAGCCGCCAGCAATCGAACGCTGCCTGCTGCGCATCATAGCCCAGCTCCGCGCCCAATGCCGCGAACGCCTCCGCCACGCCCTCGTCGCGCAGGCGGAAGCTGCCGCCGGCAAAGCCCTCGCCGGTGGAGAGGATGCCCAGCATCAGCAGCGCGTCGGTCACGGTCGGCCGCAGCCCGCCGCGGCCATAGCAGATCGGCCCCGGCGCCGCACCGGCGGAGGCGGGGCCGACCTTCAGTTCGCCCTTGTCGACATGGCAGATCGATCCGCCACCCGCGCCCAGCGTCTCCACCTGCACCATCGGCACACCGACCAGATAGCGGTGATGCATGTTCCATCCCGCTTCGGCTGGAGCCGCGCCGTCCCGCACCACCGACATGTCGTAGCTGGTGCCGCCCATGTCGACGCACAGCAGGTTGCGATAGCCCTTGGCGCCGCCGGTGCGCGCCGATGCGATGACGCCGCCGGCCGGGCCGGAGGCGAGCAGCCGGATCGGCGCGGCTTCGATGTAAGCGCGGGTCATGACCCCGCCGGACGCCTGCATCACCATCAACTGCCGGCCATAGCCGGCCTGCGCCAGACGACTGACCAGCCGTTCGAGATAGGCATTTACGCGCGGCGCGACATAGGCGTTCACCACCGTCGTGCTGATCCGGTCATATTCCGGCGCGCGCGACAGGATGCGGTGCCCAAGCGAGACGGGGATGCCGGGCATCTCCTCCGCCACGATCTGTGCCACCCGATCCTCATGATCGCCATTCACATGGGCGAAGATCAGGCCGATCGCGACGGATTCGACGCCTTGCTTGCGCAGCCTGGTGCAGGCCTCACGCACTGCCGCCTCGTCCAGTGCCTCATGCACGCTGCCATCGGCCAGCACCCGTTCGGGCACGGTCAGGCGGCGGCGGCGCGGCACGATCGGAATCGGCGGCTCCAGTCGCACGTCCCAGATGCTTTCCTTGTAACCGCGCCGATATTCCATCTCGTCGCGGAAGCCCTGGGTGGTGATGAGGCCGGTGACGGCGCCGTCCATCTCGATCAATATATTGTCCGCGACCGTGGTGCCGTGGACGATCGCCTCGCAGCGCTGGAGGAAGTCACCCAGCGACAGACCCTCCTTGCCGGCCAGCGTCTCCAGCCCCTCCATCACCCCGATCGAGCGATCCTGTGGGGTGCTCAGATTCTTGTGCAGGATGACCTGCTGGTTCTCTGGCCCATCCTTCAGCAGGGCGAAGTCGGTGAAGGTGCCGCCAATGTCGATGCCGACGCGATAGCTCATGCCGCGATCCGCTCCCCGCGCAATGCTGCCGTGGCGGCATGGTCCACCGCCAGGCTGTAATCCTCCAGGCAGCCGGTCAGCACCACGCCATAAAGGTCGCGGGCGGCGGCGATGCTCACCAGTTCGTCCAGCACATCCTCGCACACCGCCTGCGGATCGCGGCGCAGCGCCGGGCCGAAACCGGCGCCGCCGCCATGCTGATAGGCGATGACCGCGCCCGCCGGCAGTTGCGCCCGCGCGGTCAGCTCGACCCGATATTCATCGGGCGTCCCGACCTGGAAATGATTGAGATAGGGCGTGCCGTCGGCGCCCCCGGCCAGGCCGCTGATCGGATGGTCATGGCTGACCATCCAGGCCATCGCCAGCGCCGGTTCCAATATCTGCTTCACATTGCGGCTGCCGGGCATGCCGCGCCACTGGCCCGCGCCGCCGCTGTCGGTCACCAGTTCGCGGCTGATGTTGATCACCGGGAAGCGCGCCTCGCCATCCTCCGCCTGCGACAGCAGAAGATTGCCGAGCGAGACCGGGCAGCTGCCCCAGCCATCGATACCCTGCACCGCCGACACGTCCATCGACCGGCAGTCGACGCCCTGGTCCATCCACATCTGGCCCGCCGCGTCGAAGCCGATCACGGCGTTCGGCATGCCGATCTTGTAGACCTGTGGCGCGGACCGGTCCGGCGCGACCTGCGACAAAGCGACGCACACCGCTTCGGTAATCTCGCAGGCGGGGTGAAAGGAGCCGAGCGCCGCCGGGCGGTTGGGTGCCGGGTGGGCGATGCAGCCTTCGGGCAGGATGATATCGACCGCGTTGAACAGCCCTTCATTCTTGACGATGTCGGGGTCGATGCTGGCGGCGATCTGGGTCATGATATAGCCGCGCGAATTGGCGAAGGTGTTCCACACCCCGACCAGATCCTGCCGATCGTCGGTGCCGCTGAGGTCGACGGTCAGTTGGTCGCCCGCGACGGTGCAGCCGACCTGGACGCGGATATCCCTGGTCCCCATCGTGTCATGATCGATATGGACGGTCGCGTCATAGCGGCCGTCGCGCCAGGCGGAGACGGTGGCGCGCATCTGCCGTTCCGACTGGTCGATCGCATGATTGACCGCCGCCCGCACCATGTCCGCCCCCCATTTGTCGAGGATCGCGCGGATCGATACGGTCGCCTTCTCGACCGCGCCGATCATCGCGGCAAGGTCGCCGGCGAAGCTGGGGAAACGGTTGTTGCGTTCGAGCAGGTGGATGGCGTCGCGCCGCTTTTCGCCGCGATGGACCAGCTTCAGGCAGGGGATGGCTAGGCCTTCGGTGAAGATGTCGGTGGCGTCGAGGGTGAAGCCGCCCGGATCCTTGCCGCCGGTATCGCCCTGATGCGCCTGCAACGCCTGCACCAGCACAAGGTCGCCCGCCGCATCATAGACCGGCGCATAGACATTATAGTCGGGCAGGTGGCCGCCGCCATAATCGGGGTCGTTGCCGACGAACACATCGCCCGGTCCCCAGTCATAATCCTGCTGCTGCATCAGGCCGTAGCGGACCGTGAGTTGCGACACGAAGGTCAGATGCGGCGTGCCGATCGACCCCATGGCCAGCCGGCCATGGGCGTCGACGATCGCCGCGTTGCGCTCGTTCGACTGGTTGATGATCGGCGAGGAGGCGGCGCGGCCGAGATGGGTCGTCGCCTCATAGCAGACGGTTTCCAGCGCGCCGCGAATGATGCTGGCGGTGACCGGATCGATCGTCGTCGTGGTCGGCAGGGGCGGGCGCTTGGCGGCCAGTTGCGCGTTGAGGGCAAAGGACATGGGCCTGCCTCAGCGGCCAGGCCGCAGCGGCGGCATGGCGACATAGCGGTCGACCGCCTGCTCGAAATGGCGGATGCGGATTTCCTGATAATTGCCCAGCGTCAGGCCGCGCTTGGCGCTCGCCTCTATCCCCTCCTGTTGCAGGAACAGATTGTCGGTATCCTGATCGAGGATCCTGCCGAAGCCCGCATCCATGCCCGGCGCCTCGCAGAAGCTTTGTTCGTCCGTCAGCAGGATCGGCTCGGCCGGTTCGGGGCGGGCGCCGCCGTCGGGCACCGGGCGCAGGAAGAACACCTCATAGATGCAGCGGCGATGGTCCCTGGGGTCGGGGCGGAAGCGATAGACCATCGGCAGCGACACGCCGGGGAAGAGATAGGTGTTGGGAAAGAGCGTGTAGGAGAAGCAGTCGAGCATCTCGCTGTCGGATGTGGCGCTGAGGTCGCTGCCGGTGGCTGCGCCGAACATGGTGCGGAACAGGTCGGCCATCGCCTGCCGCGCGGTGCCGTCGCCCACCCGCGGCCGATCCTCGCTCAGCACCGATGCGTCGCCGACGGTGAACTGGTCGAGAATATCCTGCTCGGAAAAACGCCCTTCCAGATGTGGCGAGGCGACGCCCAGGCAGGAGATGAAGCGGTTCACATGGTCGCCATAGACATCATATTGGCTGTTCGCGTCGGCGTTGGACGGGGCGACCTGTGGATGGGTCTCGATCACATGATAGGCCTCCATGAAGGCCTCGATCGTCAGCTTCCAGTTGGCCGGAAAGCTCTTCTGGATATGGAGGTGGATATAGCGATCCTCCAGCTTCCACGCCTGGATATGGGCCAGCGCCTCGGCGCCCAGATAGTCCTCCAGGCTGGGTGCGTCCGGGTCCATGTTGATCCACACGAACCCGCCCAGCGTCTGCACGCGGACCTGCGGCAAGCTGTTGTTGGCCGGGTCGACATGGGGGAAGTCCCAGGGGCAGGTGATGCTCTTGCTGGACCCATCCACGTTCCAGCTCCAGCCATGGAAGCTGCATTTGAACTCGCTGGCACAGCCAGCCGATCCCGACGCGCGCAGCTTGGTGCCGCGATGCAGGCAGGCATTGTAATAGGCGCGGATCTCGTCCGCCGCGACGCGGGTGACGATGAAGCTGTGGCGGCCGATGTCATAGACCTGATAGTCGCCGATTTCTGGTATATGCTCCTCGCGGCAGGCGAATTGCCAGCTGCGCGTCCACAGGCTTTCCATCTCGCGCCGGGCAAAATCGGGGTCGATATAGCGATCGGTCGACACGTCCTCGCTGCCCAGAAACGCATAGGATTCGCTGCGCACCCAGCCGGGTGCGGCGACCTTGTCGCGGGCGATGATGTCCTGCGTGCTGATCGCCGGGCAGCGGGCGTCGCCCGCTGCCATCGGGCGGCTTTCCATGTTCATGCAACTCTCCGTTGGGCGGGCGTGGCACAGTCGATCAGGCCGGGCGCGATGCGGTGGATCGCGCCGTCCTTCATCACCATGGCCAGCCGGTTCTGGTCTTCGAGGATGGTGACGTCGGCCAGCGGATCGCCATCCACCAGCAGCATGTCAGCCAGCGCGCCGGGGACCAGCGTGCCCAGATTGCCCTGGTCGCGCATCGCCTGCCCGCCGTTTCGCGTGGCGCAGATCAGCGCGCCGGCGGCGTCATAGCCATAATTGTCGATCATCAGCCGGATATCGCGGGCATTGGTACCCTGCGGATTCCAGGCCAGGCCATAATCGCCGCCGATCAGATGGCGGATGCCGCGCTTGCGCAATTCGCTGTGGGTCTCGACCGATGCCTCGATCAGCGCGGGGATGCCCATCGCGTCGCAGGTCGCGCGGCTGATCCAGGGTTCGCCATGATGGATCATCGCGTGGAACAGCCCGATCGAGGGCGCGATGACGATCCGGTCCTTCGCTTCCTCCAGCATGTCGAGCAGTTCGCTGTCGGCATATTCGACATGGAACAGGCCATCGACCCCGGCGCGGACGCAATATTTGCTGCCTTCTATCGACCGGCTATGCGCATTGACCTTGCGACCGAAGGCATGGGCGGTGTCGACCGCCATCTGCACTTCCGCGAAGCTCATCGGCGTCACATGGGACGGGCTGCCGGGATAGAAGGGGTCGCCCGACACATCGAGCTTGATATTGTCGCAGCCCTCGCGGATCGCCAGCCGCACCGCGCGGCGCATCTCCTCCGGCCCGTCGACGACACAGGAAATGCCAATGCGCGGATTGTGCAGCTTGCTCTCATCGCCCATGCCGCCGGTGACGGTGATCTCGGTCGATCCGGCGCGGATGCGGGGGCCGGGGATATGGCCGGCATCGACGGCATCGCGCACCGCGACGTCCAGTTTGAGCTTCGCGGCCGATGCGCCATAGCAGCTGGTGAACCCCTGATCGATCAGGCGCCGGGCCATGCGTGCGGTGATGAGTGTATGCGCTTCGGGCGAAGGCGCGATCAGATCCTCGGTCGAGGCGGCGTCGCCGAAGGAGATATGGGCATGGCCTTCGGTGAGGCCCGGCATCAGCGTCTTGCCGCTGCCGTCGATGACCTGATCGGCCGGCGCGCGGCCGGCACTGGCATCCGGCCCGACCGCAAGGATGCGGTTGCCTTCAATCAGCAGGTCGCCGGCAAAGGCAGGGCTGCCGGTGGCGTCCCAGATGGTGGCGTTGGCGATGAGCGTCGTCGGCACGAATGGCATCCTCTTCTGCTGTGAAGACTAGGCCGCGCCCTTTCCTGACCCAATGACTGCACGCGCACTTGGCGTGTCCTCTCGCCGCCGCCCGGCCTGCCGCGCCAGTCAAGCGGCTGCGCGGCGCCATGCCTTTCCGCCCCGGCCCGCGTCCGCCATCCTGCCCCTTCATGAGGAGAAGGATGTCGATGGTGCGGGTCACCTTTGTGGATGTGCATGGCGTGGAGCAGGCGGTCGCCGGAGAGGGCGACCTGTCGCTGATGGAACTGGCCAAGGCGAACGGGATCGACGGCATCGCCGCCGACTGTGGTGGCGCCTGTTCCTGTGCGACCTGCCTGGTCCATGTCGATCCGGCCTGGGTCGATCGCACCGGCGCGCCCGACGATGTCGAATATGCGATGCTCGACATGGTGTCCGATGTCGCCGGCGACACCAGTCGCCTCGCCTGTCAGATCCGCCTGAGCCAGGCGCTCGACGGCCTGCGCGTCGTGGTGGCGCAGCAATGACGCAAGGCACCCTGGCGCCCGAAGCGCGCAGCCTGCTCGACACGGCGTCGATGACCGACCCGATCATCTCGGCCCGGCCGCGCGCTTATTATGCGGCGATGCGGTCGCTCGACCCGGTCCATTGGGACGAGAAGCTCGGCATGTATCTGGTGTCCCGCTATGAGGATATCGTCACGATCCAGCAGGATCCGATCACCTATTCGGTCAACAAGGGCTATCACAGCCAGCAGGCCAAGGGCTTCCAGCAGGAGTTCCAGCAGATATTGGAGCGCGACGGCGGCGGCTATTTCCCCGACGCGATCATGTCCGATCCGCCCTATCATACCCGCATCCGCAAGCTGATGGAAAAGGCGTTCAGCGCCCATCGCGTCAAGGAACTGGAACCGCGGATCGAGAAGGTGGTGATCGACCTGATCGACAGCGTCGCCGACCGGGGCGAGGCGGACGCGGTGCAGGATTTCGCCGTGCCGCTGACGGTGCGGATCATCTGCGAGCAACTCGGCCTCGACTGGGCGATGAAGGATCGCATCGCGCGCTGGTCGATCGCGGTCACGGCCCAGATCGGCCGGATGCAGGATCGCGAGCAGATGCTGGGCCATGCGCGCGAGATTTGCGACCTGCAACATTATCTGATCGCCAAGATGCGCGAGCGCGAGGCCGACCCGCGCGAGGACATGATTTCCGATCTGGTCCATGCCCGCGATGCCGAGGGACAGGCGCTGAGATTCGCCGAGGCGGTGTCGCTGATCCGGGCGCTGCTGATCGCCGGCAATGAGACGACGGCGACGGCGCTCGGCAATCTCTTCTACATCCTCGCGACCCGGCCGGAAATCGCGACCCTGCTTCAGGCGTCGGTGGATGACGACCGGCTGATGAACCGTTTTGTCGAGGAATTGCTGCGGATCGAGCCGCCGGTGCGCGGCCTGTCGCGCATGACCACGCGCGAGGTGGAACTGGGCGGGCGCACCCTGCCAGCGGGCGCGCATCTGCTGCTCATGTATGCCTCCGCCAATGATCAGGAGGATGTGTTCCCCGATCCGCGCCGCTTCGACCTCGACCGACCCAATATCGGCCGGCACCTGTCCTTTGGCGGCGGGGTGCATCGCTGCATCGGCCTGGCGCTCGCGCGGATGGAGATAAAGGTCGCCGCGCGCGAGATCGTCCGCCGCATCGGCGATATCGAACTGGCGATCGCGCCTGAGGATATCCGCTATCTGCCGACGGTCGCGACCCAGTCGATCGAGCGGTTGCCGATCCGCTTCATCCGGCGGAATTGAGGCGCATGACAGGAGAATTGGCGGGCAAGGTCGCCATCGTCACCGGCGGCGCAGGCGGCATCGGTCGGGCCACGGTGGAGCTATTCGTGGCCGAAGGGGCGAGGGTGCTGATCGCCGACCGCGATGGGACGGCCGGCACCGCGCTGGCCGCTGCGCTCGGGCCAGCGGCGCTGTTCATGGCGGTCGATGTCGCCGACCGGGCGCAGGTGCAGGCGATGGTTACGCGCGCGGTCGATGCCTTTGGCGGGTTGCACATCCTGTTCAACAATGCCGGGATCAGCTGCGCGCCCTTCCCGCATTTCCTCGACGACAGCCTGGCCGATTTTGACCGGGTGATGGCGGTCAATCTGCTCGGCCCGATGCTGGGGACGCAGGCGGCGGCGCGGCACATGAAGGATCATGGCGGCGGCGTCATCCTCAACAATGCCTCGATCGCGGGCTTGCTCGCGGGACAGGCGATGATGAGCTACCGGGCATCCAAGGCGGGGCTGATCCAATTCTCCAAATCGGCGGCGATCGATCTTGCCCAATATGGCATCCGCGTGAACTGCCTGGTGCCCGGTCATATCCGCACCAGCCTGTCCTCCTTCAGCGCGCAGGGGGCAGCGGCCGGGGCGGCGGCGCGGGTCGATGCCGCGATCGATGCGGTCTATCTCTCCAACCAGCCGTTGAAGCGGCGCGGCGTGCCGGACGACGTGGCGCAGGCGGCGCTGTTCTTGGCCAGCGACCGCGCGCGGCAGATCACCGGCATCGCCATGCCGGTTGAGGGCGGGGTGGTTGCCGGCGATCCGGTCAACCATCTGGAGGATATATTGGCGGCGCGGGCTCAGGCGCTTTCCGACTGAGCCGTATCCGCAGCGGCGCGCACCATCGTGCGCAGGTCCAGCATGGCCTGTGCGCCGGCTCTAGCGGCTTCGGCCGGCGTCAGGCCGAAACAGGTCTTGCGATGGCCCGATATGACGCCGGAAAAGAGCGCGGCTTCCAGCGGCGCGACATCCCGGCCCAGGATCGCGCGGAGCAGGCCGCCGCTGGTGCGGCCGCGCCGATAGCGCAACTGGGGCGCGAAATCGCGCAGGTCGCCGTCGCGCGCAGCGGCCAGCATCAACTCGTCGATCGCCGGCAGGATACGGTCGTTGCGGGGCGGGGGATTGGAATAGCGCGCGAGCAACTGCTCGTCGGTCAATGTCACTGCCTCCGGCACGGTGCCGCCGCCCGATTCCACCGCCTTGCGATAGATCATCTCGAACGCTGCGCGGACCAGTTCGGCGCTGGACCGGAAATTATAGGAAACGACGCCCAGCGTCAGGCCCGCCCGCGTGGCGACGGCGCGATGGGTCAGGGCCGCCATGCCCTCCTGCGCCAGCACATCGGCAGCCGCTTCGGCAATCTGTTCCATCGTGCCGCTGCTGATCGTCTGTTCGGGCAGGGCAAGGTCGGCCTGTTCGCGGGCGAACTGACGCCAATGGCCGGCGCGCACCGGGCGACCGCACAGCCAGTCGTTCCAGCTGGCGCACATGTCGTCCAGCGCGGCGCGGTCGACCGGTCGGCGCCAGCGCATCAGGTGCAGCGTCGCTTCGCCATCGAACAGATAGGCGGTGAAGGCGCCCCGGCCCGGATGGCCACAGCGCGCGCAGACCTCTTCCCAGAAATTGCGCCACATGGTCGTCCAGCGTTGGGCGACCGGGCCATAGCGATCCTCCCGCGCGGCGATCAGCTGGCATTCGCGCCAGGCAAAGGCCAGCCGGCGCTGTTCCTCGCACCATTGGTCGATCAGCGCGGCGAGCAGGGGCGCAAAGGCGTCGCGCGACAGGGGCGCGACCCCCTCCAGCTCCGCCAGCCGCGCCGCGCACCAGCGTTCCGACTCGCGCTGGGCCTGTTCGTGGCTGGATAGAAACAACTGTTCCAGTGAACCGAAGTGATGATAGATTCCCGATACAGGTGTCTGGGCCAGGCGGCTGATCGCACGGGCGGATGTGTCGCTCGCGCCATCACGTTCCCATAGGTCGAGAACCGCCTCGATAAGCCGCGCCATTGCGCCGATTTCCGATGTTTTTCCCGAATGTGCAGCCGTCGCCATAGCGTCCTTTATGCCATATCCCCCCGAACTGGCAAAGGCTGCGTCGGGGCGATATCCGTGTCTCGCCACTGTCATATTGCCGCTGATCCTGTCATCGAACTGAGATACATATGTAACTGCGGCTGCATACAGACGTTCTAACTGCCCCTCCGAATTCAACATCATTCGGGGGATACGCATCATGAAATGTTCGTCTGTCCTGCGCCGTCGCGCACTCATTCTGGCCGGCACCATGCTGATGGGGGCGGGGCTGATGGGGGCGGGCTTCGCGGCCCCGGCCCATGCGGAGGACGCGCCGCTCGACGAAGGAGATGCCGGCCTTGGTTCGATTGTCGTCACCGCGCAGAAGACCGAGACCAATTTGCAGAAGACGCCGATCGCCATTTCGGTGCTGGGCAGCGATGATCTCAAGGCGCGCAGCGTGGTGAGCCTGAAGGATCTGGGCGACGGGGCGGTGCCGTCGCTGCGCATCGCCCCCTTTGCGTCGCGCAATTCAGCGCTGACCGTCGGCATTCGCGGCATCGTGCCGTTCGACGCCAACCAGCCCAGCCGCGACGCGGGCGTCGGCATCTATATTGACGGCGTCTATCTCGGCCGGTCGCAGGGGCTGGGCACGGCTTTGTTCGACATCGAACGGATCGAGGTGCTGAAGGGGCCGCAGGGCACGTTGTTCGGCCGCAACTCGACCGGCGGCGCGCTCAGCATCGTCAGCAGGAAGCCGAGCGGCGAGTTTCACCTCAGCCAGACGATGGGCGTCATGAACTATGACGGCTATAAGGTCGAAACCCATCTCGACCTGCCCAGCTTCGCCAATTTCAGCGTCAAGCTGGACGCGCTCGTCACCAAGCGCGGTGGCACCACCGACAATCCGATGGCGGGCGAGGAGGATTATAACCAGCTCGACCAGCGGGGCATGCACGGCGCGATCCTGTGGGAACCGAGCAGCCGCTTCTCCGCCCAATATGATTTCGACACCTCCTATGACGCCAGCACGCCCTATTATTTCCAGATGCTGGGCAAGTCGGACCGTCTGCCGGTCGCGGACATGGTCGAGGTCCAGCCCGATCGGGCCAGGACCGCGGACATCGGCGTGCCGATCCAGAAGAGCATCGGCAAGACCCATGGCCATGCGCTGCATATGGACTGGCAGGTCGCCGATGGCATCAACCTGCGCTCCATCACCTCCTATCGTGAGCTGAGCCAGAGCCAATATGACAATGGCGGTGCGCATCAGGGCGCCTTTGCGCCCTATGCCAAGTTCGCGCGCTACAGCCTGGCGGGCCTCGACCAGAATCAGTTCAGCCAGGAAGTGCAGTTGGTAGGCTCGCTCTCGCGCGTCGATTTCGTCGCCGGCGCCTATTATTATCATGAAAAGGGCGAGGATTGGGCCTGGGCGCCCTATACCATGCAGTGGGGCGCAACCGCGGCCGACGCGCCGACCCGGCTGCCGACGCTGGAAGCCGGCCAGGTCACGCCCTATCCCGATCGCGCCAGCGACGCCAAGGCAGACAGCTTCGCCCTCTATGGGCAGGCGACCTGGACCCCGGCGATCCTCGACGATGCGCTGCACCTGACCGGCGGCGCGCGCTATACCCGTGACAAGAAGAGCGGCGATCTGTTCAAGGTCAATGGCGTCGACAAGGATTTCCGCTTCGACATTTCCAGCAGCCGGATCGACCCGACCGTCACGCTGGCGTTCGACGCAACCGACAATATCCATCTCTATGGCAAATGGGGGACGGCCTATCGCGCGGGCGGCGCCAATTCGCGCTCCGTCACCTATCGCGCCTATAAGCCCGAGGAGGTCGAAACCTCCGAAATCGGCTTCAAGGGCGAATTTCTCGACCGTCATGTCCGGCTGAACCTCGCCGCCTACAAGACGATCTACAAGAATCAGCAGATCGACTTCAACGCGGTGCTGTCCGAAGTGCCGGGCGGCCCGACCCGCACCACGATCGAGACCGTCAATGTCGACGGCCATGGCACGATCAAGGGCGTCGAGGCCGATCTGGTGGTGATGCCGGTCGAGGGGCTGACGCTGACCGCCGCCTATGCCTATACCAAGGGCGATCTGGCACAGGCGGCCAACCCCTTTGCCGGCAATGCGCTGCAGACCGTGTTCGTGGTCTACACGCCCAAGAACGCCTTCAGCGGTGCGATCGACTATAGCCTGCCGCTCGACTGGGCGACGTTGCGCGCCCATGTCGATGCCAATGGCGGCGATGGCTATCATTCCCAATCCAGCGACGCGGCGCTGACCGACTCCTCCTTCCTGGTGAATGCCCGCCTGTCGCTCGCCGACATCGCCCTCAAGGGCGACGCCAAGCTCCAGATTTCGGCCTGGTCGCGCAACCTGTTCAACGAACAGCACACGTTCTTCCAGACCGGCTCCTCGTCGCTGCAAATGGGCATTTTCAACGAACCGCGCACCTATGGCCTGGAAGCCACGGTCCGCTTCTAAAATAGAGGAGAGAGACGAATATGCGCAAGATGATGATCCGCGCCACGCTGGCGGCGCTGCCCCTGACGATGCCGGCCGCCGCCTTCGCCGGTACCATCGCCGATCCGGTGGTGGAGCGCGTGGCGCCCGACAAGCTGGCGATCCGCTGGCAGGATGCCGATCCGGTCGATCTGTTGCAGGCCGATCGCCCCGATGCCCCCATTGCCAGCGCCACGCTGCTTTCGGCCAGGGACAAGGACGGCGTGCAGGAGGTGCAGGTGGCGCCGGGCACCCGCCCCTATTTCCTGCTGCGCGACAGCAAGAGCGGCGCGGTGACGCGCGTGGCCGAGCGTGTGCTGGTGATGGAGCAATCCTCCAACTTCCGCGATCTGGGCGGCTATCCGGCGGCCGGTGGCAAGCATGTCCGTTGGGGCCAGATCTACCGGTCGGGCGGGCAGGCGATGCTGACCCCGGCCGACGTGGCGCAGGTGAAGGCGCTGGGCGTTGCCAATCTGGTCGATCTCCGCTCGGATGAAGAGCGGCTGTTCGCCCCGACCAAGCTGGACGGCATCCCCTATAATGCAGTCGGCTATTCGATGGCCGCGATGATGCAGGGCATGAAGTTCGATGCCAAGAATATGGACATGGCCAAGCAGGCCGCGGCCTATGCCGGCACCTATGGCAATATGGCGACCCAGCTGAAGCCGCAGCTGCGTATCGTCTTCGCCCGCCTGCTGTCGAAGGACGGGCCGCTACTCTATAATTGCTCGGCCGGGCAGGACCGCACCGGCTTTGTCAGCGCGATGATCCTGTCGGCGCTGGGCGTGCCGCGCGATGTCATCTATCGCGACTATGTGCTCTCGACCCCGTCGCGCCGCCCGCAATATGAAGTGCCGCCGATGAGCGACGGGGTGGCGCAGAGCAGCCCGGTCGCCGGCATGTTCGCGCAGATGCAGAAGGGCGGAGCGATGGCCAAGGCCAATCCGCTGGTGTTGCCCGACGGCACGCCCTTCCTGACCTATGCCTTCGCCGAAATCGACAAGCGCTGGGGGTCGGTGGACGCCTATCTGGCTTAGGAAATCGGCCTGACGCCGGTGGACATTGCGGCGCTGCGTACCACCTATCTGGAATAGGCACCGCTTATTCCGGATCGGCATGAAGGGCGCGGCGGGATTCATTATCCCGTCGCGCCCGCAAGGCGCTAGGAGGCTGGAAAAGGGTGCGCTATCCTTGTCCCGCTTTCTGGAGGCCATATGATTTTCCGTTCGATCGACCCGGCCAGCGACACGCTCCTGTGGGAAGGGGAGGCGGCCGATGCCGCGACCTGCGCGGCGGCCGTCGCCCGCGCCCGCGCTGCCTTTCCGGCCTGGGCGGCACTGCCGCAATCCGCTCGCGAGGATCATGTGCGCCGCTACAAGGCGCTGCTGTCGGACCGCAGCGATGCCTTTGCCAAGGCGATCGCGCGTGAGACCGGCAAGCCGCTGTGGGAGGCGAAGACCGAAATCGCCTCGATGATCGGCAAGGTCGACATCTCGATCGCGGCGCAGGCCGAACGCGCCGGATCGCGCGAGCAGGCGACCCCGTTCGGCCGGGCGGTGCTGCGCCACAAGCCGCATGGCGTGATGGCTGTGCTCGGCCCCTATAATTTCCCCGGCCATCTGCCCAACGGCCATATCGTGCCGGCGCTGCTGGCGGGCGATGTGGTGATCTTCAAGCCATCGGAACTGACCCCGCTGGTCGGCGAACTGATGGCGCAGGCGTTTCGCGACGCGGGCCTGCCCGATGGCGTCTTCACCCTGTTGCAGGGTGGGCGGGACACCGGCGCGGCATTGATCGCGCAAGATATCGACGGCCTGTTGTTCACCGGATCGGCGGGCGCGGGCGCGCATTTCACCCGCGTCATGGCCGACCGGCCGGGCGTGATCCTGGCGCTGGAGCTGGGCGGCAATAATCCGCTGGTCGCCTGGGACGGCGATGCGCAGGCGGTCGCCTCGATCATCGTCCAGTCGGCCTTCATCACCGCGGGCCAGCGCTGTTCCTGCGCGCGCCGGCTGATCGTGCCGCAGGGCGCGGCGGGCGACGCGATCCTCGACGCGACGGTGGCGCTCGCCCGGCGGCTGACGATCGGTGCCTGGGACAGCCAGCCCGAACCCTATATGGGCGCGCTGATCTCGGCTGAGGCGGCGGCCCATGCCAAAGTGCGCCATGCCGCGCTGCTGGCGCTGGGTGGCGTCGAATTGCTGCCGCTCGAACAACCGGCCGGGCTGGGCGATGCCTTCTTGACGCCGGGCATGATCGACATGACCGGGGTGGAGGCACCCGACGAAGAGATTTTCGCGCCGCTGCTGCAGGTGATCCGCGTCGCCGATTTCGACGCGGCGATCGCGGCGGCCAATGCGACCCGCTATGGCCTGGCGGCGGGCCTCGTATCCGCCGACGATGCGCTGTGGGACCGGTTCCTGCTGGAAAGCCGCGCCGGCGTCGTCAACCGCAACCGGCCGACCACCGGCGCGAGCGGCGCCATGCCGTTCGGCGGTCTGGGCGCGTCGGGCAATCACCGACCCAGCGCCTATTATGCCGCCGATTACTGCGCCTATCCGGTCGCCAGTTTCGAGGCGGCGCAGGTGCTGGATCTGACCGCCGATATCAAGGGGCTGGCGGGCTGATACATGCGCCCGGTCGGGAATTACTAGATGACGCAAGACAATATCGGCTTGGCACGGATGATGACATGACAGCGATTGCCATTCTGCTATGGCTTTGGATATGTCGTCCTATCGCCTGATTCCGAGCGCCGTCGAAAAGCCTTGGGGACGCAGGGATTTGCCTGCGCGCTTTGGGTTGAATGCCGATCGTCGCGTGGGCGAGATCTGGTTCACGGCGGACGCGGACCTGCCTCAGCCGCTGTTGGTCAAATATCTCTTCACCAGCGAGAAATTGTCGGTGCAGGTCCATCCCGACGATGCCCAGGCGCAGGCCATGGGGCTGGCTGGCGGCAAGTCGGAATGCTGGTATGTGCTGGCAACCGAAGGGGACGCTCGGCTGGGCATCGGCCTGACCCGGACGGTCGATGCCGATGCGCTGAAGGCTGCCGCACTGGATGGATCGATTGAGGAATTGATCGACTGGAAGCCGGTAAAGCCGGGCGATTTCTATTATATTCCGGCAGGTACGATCCACGCCATCGGCGGCGGCATCACCCTCGTCGAAGTGCAGCAGAATAACGACGTGACCTATCGCCTGTTTGATTATGGGCGCCCCCGCGAACTGCATCTGGATGCCGGCATGGCTGTTAGTGAGCCCGTACCCTATGACCGGCTGGCACAGCATGTGACCAACGACAGCGCCGCTATGCTGGTGGAGGAAACCGGCGCCCCCTTCACGCTCGAAAATCTGGTGCATGAGGCTGGCGAACGGGTTCGGCAGGATCAGGGGCCGTTCTGGTTCATTCCGTTGCAGGGGAGTGGGCTGATCGACGGTCAGCCCTGGATGGCGGGCGAGTGCTGGCTGATCGAAGATCAGGCGGACATCGCGGTCGAACAACAGTTGCACGCCCTACTGGCACGACCCGTCGCCTGAACGGCGCACCCATTCCACAATCTGGAACGCATTGCCGCTCGATCCGCCGGACGGCTTAACGCGACCGGCGCGCCCGGATCCGCGGTGAAGCGTCTGGTGACGCCTGATGATCCACATGATGGAACCATGGTCCGTTATGGCAACGGTTCATCGATGGTATGGCTCGCTTTGTCGCAAAGAGAGCGCCATCTCTACGTGTCCATATATAGATATGAATACCCAATATATGGGATATCAAAGGGTTGTCGCGGCGGGGTCTGGTCGCGGTCGACCTCAAACCCGTGCCCAAACGGGGGGGCACGCATAGGGAGGATGTTTAAGTGAGGTTTTCCAATTATCGCGCCTTGTTGTCGACGTCGGCCGTCGCCGCCGTCCTGCTGGGCGCCATGCCGGCCGCGGCACAAGACCAGCAGCAGTCCGGACAGCCCCAGCAGGCGCCCGAAGCGAGCAGCGAGGATATCGTCGTCACCGGTATCCGTTCCAGCCTTCAGGGCGCGCTCAACGCCAAGCGCAATGCAGCCCAGGTGCTGGACGCCATTTCGGCCGAGGATATCGGCAAGTTCCCGGACAAGAATGTCGGTGAAGCGCTGCAGCGCGTGACCGGCGTCCAGCTGACCCGTTCCGACGGCGAAGGCTCCGGCATCACCATCCGTGGTGCCGATCCGTCACTGAACCGCGTTGAGATCAACGGCGTCACCGCCCTGTCCACCACCGTGGGCGGCGGCCGCGACGTCGATTTCCGCGATCTGCCCTCCGAATTCGTCAACCGCCTGGAAGTGGTGAAGTCGGCGACCGCCGACATGACCGAAGGCGGCGTCGGCGGCACCGTGCGCGTCATCACCCGCCGGCCGTTCGACAATGGCGGCAAGCCCTATCTGGCCGGTTCCGCCCAGGCCATCTATGCCGATATCGGCGACCATATGGACCCGCGCCTGGCGCTGATCGGCAGCGACACCTTCGCCAATGGCACGATCGGCGTGCTGGTGTCGGGCACGTTCGAGAACCGCAATGTCGAAAGCCATCAGGCGCGCACCACCGGCTGGGTCCAGCTGGACAGCGATCCCAATACGGCCGGCATGCAGGCCTATGACCTCAACAATGACGGCGTCGGCGATTTCTTCCCCGACATTCCGCGCTATGTCATTAACCGCCTGGAAACCCGCCGCTATGCGCTGAACGGCATCCTGGAATGGCGCCCGAGCGACGATTTCAAGGCCTATGTCGAAAGCAACTGGACCAAGTCGATCCAGTCGGTGACCTCGCAATATCTGCAGACCGGCACCAGCGGCGGCATCGTCGACACGGAAAACACCATCATCGGCCCGGACAATACGGTCGAATATCTGGTGATGACCAACAATACGTCGAAGGCGCAGACCAGCCAGCTGGGCGTGTCCTATCGCAACATTCTGGGCGACATCAAGCGTACCACCTATAATGTCGCGCTGGGCGCCGACTGGACGACCGGCAACCTGACGCTGACGCCGAAAATCTCGCTGTCCAAGGCCAAGGCCTATAATAACGAGATCAATGCGACCGCGGCCGTCACCGGCATGTCCAGCCTGATCGTCGACTATAGCAACGGCCAGAATGCGCCGAACATCATCCTGCCCAATGATCCGACCACCACGGCCGGCATCAACCAGCTGACCGTGCTGCGCCGTCCGCGCTATGACGACCAGACCGAGAAGATGGCCAAGCTGGACGCGGAATATAAGACCGACGGCCGCCTGTTCACCTCGTTCAAGATTGGTGGCCAGTATCGCGACCTGACGGTCAAGAGCCGCTTCTACACCCGCACCACGACGCTCAATGGTTTCAGCGATCCGGCGGTGCAGGCACAAATCGACAGCATCGTCAGCGGCAATGCGGCGCTTGGCACCTCGCCCTTCTTCCACACCGGCAATCTGGGCTTCACCGGCGATTATAGCGGCTGGCTCAACATGACCCAGGGCGTGGCCGATGCGGTCGGCATTCCCGATCCGTTCGCGGAAGGCGGCTGCCCGGCCAATGCCGACGGCACCTGTCAGGTCTATACCGACACCTGGAAGGTCGGCGAACGCAACCTGGCGGGCTATGGCCAGGCCAGCTTCGCCTTCGATGTCGGAGCCGTGCCCGTCAGCGGCGTGATCGGCGCCCGCGTCGTCAATACCAAGGTCAACACCTCGGGCTATCTCAGCACCGGTGGCGTGATCTCACCCGTATCCTATGACAGCAACAGCACCGAATTCCTGCCCTCGATCAACATGAAGGCGGAACTCATCCCCAACAAGCTGATGGCGCGTGCGACCGCGACCGAAGTGATGGCCCGTCCGCTGCCGCAGCAGCTGGCCCCGCGCTTCACCATCGACGTGGTTGGCCTGTCGGGTTCGCGCGGCAACCCGGATCTGCAGCCGTTCCGCGCTCGCCAATATGATGCGGGCCTGGAATATTATATCAACCGCACCAGCTTCGCGTCGGTCACCTATTTCCGCAAGGAAATCAGCTCGTTCATCCAGAACACGACCGAACCTTACACCGATGCCAGCGGCGTGACCTACACCATCACCGTGCCCACCAACGGCACGCAGAAGGTGACGATCAACGGCGTGGAAGCCGGCGCGCAGATCGCGTTCGACTTCATCGACGTGCCGGTGCTCAAGCAGATGGGCGTGGTCGCCAACTATACCTATTCCAAGGATAGCGGCTATGAAGGGAAGGATTATTTCACCGGCGATTCCCTGCCCTTCCAGGGCCTGTCGCGCCATGCCTACAATATCTCGGCCTATTATGAAGACGACGTCGTCAGCCTGCGGGGCGCCTATAATTGGCGGTCCAAATATCTGATCACGGCGCAGGGCCGCGGCAACAATCCCGAGTTCGGCGAAGCCTATGGCCAGCTCGATGCGTCGCTCAACGTCACGCTGATGCCGGGCATCTCGATGTTCCTGGAGGGCGTCAACCTGCTCGACGCGACGCGCAAGGAAAATGCCAACAGCGTCGAACGCCGCACCATCATCGAGACGGTCGGCCGCCGCGTCTATGGCGGTATCCGCTTCAAGCTCTGATTGGCGCTCATGGCCTGGCCTCCCCCAGGTCATGAGACAGGCTGCGGGTCGGGACATGCCCGACCCGCAGCATCATTTTTTCAAGATCAAGCGGGACAGGTCGCCATGTTCTCTCGCCGCACCCTCCTTGCATCGCTGGCCCTGACGCCGATCGCCGGCCCCTTGAACGCTGCGGCGCGGGGCCCGCTCTGGCGCGACGATTTCCGCCATGGCCTCAAACAATGGCAGCTGGAGGCAGTGGGCGACGCGCGCGTGACCGCGCAGGACGGCCTGCTCGACATCGTCGCGCCCAGGGGGCTGACGCTCTGGTTCCGCAAGCAACTAAGCGGCCCGGTCGCGATCCGCTATGATGTGCGCGCCGTGTCGGACGGCGGCCCCTATGACGAGGTCAGCGACGTCAACGCTTTCTGGATGGCGCGCGACCCGGCTGCGCCCGGCGGATCGGCGCTCGGCCGCACGCGCAGCGGCACGTTCGAGGAGTATGACAGCCTCCGCACCTATTATGTCGGCATTGGCGGTAACCGGAACAGCACCACGCGAATGCGTCGCTATGTCGGCGAACCGGGCCATCGCCCGTTGCTGCCGGAACATGACCGCACCGACAAGGCGGCGATGCTGGTGCCCAATCAATGGTTTTCGATCGGCCTGATCGCCAACGGATCTCATATCATGGTGGAGCGGGACGGCGCGACCCTGTTCACGCTCGACGATCCCGATCCCTATCGCAGCGGCCATTTCGGCCTGCGCACGACGCAGAGCCATCTTCAGGTCCGCAATTTCACCATCACCAAGATCTGAACAACATAAAAGGGAGAGCAAAGTGGATATCAGGGCGGGGATCAGCCGGCGCGACAGCCTGAAGGCAGGATTGATGGCGAGCGCGACCGCGCTGCTGCCGGGCGCGGCGCAGGCGGCGACTGGCGCGCGTGGCGGCGCCATGCCGGAAACGCCGGTGCGCTGGATCGACGATGCCGCCCCGCCGCTCTCGCTCGGCCAGACCTTCGGCGTGCCATGGCCGCGCGGCGTGCTGCGCGCCGGCAAGCCGCTGTCGGTGCAGGGCGCCGATGGCACCGCTTTGCCCTCGCAGCACTGGACGCTGGCCACCTGGCCCGACGGTTCGATCAAATGGACCGCCCATGCGCTGCCGGCGGGCACTGGCCAGCCCGGCGCGCTGCGCGTGGTGCAGGGCAAGCCCGCCGCGCCGCAGGCGCCGGTACTGGTGCGCGAACTCGCCGACCGGATCGAGATTCAGGTCGGTACGCTGCGCTGGAGCATCGGCCGGTCGGGCAATGCGATCATCCAGTCGGCGCAGCAGGGCGGTCGCACCGTCGTTGGTCCCCTGACCCTGGTCGCCAGCGTCGACAGCGCGCCCGAAGGCGGCACCCGCACGCCTTTCACCGGCCGCATCACCAGCGCCACGGTTGAGCAGAAGGGGCCGGTCCGCGCTGTCGTCAAGCTGACCGGTGTGCATGAAGGGCAGGGGCGGCAGCTATTGCCCTTCACCCTGCGCCTCTATGCCCATGCCGGCGGCGATCATCTGCGCATCGTCCACAGCTTCATCTTCGATGGCGATCCGGCGAAGGATTTCATCAGCGGCATCGGCCTGACCGCTGCCGTGCCGATGGCCGGCGCCCCGCATGACCGTCATGTCCGCCTCGCCACCGCCGACGATGGCCTGTTCAGCGAAGCGGTGCGGCCGCTCACCGGCCTGCGCCGCGATCCGGGCAAGGCGGTGCGCGCCGCGCAGATCGCCGGCAAGGCGGTGCCGATGGACGCGATGGCGCCGGGCGTCGCCAAGCTGCTCGATCGCATCCCGACCTGGGGCGATTTCGACCTGACCCAATTGTCCGCCGACGGTTTCGCCATCGCCAAGCGCACCCAGGACGGCCATGCCTGGGTCGATTCCGTCGCCGGCAGCCGGTCACAGGGCCTGGGCTATATCGGCTCGCCCCAGGGCGGCGCGGCGATCGCCACCCGCTATTTCTGGCAGCGCCACCCGTCCCAGATCAGCATTCGCGACGCCGAAAGCGACATGGCGACGCTGACCGCCTGGCTCTGGTCGCCCGATGCCAAGCCGATGGACATGCGCTCCTATCGCGGCGTCCTGGGGATGGAAGGCTATGACGCCCAGAATGAAGGGCTCGACATCACCTATGAGGATTATGAGCCCGGCTGGGATGCCGCGACCGGCGTTGCCCGCACCAGCGAGTTGACCCTCTGGGCCTGCGCCGCCACCCCCTCGGCCGAGGCGCTGGCCGCCATGGCACAGGCGAACGCCGTGCCGCCGCAGCTGATGGTGACGCCCGACCGCATTCATGCCGCTGGCGTGTTCGGCATCTGGAGCCTGCCCGACCGCTCGACGCCCATGAAGGCGCGGATCGAGGACCAGAATAGAAATCTGGTCGACTTCTATGTTGGTGAGGTCGATCGCCGCCGCTGGTATGGTTTCTGGAACCATGGCGACATCATGCACACCTATGATTTCGACCGGCATGTCTGGCGCTATGACATTGGCGGCTTCGCCTGGGACAATAGCGAATTGTCGCCCGACCTGTGGTTCTGGACCAGCGTGCTGCGCACCGGCAATGCCGCCGCCTTCCGTTTTGCCGAGGCGCTGACCCGCCATACGGGCGAGGTCGACGTCTATCATCTCGGCCGTTTCAAGGGGCTGGGCACGCGCCATGGCGTCCAGCACTGGAGCGACAGCAGCAAGCAGCCGCGCGTCAGCAACGCCATGTATCGCCGCATCTTCTATTATCTGACCGCCGACGAGCGCGCCGGCGACCTGATGCGCGATCTGGTCACGTCCGACCTGTCGCTGGAGCATGTCGAGATCGGCCGCAAGGTGCCGGGCGCGGAGCGCAATCCGCTGCCGGCCGGCGTCATTGACCTCAGCTTCGGCACCATGTGGTGTTCGGTCGCCTCGGCCTGGCTCACCGAATGGGAGCGGACCGGCGACAAGAAGTGGCGCGAGCGACTGCTGAACGGCATGGATAGCATCGGTCGGCTGAAATATGGCTGGCTGGCGGGCAGCGCGCCCTATGACCTCAAGACCGGGCGCTTCATGGGCGCGGGGGACAAGATCTCGATCTCGCACCTCAATGCCGTGTTCGGCGCGCTGGAGGTGAATGCCGAGCTTCTCGACCTGCTCGATGTGCCGCGCTATCGCACTGCCTGGCTCGATTATTGCCGCTGGTTCAATGCCTCGCCGCAGGAGTGGAAGGCGAAGTTCGACCAGCCCTTCGGCCGCCGCAACCTCAAGGAAGGCCATTCGCGCCTGACCGCCTATGTCGCGCGCGAAACCGGCGACAGGGAATTGGCGGTCCGCGCCTGGAAGGAGTTTCTGGGCGGCGACGCGGGCCTCGGCCTGTCGAACGGCGATCCGCGCGTGGCGCTGAAGGGGCCGGCCTATGTCCGCCCGATCGTCGAATGGCCCGACGTCTCCACCAATGCGGCGTCGCAATGGGGCCTTGCCGCGATCGAAAATCTGGCGCTCATTCCCGACGCGCTCGCCGACGCTGCCAACTGATGAAGGGCCATAAGATGAAGACGATGATGATGGGCCTGATGGCGGCGCTGACCGTAAGCGCGGCGACCCCGGCGCTGGCCAAGCCCGTGGCCGAATGGGTCGACCAGACCACCGGTCACCGCGTGCTGCGGCTGACCGACACGCCGGGCAGCGCCAGCCTCTATTTCCACCAGAACAGCTATACGCCGCAGGGCGACAAGATGGTGATCTCCACCCCCGACGGCATTTCGGTGCTGACGCTGGCGGACTGGAGCATCAGGCCGCTGGTCAAGGGCAAGGATATCCAGCTGCTCTTCACCGGGCGCAAGACGCGCACCGCCTATTATGCCAGCCACAGGCGCGATGATGGCGCCGGCGCGACGACGCTCTATGCCGCCGACATCGACAGCGGCAAGGTGCGCAAGATCGCGACCGTCGATCGCGGCTCGATCGGCTCGATCAATGCGGACGAGACGCTGCTGCTCGGCCAATGGGCGGCGAGCGACAAGCCGCTCCAGCCCGACGGTACGCAGAAGCGCGCCGCGCCGGAGATCAAGCAGCAGTTCGGCCAGGCCAATTATGCCGCCAACGGCCCGGACGGAAAGCCGCTCAGCTTTGCCGAGGCAAAGGAAGTGCGCCTCAATGAACGGCTGGAAGCGCGCATCCCGATGGAGATCTTCACCATCGATATCCGCACCGGGGAGCGCAAGGTGGTGGTCGCCTCCACCGACTGGCTCAACCATATCCAGTTCTCGCCGACCGACCCCGGCCTCATCATGTATTGCCATGAAGGCCCCTGGCACAAGGTCGACCGGATCTGGACGATCCGCACCGACGGCAGCGGCCAGCAGCTGGTCCACAAGCGCACGATGAACATGGAAATTGCCGGCCACGAGTTCTTCTCGCCGGACGGCAAGTGGATCTGGTATGATCTGCAGACGCCGCGTGGCGAAGTGTTCTGGCTGGCGGGCTATGAGCTGGCGACCGGGCATCGCCAATGGTTCAAGGTCGACCGCAACCAATGGTCGGTCCATTACAACCAGGCGCCCGATTTGAAGCATTTCTCCGGCGACGGCGGCGACAGCGAAATGGTCGCCCATGCCCCCGACGGCAAATATCTCTATCTCTTCACGCCCCAGGCCATTCCCGATGTCGCCGGCATCCATGCCGACAATGCCGCCGACCTGATCGCGCCGGGCACCTTCGGCGTCGAGAAGATCGTCGACATGCGCAAGCATGACTATCGGCTGGAGCCCAACATCACCTTCACGCCCGACGGCAAATGGATGATCTTCCGCTCCAACATGGACGGCGCGCCGCAAATCTACGCGGCGGAGATTGCCAAGACGGCGGGCTGATCGGCGCGGGACGATGCCGGATCAGTCGGCATCGTCCTCGCTGTGCATGATGTCGGCGCGGGTGATGGTGCCGCCCTGGCTGTGGACCACGGCCAGCCGCTTGCGGCCCTTGTCGCGGAAGCTGATCTCGCCGCTGTCGATCGCGGGATCGGCGATCATGATGAGGGCGTCGAACACGCCACGCGCCTCGCGCAATTCGCTCAGGATCGTCAGCAGTTCGTGGGATGTGATGCGGGTGCCGCCTTCGCTGTCGGGCATCTGCTTCTCGATGATCCGGTGCAGCGCCTCGACGATCGCCAGCGTCGGATGCAACCGCTCGACCGGCACCGGCGGGGTCAGCGGCACGGCGCGAACATCGGCCAGCGCCAGATAGGGGTCGATCGCGCCGGGGCCGAAGACCTGCTCGATATTGGCAAGGGTCACGGCGTCCAGGTTGCTCGCCTCGTTGCGGGCATTCTTGACCGTGCCGGCCGAACAGCCGATCCGCTCCGCCAGCTGGCTGTCGGACAGGCCATGGGCCTTCTGGATGCGCCGCACGATGGTGGCGACTACTTCCCGATAGATGCCGTTCGATAGCCGCGTTCCGGCCATGTCCCGCTTCTCCCGCTTCGACGTGCCCCGCCCGCCAAAAATGCCGGGCCGGACGGATGTGCGCAAGACTTTGTGCGCGGCGCCCGATTCCGGCAAAGACCTTGGCGGGGCCTGCACCCTAGTTGCACCATCCATGAACCCCGATCGTCGCCGTTTTCTCCTCTCCGCTTCCGTTCTGGTCGCGGGCGCTGTCGGCACCGCGCGTGCCTCTGCGCCGGGGCCGATGCGCGCGCTGAAACCCATGGTGCCGGCCCAGCCGATCGCGCCGCTCACCACGCCGACCCCGCCGGCGCTGGTGAAGCCCGCTTTGTTCGCGCAGGCCCGCGCGGCGCTGGAACGGCATCCGCAGATCGTCAACCGGCACCGCATGGCGCTGGTCGATTTTGCCGCGCCCTCGTCGGAGCCGCGGCTGCACATCGTCAACCTGCTGGATGGCACCACCACCTCCTATCTGGTGGCGCATGGCAGCGGATCGGACCCGGATCATAGCGGCTGGCTGGAGCGCTTTTCCAATGCGCCCGGTTCCAACGCCTCCTGTTCGGGCGCGTTCCTGACGGCCGATCCCTATGTCGGGAAACATGGCCCGTCGCAGCGCTTGCAGGGGCTCGATCCGACCAATGACAATGCGATGAGCCGGGCGATCGTGCTGCATGGTGCCTGGTATGCCGAACCCACGCTGGCCGGTGCGCGCGGCAAGCTGGGGCGCAGCCAGGGCTGTTTCGCGGTCGGCGACAGCGTCCGGTCGCAGGTCATGGCCCAGTTGGGCCGGGGCAGCCTGATCTACGCGGCCAAGCTGGTCGTCTGACCTTCTACAGTTAAGCGCGTCGCCCCAATCGGCGCGCGGGTCCGTGCCGCCGCTTAACCCCTTTCGCGGTGGGCACCATGGCCGTCCGGGAGCGATGCTTGCATCGCTCCCGGACTTTATTTCTCGGTATTTTCCCTGAGCCCTATCCACGGCTTTGCCGAATGCGCCGCGCCAGCGTTGCTGTAGCATGCGGCCGTCTGCGAATCCGCTTTCCGGCGTCGCAGGAACAGGGGACATGAGGATGACGCGTTTTTCGACATTCTTGTCGGTGACCGCCTTGCTGGCGGCTGCCCTTCCGATCTCGCCGGCCCATGCGGCGCCGCCGCGCGATGTCGATGATCTGGTCGGCGCGCGAGGCTCTTCGGGGGGAAATGCGCTCCAGTCGCGTGGCTATCGCATCGCCAAGCAGAATGGCCTCACCAACTATTGGTGGAACAGCGCGAAGGACCAGTGCATCCGCGTCATCACCTATAATGGCCGCTATGATGCGATCGACAGCGCGTCGGACGGCGATTGCGGCCATGGCGGTGGCAATACGGCCGCAGCGGCCGTAGCCGGCGTTGCGGCGATCGGCCTGATCGCGGCGCTCGCCAGTCACAAGAAGAGCCATAATGACAGTTCGGCCCAGCATGACAGCGAATATGAGCGCGGCTATCATGACGGCCTGTATGGCGGTGACTATGATCGCAACGACAGCGAAGCCTATCATTCGGGCTTTTCGGCGGGCAATGCGGAGCGGAGCAATCGCCTTGCCGCCAACAGCCAGATCGTGCGGGGCGCGCCGGCGGCGGCGCAGCGGGCCTGTGCCCGGCGCGGCGACGAGTTCCAGAATGTGCCGGCGGGCAGTTCCGTGCCGGTCAGCGTCTATCCGCAAGGTGGGGATCGCTATGAGATCATCGTCGCGTCCGGCCATTATCGCTCGCGCTGCACTGTGACGGGCAATGGCAATGTGATGTCGATGGACCCCTATTGAACGAAAGGATGCATCATGAGGAATGCCATGATCGCGACCGTCGCGCTGTCGGCGTTGGCCATGCCGGCCATCGCCCAGGCCCCGGTGCGCAGCGAGCGGGTGCAATTCGCCAAAGGGACCGCATCCAAGGTCATCAAGGCGTCGCTCAAGGGCTATGACATGGTCGATTATCTGGTCGGCGCACGGGCCGGCCAGACCATGAATGTCCGGCTTCAGACCAGCAACGCCTCCAGCTATTTCAACGTGATCGCGCCCGGTGCCGGGGATAGCGCCATGTTCGTCGGCTCGTCCGTCGGCAACAGCTTTTCCGGCCGCCTGCCCGCCAATGGCGATTATCGCATTCGCGTCTATCTGATGCGCAATGCCGCCCGCCGCAACGAAGTCGCCAATTATATCCTGACCGTCAGCGTGCAGGCGCTGGCGGCGACCGCAGCGCAGGTGATGCCGGCGGCGACCGGCCCGGCGCTGACGCCCGGCAACATGCCCGCTTATTGTCGGGGGGAAGTGTCCGGCCAATATGGCACCCGCCCGTCCTATGTGAAGACCGGCGCGATCGCCAAGGCGCCCGGTGGTTTCTTCATCGACGGCACGGTCGACAAGGGCAGCGAGGGGATCAAGCGCTTCCGTTGCCGCTTCGACGCGCAGCGTCGCTTCGTCGATGTGATGGCGATGACGCCGGACGGCAAATAGCCGGGTCAGCCGCCCAGGATCAGGAAGCTCGCCCCGCTGTTGATCAGCGAGGCGAGCAGCCAGGTACCCAACGCCGATCGGAACGCCTTGCCGGTCGATTTCCGGGTGCGACTGCGCAGCCAGATCGTCTCGATCCGCAGATACCAGCTGATCGTCACCAGCATGATGACCAGCGCGGCGATCGCCCAGGCGACGTCGCCGAGGCGCGCCAGGATCGACGCGATGCCCAGCACCAGCGCGGCCGGCCCGGCAATATAGCATTGGGCGTAGAAAGGACGGCGCAGCGTGTCGCGGTTGAGCGCCAGGCCCTGCGCCTTCAGCCGCCGCACCGCGAACATCAGCGGATAGATGGCGAAGAGGAAGGCGCGCAGCACCAGCAGGTTCATTTCCGACGCGGTGATTTCCTTGCCGATGCCGGTGGTCGCGACCTCCGGCATCTTCTGGTGCGACGCCACCTCGATCAGGTGCGACAGCAATATGGTCAGCATCAGGAACAGGGGCGGGCTCAGCATGTCGGTGAATTGCTGGTCCGGCGCATCCTCCAGTTCCTTGTCGGAATAGCGCAGCATCTGAATCGGGTGGCGGATGGTCCGCCACAAGGTGCGGGGATAGAAGACCAGCCAGCTCATCGCCTCATAGAGAAATTCTTCCAGCGACTGGAACAGGCGTAGGAAATCCATCGATACTCCCGATCATGAGGAAGGGTGGTATCCCGCCGCCGGGGCAGGGGCGTGCCGCCGGGCAGGGTTGTGCAGGCGGGCTGGGCAGGCGTTGGTGCCGCCCCGGCCGAATGTTTCCCGGTTCAGTTGGGCCGGTTCAGCGTGAATCCGTCAGCCCGTTCAACGCAGGCCCGTCCGGCTCGGATGATGGCCGCGCTAGCGGTTGCTGGCGAGCTGTTGCCCGGCGCGCACCGCCGGTTTGTCCGCGGTCAGATCGTCGAGCCAGGGCAGGGCCGGTGGCGCCAGCCTGACGGTCGGGGTTGCATCCTGCGGCGTGCCCATACTGCTTGCCGTGGCCAGTGCCACACAAATGCCGGCGCCCGCTGCGACCATTGCAGGCCAGTCTCTTACCATCGCACACAGCTCCCTCTGCTGGGCTGCGATCGGCAGGAAAAGTTTCGCGATTGGCGCCGCGACTCACCCGTCCGAACGCTGGAATAGGGGGATGATCGCGCATTCGCGGGCATCGCGCCATAGCGGATTTTCCGGGGGCGGGCGATCGTCCCGCTTTGGTCCGACCGCGGCTTTCGGGCGCCGCTTCACGCCATGGGATAGGGATATCCGGGGCGGTCCCTAGGGGAGAATCCCGATGGCTGGCCCGGCGTCCGCTTGGCTATGCCCAGGGATGTTCAAAGGGAGGTCGCGATATGATCAGGCGCATATTCGTCACGGGTCTGCTGCTGGCGCTGGCAGGCTGTGCCACCACGCCACGGGTCAATTATGATGCCGATCCCGCCGCCAATTTCGCCAGCTATCGCAGCTATAGCTGGGCGTCGATCAATGTGCCGCAGGGCATGAACCCGCTGCTGTTCCAGCGGGTGAAGGCGTCGATCGACACCGCCCTCGCGGCGCGCGGCTATAGTCAGGCTGATCCCGGCGAATTTGCCATCGGCTTTACCCTGGGCGCCCGCGACCGGGTGGAGGTGACCGATTTCGGTCCCTATGCCACCTATTATCGTCCCTGGGGCGGGTGGGCCGGCTGGGGCGGCTATCGCAATGTCGATGTGCGCAACGTGACCGACGGCACGCTGACGGTCGACATTTATGACACCGGGACGAAACAGCCGGTCTGGCACGGCACGGCCACGCAGGAGGTCAGCCGCAAGAGCCCCGACCAGGCGACAATCGACAAGGCGGTGACCGCCGTGCTCGCCAATTTCCCGCCGCCGATCAAGCCGAACTGACAGGAGGGGGCATATGGCCGAATCGCAGGAACCCAGGGGCATACCGGTACGCCCGGCCCGCAATGTGGGCGAGCCCGTGCCGCCCATTCCGTCGGTCGATATGAGTGATGCCGAAGGGGCATCGACCGCCTATTCGCATTTCCGCACCGGCCTGTCGCGCCATCGCACGGGTCTGTCGGAACATCGCACCGACCTGTCCGAATATCGCACCGACCTGTCCGGGCATCGCACCGAAATGTCGATGCGCCGGACCGGCATGTCGTTCCAGCGCACCCGGATGAGCGCGGACCGGACCCTGATGTCGGAAATGCGCACGGCGCTGTCGCTGATCGGCTTCGGCTTCACCATCAACCAGGCATTCCAGAAGATGCAGGACGCGGGCAGCATCCAGAATGTCAACGCGCCGCGCAATTTCGGCGTGGCGCTGCTGGTGTTCGGCATCGTGCTGCTGGCCGGCGGCATCGTGCGGCATGTCCAATTCGCGACCGAATTGCGGGATCGGCGCAAGATCATGACGGAGGATGGGCTGATTCACTCCGACAGCCGCTTCCCGATCTCGGTGACGCTGGTGATTGCGCTGTGCCTGCTGGCGCTGGCGCTGGCGGCGGTGCTGGGCATCGTCTTCAACATCGCCCTGCTGGGCTGAATCGCGGGCAGGCGGGCGGGGTCTGTGCCCCGCCGCGTCTCAGCTCTGCAGCATGTCCTGCCCGCTATTATAATGGTGCCAGGCCATGATCGCGGCGGCGCCGCGATGCGGCCGCCAAGCTTCGGCAAGGTCGCGGGTCAGCTTCTCGCTCGGCCGCTCGCCCAGCCCCAGGATGCGCCCGACCGCGATCTGCACCGCCAGGTCGCCGGCCGGCCAGATGTCGGGGCGGCCTTCGGCGAACAGCAGATAGATTTCCGCCGACCAGCGGCCGATCCCCTTGATCTGCACCAGTTGCGCGATCGCGGCCTCATCGTCGGCGGGCAGGGCGTGGAGATCGAGCGTGCCGTCCACCACCAGTTCGGCCAGGCTGCGGGCATAGCCCTGTTTCTGCCGCGACAGGCCACAGGCGCGCAACGTATCGAAATCGCGCGCCAGCAGCGCTTCGGGTGTGCAGCCCACGCCCAGCTCCGCCTCCAGCTTGCGCCAGACCGCCGCGGCGGAGGCGACGCTGACCTGCTGGCCGACGATGGTGCGCAGCAAGGTCTCATAGCCCGGTTCGCGCACGCGCGGCACCGGATAGCCGACGCTGGCGATCGCCGCGCCGAATGCCGGCTCCGCCGCAGCGATGAAGTCCAGGCTGACGCGCAATTCTTCCGCCGTGCTTACCATGTCCGCCCGTCCAGCCCTTGATTTCGCCGCCGCTGTCGGTCAGAGCGGCGGGGATAAGTCCAAAAGGAATGGGTAGATGCCGAAGCTGATCGTGGTCAACCGTGATGGTGCCGAACAGACTGTTGAGGGGGACAAGGGTCTCTCGGTGATGGAAGTCATTCGCGACCATGGCTTTGACGAGCTGCTCGCGCTGTGCGGCGGCTGCTGCTCCTGCGCGACCTGCCATGTCTATGTCGACCCGGCCTTTGCCGACGCCCTGCCGGCGATGAGCGAAGACGAGAATGACCTGCTCGACAGCAGCGATCATCGCAACGAGACCAGCCGCCTGTCCTGTCAGGTCGTGCTGAGCGACGCGCTTGACGGCCTGCGCGTCACCATCGCGCCGGAAGACTGATTTCTTACTTCAGGGCCTGACCCGCAACGTCGCGGCCGGCGCATCGCCGGTCAGCGGCGTGATGGTCCATGTGATGCGCTTGCCCTCCGGCACGGTGGTTGCGCCATCTTCCTGATTCTGGCTGACGATCTCTGCATCGGTGGTCAGCGTGAACGTGCCGTTCAGCGCCTTGGCGGCGGCGTCGCCCGATCCGCCGCCCATGCCGGCCGGCCCCTGGCTCTTGTCGAAACCGTTGGAAAAGCCCGGTGCCTTCACCCGCACCCGGTCCGCCCCGCGCATTTCCACCGCGACGAAGGGCAGGACGATCTGCGCGTCGATGTTGAAGGGGAAGAGGAAGGCATGGTCCAGCCTTCCGCTGATCGCATAGTCGATCGCGAATTTATGATCGCCCAGATACTGGACCGACCGGAACCCTTTTTCCTTGGTGAGCGCACTCGCCATCGCCTGCATCTGCGCATCGTCGCCGCTGGCCTTGTCGAATTGCGGTTCGGCGGGCGGGGCGGGTGTCTTGCTCTGGCTCTGCGCGACTTTCTGCAGCACGGCCTCCTCGCCCTCGGGCGGGGCGACGCCTTCCAGCGGATCCTCCTCCGCATCGCTGTTCAGGCCGCCCAGCGCCTTGTCCATGTCCGACGCCAATATCTCGCCCTTATAGGCAAAGGCGAAGCTGCGGTCGGCGCGGATGTCTAGGGTGGAGGTGAAGCTGCCGGGGGTCACCAGGCATCCGGGCAGCATCAGCAGCGCCGCCAGTGCGCCCGCCGCGCGGGACAATAGGACCATGGCGAACCCCCGTTCGTCTGCGCGACGATATGGGCGGGGCAGGGCGCCCTACCCACATCGCCGCAAGATGGTGCCCGGCGGCCGCTTACCGGCTGGTGGCGGCGTACAGGGCGATCGCTGCCGCATTGGAGACGTTCAGGCTCTCCATGCGCGGGCTGATCGGCAGCTTAGCGATAATGTCGCAATGTGCCATGGTGTTGTGGCGCAGCCCTTCGCCCTCGGCGCCCAGCACCAGCGCGACGCGCGATTCGCCGATCGCGTCGGCCAGCACGGTGTCGCAGTCGCCGTCCAGGCCGATGCGCCAGTAACCGGCCTCGGCAATCTCTTCGAGCGCACGGGCCAGGTTCACCACCCGCACCCAGGGCACGGTTTCCAGTGCGCCCGACGCGGCACGGGCCAGCACGCCCGATTCGGGCGGCGCATGCCGGTCCTGGGTTACGATGCACAGCGCGTCGAAGGCCGCGGCCGAACGCAGGATCGCGCCGACATTATGCGGATCGGTCACCTGGTCGAGCACCAGGATCGGGCGCTGGTCGTCCTGCCCCTGTTCCAGCACGTCGCCCAGCCAGACATCGTCCAGCGGCTCGACTTCGGCGACGATGCCCTGATGCGGCGCATCCGACGGCACCATCCGGCCCATGTCGGCGACGTCGGAATAGACGATCGGCAGCACGGGCGGCAGGTCGAGCGCGCCGATCGCTTCGCGCGTGCCCCATATCTTGCGCACGACGCGGTTCGGATTGGCGAGCGCAGCCGTGATGGCATGGCGTCCGTAGAAGCGGGGGAAGGCGCCTTTCGGCTTGCCGGTACGATGTCCTCTTTTCATGTTTTCGCTCTTTTCACATCACCCCATTGACAGGCAAGCCTCCATTCGCCATTGAGCCGCCTCCAGCGCGGCGGGACAGCAAATTTCCACCGCGTAGGGCACTGGACAGGTGGCCGAGTGGTTAAAGGCAGCAGACTGTAAATCTGCCCGGGTTTCCGTACGCTGGTTCGAATCCAGCCCTGTCCACCACTGCTCTCATCGGCGCGCCGCCTCTTTCGGGTTTCCGGTCCGCGCGCCGCTCCAGCCGAGCCCGTTACCGCATGAGGAACGCCGCTTGGCTTGGGTCATTCTCGGCATCGCCGTATTCACCGAAATCATCTGGGCATTGAGCCTGAAATGGGCCGCCACCGTCGGCAGCTGGCAGGCTTCCGTCGTGCCCATTGCCCTGAGCTTCCTCAACATGGGGCTGCTGGCGCTGGCGATGAAGGATCTGCCGGCGGGCACCGCCTATGCGATCTGGACGGGCCTGGGCGCCGTGGGCGTCATCATCGGCGGCATGATTCTCTATGGCGATCGAGTCAACATGGCCCAGATCGGCTTCATGGCGATGATCGTGATTGGCGTGGTCGGCACCAAATTGTCGGCGCAGGCCTGATATCCGACCCTGATCGTCGCCGCTGATTCGCGCGGCATGATTCGGCGCATGGCCTGATCGCGGGATCGGGGCGTCGCGCCGCAGGCTTATTGCCGCAGCGCAACAAAAACGGCGGAAGTCCGTTTGTCTTCGGACAAGCCCCGTTCATTCTTCCCCGGTTACGCTCTCTCCCGCATGACTCTTGATCGCCGCGACCTCCTGATCCGCACCCTGGGCGGTGTCCTCGCCCTTGGCATTCCCCGCCGCGCGCTGGCGCAGGCCGACGTCGCCCGCGTCGATGCGCTGATCGCGAAGATGACGCTGGAGGAAAAGGCCGGGCAGATGACCTGCCTGGCCGACAGCTTCCGCCCCTTCAACCCGCCCAATCCGGCGGCCGGCATCCAGGACGAGAAGCGCCTGGCGGACGAGATTCGCAAGGGCCGGGTCGGCTGCCTGTTCAACGGCATTGGCGTTGCCGGCGCGCGCCGCGCGCAGGAAATGGCGGTCAAGAACAGCCGCCTGGGCATCCCGCTGCTGCTGGCGGGCGACGTGATCCACGGCCTCAAGACCATCTTTCCCGTGCCGCTGGGGGAGGCTTCCTGCTTCGATCCCATGCTGGTGGAAAAGACCGCGCGGGTCATGGCGGTGGAGGCGACGGCGGCGGGCCTGCACCTCACCTTCGCGCCGATGGTCGATGTCGCGCGCGACCAGCGCTGGGGCCGGGTGGTCGAGGGCGCGGGCGAGGATGTCTATCTGACCGGCCTCTTGTCGGCGGCGCGCATTCGCGGTTTCCAGGGGCGCGACCTGCGCCGCGATGATTCGCTGCTCGCCTGTCCCAAGCATTTCGCCGCCTATGGCGCGGTCGCGGCGGGGCTGGAATATGGCAGCGTCGACATCAGTGACGAGACGCTGCGCGAAACCCATTTGCCGCCCTTCGGCAAGGCCTTTGCCGCCGGTGCGCTCACCACCATGGCCGCCTTCAACGAAATCAACGGCGTGCCCGCCACCGCCGACCGCGAATTGCTGACCGACATATTGCGCGGCGAGATGCAGTTTCGCGGCTTCGTCTTCTCCGATTACACCGCCGACGAGGAACTGGTCGCCCATGGCTTTGCCGAGGATGAGCGCGACGCCGCCCGCCTCGCCGTGCTGGCCGGGGTCGACATGTCGATGCAGAGCGGCCTCTATATCCGCCACATCCCCGATCTGGTGAAGAGCGGCGCGGTGCCGATGGCGACGGTCGATGTCGCCGTGCGCCGCATCCTCTATGTGAAGACCGCGATGGGGCTGTTCGACAACCCTTATCGCTCGCTCGATGAGACGGTGGAGAAGGCGCGCATCAGCACGCCCGGCCATCATGCACTGGCGCGCGAGGCGGCGGCGCGATCGGTCGTGCTGCTCAAGAATGACGGGGTGCTGCCGCTCGATCCCGCCGCCGGGCAGAAGATCGCGCTGATCGGCCCGTTCGGCGAGGACAAGGCCAATCTCTATGGCCCCTGGGCCTTTTACGGCGATCCCGACAAGGGTGTCGACATCGCCACCGGCCTGCGCGCGGCGATGCCCGATCCCGCGAAGCTGACGGTCGAACTGGGCTGCGCGGTCAACGGCCCGATCAAGGACGGGATCGCCCGCGCCGTCGCGGCGGCGAAGGCGGCGGACGTGGTGATCCTGGCGGTCGGCGAATCCCAGGCGATGTCGGGCGAGGCGCAATCGCGCACGATGATCGAGCTGCCCTCCTCGCAACAGGCACTGGCCGATGCGATCGCCGCCACCGGCAAGCCGGTCATCGTGCTGCTGCGCCATGGCCGCGCGCTTGCCCTGCATGACGGTGTCGCCAATGCGCAGGGCTTGCTGGCGACCTGGTTCCTGGGGTCGGAAACCGGCCATGCGCTGGCCGACATCCTCTTCGGCAAGGTCGATCCCTCGGCCAAGCTGCCGGTCAGCTTCCCCTGGGAAAGCGGGCAGGAGCCTTTCTTCTACGACCGCAAGTCGACCGGCCGACCGACGGTGGACAATGGCAGCACCGAATATAAGGCGCGCTACGCCACCACCGACAACAGCGCCCGCTTCCCCTTCGGCCATGGCCTCAGCTACACCGATTTCGCCCTCAGCGACCTGAAACTCTCCGACACCGCGCTGCGCTGGGACGGCGCGGTCGAAATCACCGCGCGCCTCACCAACAAGGGCAAGCGCAAGGGCAGCGAGGTGGTGCAACTCTATATCCGCGACCGCGTCGCCAGCCGCACCCGCCCGATCCGCGAATTGAAGCGCATCCAGCGCGTCACTTTGTCGCCGGGCGATTCCACCCAGGTCCGCTTCACCCTGTCGCGCACCGACCTCGAATTTGTCGGCGCCGGCAACCGCCGCCTCGCCGAACCGGGCCTGTTCGACCTGTGGGTCGGCCAGTCCTCGACCGGCGGCCTGCACGGCCAGTTCACCCTCTACGCGGCGGTGCCGACTTCTCCGCCACCAAAAGGCTGAACTCTCCGATCCACCCTCTCTCATAGGAAAATCCGATCACTGTGACGGAATCGATTCGTTTCGATCCGCCGCCGCGCAGGACTACCCCTTTTCCCGCCTTGAACAGGCAGAACAGGACAGGGGAGAGAAACATGTCCACGACCCGCATTTCCACATTCGCTTTGGCGTGCGCGCTGCTCGCCAGCCCGGCGCTCGCCGCCGAGACCAAGCCCGCCGCTGCCGCGCCCGCCGTCACCGAAAAGCCCGGCGGCATGACCAACAAGGACTGGTGGCCCAATCGCCTCGACCTCACCGCGCTGCGCCAGCATGAGGCGACCCGCGCCAATCCCTATGGCGCCGACTATGACTATGTGAAGGAATTCAACAGCCTCGACCTGGAAGCGGTCAAGGCCGACATCCGCAAGGTGCTGACCACGTCGCAGCCCTGGTGGCCGGCGGACTATGGCCATTATGGCCCCTTCTTCATCCGCATGGCCTGGCACAGCGCCGGCACCTATCGCGTCGGTGATGGCCGCGGCGGCTCGGATGGCGGCGAACAGCGCTTCGATCCGCTCAACAGTTGGCCCGACAATGTCAGCCTCGACAAGGCCCGCCGCCTGGTCTGGCCGATCAAGCAGAAATATGGCCGGAAGCTCAGCTGGGGCGACCTGATGGTCCTCAGCGGCAATGTCGCGCTGGAGGATATGGGCTTCAAGACCGTGGGCTTTGCTGGCGGCCGGATCGATGCCTGGCAGCCGGACGTCGTCTATTGGGGCCCGGAAACCAAGATGATGGGCACCGAGCGCTCCAATCCCGACGGCTCGCTCAAGCGTTCGCTCGCCGCGACCACCATGGGCCTCATCTATGTGAACCCCGAAGGCCCCGGCGCCAATCATGATCCCAAGGGCGCCGCCGCAGACATCCGCCGCGCCTTCGGCAATATGGCGATGGATGACGAGGAGACGCTGGCGCTGATCGCGGGCGGCCACACCTTCGGCAAGGCGCATGGCGCCAAGAAGCCCGAGGAATGCCTGGGCGCGGAACCCGCTGCCGCCGGCATCGAGGATCAGGGCTTCGGCTGGAAGAACAAGTGCGGCAAGGGCAATGCGGAAGATACGCTGACCTCGGGCCTGGAAGGCGCCTGGTCGGCCACGCCGACCCAGTTCACCACCCAATATATCGACAATCTGCTGAACTTCGACTGGGTGAAGACCAAGAGCCCGGCCGGCGCGACCCAGTGGATCCCGACCGATCCCGCCACCGCCAACATGGTCCCTGACGCGCATGTGAAGGACAAGCGGCACGCGCCGATCATGTTCACCACCGACATCGCGCTCAAGGAAGATCCCGGTTTCCACAAGGTGCTGGAAAGCTGGCAGAAGGATCCCGAGCTGTTCAGCAAGGCCTTCGCCCGCGCCTGGTTCAAGCTGACCCATCGCGATCTGGGGCCGCAGGCCCGCTATCTCGGCAAGGACATCCCGTCCGAAACCTATAGCTGGCAGGATCCGCTGCCCAAGGCGAGCTTCGCCCCCGTCAGCGCCGCCGATCAGGCCAAGCTGAAGGCCGCCGTGCTGGCGTCGGGCCTCACCGGGCCGGAACTGGTGCGCACCGCCTGGGCCTCGGCCGCGACCTTCCGCAGCACCGACATGCGCGGCGGCGCCAATGGCGCGCGCCTGCGGCTCGACCCGCAGCGAGGCTGGGCGGTCAATGACCCGGCGGAACTCAGCAAGGTGCTGACGAAGCTGACCGCGATTCAGAAGGAATTCGCGAAATCCGGCAATCAGGTGTCGATGGCCGACCTCATCGTGCTTGGCGGTAACGCCGCGGTCGAGCAGGCGGCGCAGAAGGGCGGCTACAACATCACCGTGCCGTTCACGCCCGGCCGGGTCGACGCAGCGCAGGCGCAGACCGATGTCTCATCCTTCGCCTATCTGGAGCCCAAGGCGGACGGCTTCCGCAACTGGTATGGCCCCAGGGCGGAGGTCAGCCCGGCCGACGCGCTGGTCGACAAGGCCGATGCGCTCGACCTTACCGTGCCGGAAATGACGGTGCTGGTCGGCGGCATGCGTGCGCTGGGTGCCAATAGCGGCGGGTCCAAGAACGGCGTGCTGACCACCCGTCCGGGCACGCTCAGCAACGATTTCTTCATCAACCTGCTGACGATGGACACGGTGTGGAGCAAGTCGGCGACGCCGGGCCTTTATGACGGCAAGGACCGGGCCAGCGGCGCGGCAAAGTGGACGGCCACCCCGGTCGACCTGATCTTCGGCTCCAATTCCGAACTGCGCGCCGTCGCCGAAGTCTATGCCGAGGACGACGCAAAGGAGAAGTTCGTCACCGACTTCGCCGCCGCCTGGACCAAGGTCATGAACGCGGACCGCTTCTGAAAATGAGCAACCCGGCGGCGCACGGCGTCGCCGGGTTCTTCGGATCGGATTGGCGGGAGCGATCTGAAGCGGACGTTTCCTACTCCCCTCCCTTCCAGGGAGGGGCCGGGGGTGGGTGCGCCGCGTAGCGGCGGTCTACGGTCGATAGGGCAGAAGCTCGCTACGCTCGCCACCCACCCCAACCCCTCCCTGGAAGGGAGGGGCTATGTCTTGTTCCCACCCAAATCCGCCCCTCCTTCTTTCTCCTCCGCGCTCTTCGCGGCTCCGCGCGAATAATGAATCACGCGGAGCCGCGAAGGGCGCGGAGAAGGGGGTATGAAGGACTGGAAAACAGTCTGGCGCTTAGCTGCTCCAGAATAGCGTTGCGTCGTTCCGCAAGCTGAACCCGCGTCAGCATCCATCTACCCCCAACAAAAAGGGCGCCCTGGTCTCCCACGGCGCCCTTCCAGCATCAGAACTTGTAGTTCGCGCTGATCGTGAAATTGCGCGGGGCGCCGTAGCGATATTGGCTGAACGAGCCGGCCTGGCTGTAATATTTCTTGTCGAACAGATTTTCGACATTGGCCTGGAGCTGCAGCTGCTCGGTCACGGCATAGCGCGCCATCAGGCTGACCAGAGTATAGCCGTCCTGCTGGAAGCGGAAGGGCACGGCCGGCGTGGTGCCGGGGATGGTGCCGTCCGAATAGGCCTTGCTGCGATAATTGACGCCGCCACCGATGGTCAGGCCGGTCAGCACGCCGGGCAGGTCATAGGTGGTGAAGATCTTGAGCAGCTTGCGCGGCTGCGCGGTGTTCACGTCATTGCCGTCCGGATCCTCGATCTTGAACTGGCTGTAGCTGGCATTGACGTTCCAGCCCGGCAGCGGCTGGCCGGTGGCTTCCAGTTCGAAGCCCTTGCTGGTGACACCCTCGACCGCGCGATAGGGCTGGAAGGTCTGGCCGTTCAGGATGATTTCCGGGCCGTCCATCTCGCCGACATTATCCTGCTCGATGCGGAACAGCGCGATAGAGGTCTGCAGCGCATCGCCGAAGAAGCTGCTCTTCAGGCCGATTTCATAGGCGGCGCCGTTCAGCGGATCGAGCAGGCGCTGTTCGCGGTCATACAGGTTCTGCGGCTGGAAGATCTTGGTATAGCTGGCATAGACGCGATGGTTCGACGTGATGTCGTACAGCGTGCCGACATAGGGGATGAACACATTGTCGTCGCCATAGTCGCTCGGCCCGCTCCAGGCGAAGCCGCGCTGGTTCCAACTGGCGATACGGCCGCCCAGGATGACCTTGAACGGATCGGCCACGTTCAGGCGGAACGCGCCATAATAGCCGGTCTGCTCGATCCGTTCCTGTTCGTTGCGCACCGCGTCGGTGCCCCAGACCGGCTCGGGATAGGGCACGCCTTCCTGGCCGAGCACCGGCACGTCCGTCAGCCAGGGCGAGGGCGCCACATAATTGTCGGTGTGCCGCTTCAGCACGCTGTGCAGCGCGCCCAGCACGACCTCATGATCGCGGCCAAACAGCGCCACCTGGCCCTTCAACTGGGCGTCGATGCTGTTCTGGATGCTTTCGCCCTTGGACTTGTAGGGGTTGGTGCCGTCCATCGTGCCGGTCGCCTTGTCGACGCCGCCATAGAGATACAGGAGCTGCGTATCGCCGGTGGTCTTGAGCCGGTTGTAATTGGCGGTCAGGTTCCAGCGATCGCCAAATTCCTGGCGCACCGTGGCATAGATATTCTGGTTGGTGGTGTTCCAGTAGGTCCAGTCCGCCGCCGTGGTCTGCGACCGGGGCAGGTCGGTCAGCGTGCCGTCGGTGTAGAAGGTGGGCAGCGCCCCCCAGGTCGCGCCCTTGGGCTTGCTGTCCTGGTGGCTCATGCCGACGCGGACCAGCGTGCTATCGGTGACGTCGGCCTCGACCACGCCATAGAGGACCCACTTCTTGCGGTCCTGGATGTCGATGAAATAGTCGCCCTTTTCATAGCGACCGACCAGCCGGGCGCGGATGCGGCCATCGGCGGTCAGCGCGCCGCCAATGTCGGCCGACAGGCGCCAGGTGTTCCAGCTGCCGACGCTGGCATTGACATAGCCGGTCAGGTCGGTGGCGTCGGCATGTTTGCGCACCAGGTTGACCGACGCGGACGGATCGCCCGCGCCCGACAGCAGGCCGGTTGCGCCGCGCACGACCTCGATCCGTTCATAAATGGAGACGTCGATGCTGGTCTCGCCATTGCCACCGGCCAGCGTCCAGGCCGCGGGCACGCCGTCGACCTGGGTGTTGCGGATTTCGAAGCCGCGCGCGTAGAAGCTGTTGCGCACGTCATCGACTTCGTTGGCGGATACGCCCACCGCATTGGTGATGACATCCTTCACGCTGATCAGATTCTGGTCGAGGATGCGCTGCGCGGTCATGATGCTGACCGACTGCGGCGTTTCCTGGACCGTCAGGCCCAGGCCGGTCGCGGTGTCGATCTTGTCGGGCAGGGTATAGGTGCCGGTGACGACGATCTGGTCGTCGCGATTCTCATCGGCCGGTGCGGCGCTGGTCTGGGCGGCGGCGGGAAGGGCGACGACGCATAGTGCGACGCCGGCAAGCCAGTGATATTTGGACAGCATGAAGACCCCTGTTTTCTGGTAGGAAATTGGGCGTCGTCCTAAGCGGTATTGCGAGGCGATCGCAACAATAATGCGAATGCGTCGCAATGCTATTTTGCGCAAAATATGCGAATATTTCCCTCTGTGACCATATTGCCACAGATCCCGCCGTCGACCGGCGGGTGATGCGCGGTGTGGCGGCGGCCGGTCGAGGCGTCCATCGGCCTGCTTCCGCGCGCGCACGCAAACCGGATCGTCAAATAATGTTTCAAGTCAATGTTATGAAAGCGCAAAAATAGAAATTCGGAACTTGTTCCACGCGGACGCTGATTTTTGTTTCACAACAAGAGGGGTCTTCATCGCGAAGTGTGATGGAAATCTATAGCTGTTCTGACTCAAGTGGATCGCGTTAACACTTTCCGTCTCCGCCTTCGTTTCGTCGCATCATCCACTCATCTGGCCTGCGCAACACGGCCGGAACACGGGCTGTTCATGCAGCAGAAAGCCGGACACGAACAGGCAATGTGTCTGGCGCATCCCACGGCGCCAAGACGTCAAAATTTATGAAGGTCAGAAGAAGGGGGTTCTGACGGCCGGAAACGCCACCAGGCGGCCGCCGTCGGACGACAAGCTGCAATGCTGCAGGCCCGACCGATCGAGAAGTGAAGGAGCAGCGTGATGCCTATCATGTCCAAAAACCAAAAATATCTTGTGATGCTTGCCCTGCTGGCCGGGGCCGCCCCGGCCGCTGTCGTGGCGCAGGACCAGGCCCAGGACGCGCCGCCGGCCGATGTGTCGGCCAGCGTCGCCATGCCGGCCGCCGAACTGACGGAGGGGCCCGAGATCAAGGGCATCATCTCCGCGCGCAGCGGCGACCGGATGCAGGTGACCGCCGCCGACGGCAGCAAGAGCGTCATCACCATCAATGACGATACCAAGATCAGCGCCAGCAAGGGGCTGTTCGGCCTTGGCCGCGACCATCTGGCTGCGACATCGCTGCTGAACGGTCTGCCGGTGACGGTGAAGACCCTGCAGGCCGGCGAAGGGCTGCTTGCCAGCAAGATCGCCCTGCAGAACAAGGATCTCAAGACCGCGTCGATGATCAATAACGGCACCGCCCAGCGGTTCGACGAACAGACCGCCGCGACCGAGGCGCTGCGTGGCCGCATGGGCGAGATCGACCAGTATAATGTGAAGGGCACGACCAACGTCAATTTCGACACCGGCAAGGCGGTGCTGTCGGATCAGGCAAAGAATGATCTCTGCGCTGCGGCGACCTCGGCCAATGGCATGAGCAACGCGCTGCTGCTGGTCGTGGGCTATACCGACTCCACCGGTGGCGAAGAGCTGAATCAGGAACTCAGCGAAAAGCGTGCCTCGCGCGTGGTCAATTATCTGCAGCAGGCCTGCGGCTGGAAGCCCTATCGCATGCTGACCCCCACCGGCATGGCCGAGGCCGATCCGGTGGCCAGCAACGACACGATCGAGGGCAAGGCGCAGAATCGCCGCGTCGCGGTCAATATCCTCGTCAGCAAGGCCGTCGACGGCCTCTGACCCCTGCGGGGTGGACTTTGGTCCACCCCATTTTCCGCGCGTCGATCGCGCGACTTCGCAAAAATCTCCTATTGCGAAGTCGTGACCGCGGACCGGCAGCGGCGTAAATGCGTCCTCTGCGACACTATATATTTTGCAGCTTTCGCAAGCGCGCCAAGCCGCTTCACCCCCCGCCGCAGCTCTGCTACAGGCGCGGCCATGCTTAACTTGAACGGTATCACCGTGCGCCTGGGCGGCCGCACCATCCTCGACCGCGCCGGCGCCGCACTGCCGCCGCGCAGCCGCGTCGGCCTCATCGGCCGCAACGGCGCGGGCAAGTCGACCCTGATGAAGGTGATGATCGGCCAGCTCGACCCGGACGAGGGCAGTTGCGACATGCCGCGCGACACCCGCCTCGGCTATATCGCCCAGGAAGCCCCCTCGGGCACCGCGACCCCGTTCGACACCGTGCTCGCCGCCGACAAGGAACGCGCCGAACTGATGGCGGAGGCGGAGCATACCGAAGATCCCGATCGGCTTGGCCATATCTATGAACGGCTGACCACGATCGATGCCTATACCGCGCCCGCGCGCGCAGCCCGCATCCTCGTTGGCCTGGGCTTTGATGAGGAAATGCAGGGCCGCCCGCTCGACAGCTATTCGGGCGGCTGGAAGATGCGCGTTGCCTTGGCGGCGCTGCTCTTCTCCAACCCGGACCTGCTGCTGCTCGACGAACCGTCGAACCATCTCGATCTCGAAGCGACCCTCTGGCTGGAGAATTTCCTCAAGGCCTATCGCGGCACCGTGGTCATCATCAGCCATGAGCGCGATCTGCTCAACAATGTGGTCGACTATATCCTGCATCTCGAAGGCGGGAAGGTGACCCTTTATCCCGGCGGCTACGACGCGTTCGAGCGCCAGCGCGCCGAACGGCTGGCCCAGCAGGAGGCGGCACGCGCCAAGCAGCAGGCCGAGCGCGAGAAGCTGCAGGATTATGTCGCCCGCAATTCGGCCCGCGCCTCGACCGCGAAGCAGGCCCAGTCGCGCGCCAAGGCGCTGGCCAAGATGCAGCCCATTGCCGCTGCGATCGAAGACCCCAGCCTGCATTTCGGTTTCCCCAGCCCCGCCGAACTGCGCCCGCCGCTCATCACCATGGACATGGCCTCGGTCGGCTATGACGACACGCCGATCCTGCGCCGCGTCAATCTGCGCATCGATCCCGATGATCGTCTGGCGCTGCTAGGCCGCAACGGCAACGGCAAGACCACGCTGGCCCGCCTGATCGCGGCACAACTGGCGCCGATGGAAGGCGCCATCAACAGCTCGGCCAAGATGAATGTCGGTTACTTCACTCAATATCAGGTGGAGGAACTGGACGTCACCGACACGCCGCTGGAGCATATGACCCGCGTCATGAAGGGGGCGACGCCCGGCGCGGTCCGCGCCCAGCTTGGCCGCTTCGGTTTCTCGGGCGAGCGCGCGACGCAGAAGGTCGGATCCATGTCGGGCGGCGAGCGCGCGCGTCTGGCGCTGGCGCTCATCACCCGCGATGCGCCGCACCTGCTGATCCTCGACGAACCGACCAACCATCTGGACGTCGACAGCCGCGAGGCGCTGGTGCAGGCGCTCAACGAATATTCGGGCGCGGTGGTGATCGTCTCGCACGACCGTCACATGATCGAACTGGTCGCCGACCGGCTGGTGCTGGTCGACAATGGCACGGCCCAGCCGTTTGACGGCAGCCTGGATGACTATACCGACATCATCCTGCGCAAGGCAGACGGCAATCCGTCCGGCGGTGACGCGCCCAAGGTCGATCGCAAGGCCGACAAGAAGGCCGCTGCCGAATGGCGCGAGAAGCAGAAGACGCTCAAGAACGCCGTCAACAAGGCCGAGCGCGAGATGTCCACCCTGATCGCCGAGCGTACGCGGATCGACGCCATACTGTCCGATCCCAAGAGCGCAACCGGGGCCGAGGCGAAGATGACCACCAGCGAACTGATGGTGAAGCGCGCCGCGGTGGAAAAGAAGCTGGAAGCGGCCGAGGAAGTCTGGATGGAGGCCGGCGCGGCGCTCGAGGCAGGCTGATTCTTCGGCTTTAGACCCTGATTCACGCCATCGGTGAAAGCGCGGAGCGCTTCCACCTCAGACGATCAGGGTCTAGAAGGTGAGCGGTGGCGCGCCCGCTTCGTTGGAGCGGGTGCGGATCACGATCTGCCAGGTGGCGATGAACAGGGCGGCGATCACCGGGCCGATGACGATGCCGTTGAAGCCGAACAGTTGCAGCCCGCCGAGCGTGGTGATCAGCACGACATAGTCGGGGATGCGGGTGTCGCGGCCGACCAGGATCGGGCGCAGCAGATTGTCGACCATGCCGATCACGAACATGCCGCAGAAGATGAGGATCAGCCCCTTCCAGATCGCGCCGGTCGCCAGCAGATAGATCGCCACTGGCGCCCAGATGAGGCCGGTGCCGACGGCCGGCAGCAGCGAGAAGAAGCCCATCATCACGCCCCACAGCAGCGCGCCGGAAATGCCCAGTGCGCCGAACACCAGCCCGCCAATCAGCCCCTGCAGGATGGCGACGACGATGCTGCCCTTGATGGTGGCGCGGATGACGATGACGAATTGCCGCATCAGCGCGCGGCGATGCAGCACCCGCAGCGGCGCGGCCCGGTCCAGCTTGCGCGTCAGGTCGAGCCCGTCGCGCAGCAGGAAGAAGGTGAGATAGAGCATCACCGTCAGCGCGATGAGGAAGCTGAAGGCGCTCTGGCCGATCAGGAAGGCTTGCGCCGCGACGGTGCGGAAACTGGCGGTCAGGCCATCGGTCAGCAGCCGCTGGACCGCCGCGAAATTGGATATGCCCAGCCGCCGCAGGCCGATCGACGCCCAATCCGGCAGCGCCGCCTGGAACTGTGCGAACATGTGGGGAATGTTGATCTTCCCCACATTGATCTGGGCGTAGAGCGCGGTCGCTTCCTGCACCAGCGCGATCGACAGGATGATGGCCGGCACGATGACGATGGCGATGATCAGCAACAGCGTCAGCAGCGCGGCGCTGTTGCGATGGCCGGGGATCAGCTTGAGCAGTCCCTGGTTCACCGGGATGAACAGGATGGCGACGATCACGCCCCAGAGGATCGCCCCGAAGAAGGGCTCGACCACCAGCGCGAAGGCGATGGAAACCAGCACCACCAGGGCGACGAACACCCCATCCTCAATCTGCGTTCGGCGATGCCGGCTCTGTCGTTCCATGTCCGCTTCTTGGCAGAAACCGTTACGTTAATCCATGCGTCGCATGGCCTTATTGCGCCTTGGCGTCAAAGCTGAAGGTCACCGATACTTTGGGATCAAGACCGGTGCTGCTGTCGCCATTGCCCACGCCAAAGGGCAGGCGGGCGACGCTGGCCGATCCGCTGACCTTGCGGCTTGTGCCGCTGCCCGACAGGGTGAAGCGGATCGCCTGCGGCTTGGCCACGCCCTTCAGCGTCAGCGTGCCATGGGCGCGATAGGCGTTGGCGCCGGTCTTCTCCGCACCCTTGGCGACGAAGGTCGCGGTCGGGTGGGCGGCGCTGCCAAAGAATTCGTCGCCCGGCAGCATGCCGTCCTTATAGGCGTCGCCAACGCTGGCCGATGCCATGTCGATCGTCACCTTGATGTCGGCGCTTTCGGGATGGTCGGGGTCCATCACGATCTTCGCGGTCCATTTCGAGAAACTGCCGCTGATCGTCTCGCCGCTGTTGCCGACCGCAAAGCCGATCTTGCCGCCGGGTTGCACGGCCCAGGCGGGCGGCGGGCCGGCGGGTTCCTCGGCGACGGCTGCGGTCTCGTTCGCAGCCGGAGCGGCGGCATTGTCGCTCGCATTGCCGGCGGCTTCGACGGCATTGTCTTCGACCGGCGCCTCGACCGCATTGGCGGCGGGGGCAGCGGGCGCTTCAGGCACTGCACCCGGCAGGATCGCCCGGCCCAGCAGGAAGCCGACGAGGATCAGCGCGGGCAATCCCAGCAGCAAGGCGGTCGAACGGCCCGGCACCATCCGCCAGATCAGCCCGTCGCGCATCATCACATGATGGCGCAGCGCGCCCGCGACATGCAGCGCGACCAGCGCGATGCCGATCCAGGCGAGCAGGCTGTGGCCGCCTTCGGCCAGGCCATGGCTCGCCATCGGCAGCGGCAGATGGGGCAGGGGAATGACGCCGAAGAACAGCGTCGGCACCTTGACCTTGGCGGTCGAGACCAGCGCCCAGCCGGTCAGCGGCGCCCCCAGCATGAAGGCATAGAGGCCGACATGGACGCCGGAGGCCAGCGCGCCCTGCCAGCCGCCTTCCAGCTTGGCCGGGCGCGGCTTCCACCAGCGCACGCCAATGCGCAGCAGGGTCAGCAGCAGCACGGTGATGCCGATCGACTTGTGCAACTGGAACAGCGCAAAGCCGCGCGCGCCCAAACTGCCCAGCGCCCAGCCGACGGCGATCTGAAAGGCGAGCAGGGCGGCGATCGCCCAGTGCAAGATGATGGCGGCCAGGCTGTAACGCTGCGGCATATGGACTACCCCGAAAATGACCCTGTTGGATTGGGCGCAAAATTATGTCGCGGGGGTAATGAAGTCCATCGTCGCAGCCGGAAACGATCCGTTGCCGGGTGGATCAGCGCAGGTCGATCGCCGCCGCCTCCGCGTCGGGCAGGCTGGCGCCCATCGCCTTGGCCAGGGTGGGCGCGATTGCGCGCATGTCGATCAGGCCTAGATCCTTGCCCGGCTTCACGCCCGGTCCCATCGCCATGAAGGTCGCGCGCAGATTGGCCGGGCCGGGGAAATAGCCGTGCATGCCCTTGACCGGCGTCGGCGCGACCAGCGGCGCATTGGCGCCGCGGAAGATGTCGGTGACAAAGCCGGGCTTGAGGTTGATCGTGAAGCTGGCCTGCGCATTGCCGCCGAGCTTCGCCATCTCCGCCCGGCCGACGATGCGGTCGATGCCGTTGGCGGGGTTGGCGGCCAGCCTGTCGAGCAGGCCCTTCACCTTGTCGGCCAGCATCTGGTCATCGGGGCGGGCAAGCATGATCGCGGCCGATCCGCCGCCGATCCAGGGCATGGCCTGCCAGGATGCGACCTTGCCGTCCGCGCCGAGGGTGATGAGGCCAGCGTCGATGAAGGGGCGGAACAGGTTTAGGCCACTGTGCGTCGCCTCGAACCCATGGTCGCTGACCAGCGCGATCAGCGCGTCGGGATGGGCCTTGCGCTCGGCCGCGATCAGGTTGCCGACGATCGCGTCGATCTTTTCCAGCACGGCCTTGGCGGCTGGCGTGTCGGGACCGCTGCCGTGCTGTTCATGGTCGAGTGCGGTCAGGTAGACGGTCAGGAAATCAGGCTGGTGCGCGGCGATCAGCGCGGTGGCGAAGCGGCCCCTGTTCTGGTCACCGGACAGGCTCTCGTCGATACCCATGGCATAGGGCTGGCCGACTGCCCGTTCCAGCTCCGCTTTCAGGCCCGGCGTCGCCAGCGCATCCAGCAGTTGCGCGTCGTCGGCATGGCCGGTGCGCCAGATTTGCGGCAGGTTCCAGCGGACGCCCCTCGCGGCGACGCTGACGGGCCAGTGGATATTGCCGGTGGAAAGCCCGGCTTTTGCGGCCGCATCCCACAGCATCGGCACCTTCACATCCTGCGCATACCAATACCAGCCGCCCTGGTTGATCTGCATCGGGTCGAAGCTGTTGTTGCTGACAATGCCATGTTTGCCCGGCGACACGCCGGTCATCAGCGTGGTGTGGCTGGGATAGGTCAGCGTCGGCAGCACGCCGGTGACGCCCGAGGCATGGGCGCCATCGGTCAGGAACCGGCGCAGATTGGGCAAGGCAAGGCCGCGCTTGTCCGCCTCCAGCACGTCGCCGGGGCGCAGCCCGTCGATCGAGATCAGCAGCACCGGCTCGGCCAGCGCCGGGAGCGGCGCGAGGGCGAGCAGGGCGGAGGCAAGCAGCGCGGCCTTGTTCATCTTAGAAACCCGCCTTGAGGGTGATGAAGAATTGCTGCGGCGCGCCGATCAGCAGCGTCTGCGCGTCGCCGCTATTGCCAAAGCCGCCAGAGCCGATCGTGCTGATATATTTCTTGTCGAACAGGTTGCTGGCGTTGAGCTGCACTTCGATCTGGTCGGTGATGCGATAGCCGATCGAGGCGTCCACGATCACCCGGCCATCGACCGACGCATCGTTGGTGTAGCTGTAATAGCGCTTCGACATATAGTTGGCGCCGATCCGGCCGAACAGCGGCCCCTGGTCATAATTGAGTTCGCCGCGCAGCATATGCTTGGGGCTGTCGACCACGGTCTTGCCCTTGATCGCGGCGACCAGTGTGCCGTCCGAGCTGTTGAGCACATCGTCGCGATAGGTGGCGTCGGTGTAGCTGTAGCTGGCATAGAGGCCAAAGCCCTGGCCCAGCTTCAGGTCGCCCGCCGCCTCGATGCCGACGGCGCGGACATTGCCGACATTCTGCAGCGCGGAGGCGAGACCCAGGATCGGGCTGCCGACCTGCACCGCCAGCAGGCGGTTGCGGAAATTGACCAGATAGGCGCCCAGCGTGCCGTTGAAGCGCGAACTATTGTAGCGCAGGCCCAGCTCGTACGTGTCCGAGCTTTCCGGCTTCAGGTCGTCGCGGATCTGGTCGAAGCCGGCCTGGTTGGTGGAGAAGGGGCCGGTGGTGGTCGCGCTGGCAAAGGCCTTGGTCACCTGGGTGAAGCCACCGAAGATTTCCGCCTCGGGGCTCAGCTCGACGGCGAAGCCGGCATGGGGCTGGAACCAGTCCTCGGCCTTGATCTTGCCCTCGGGGAAGCTGCTCGACACGACCGCCTCGGCCTCGTTGGTGACCTTGAAGCCCTTCCAGCCCAGGTTGATCGTCAGCATGCCCAGGTCGATCTTGTCGCGGACATAATATTGGATCGTGTCGGTGGTGAAATCGAACTCCCACTGGGTCGCGAACGGGTTCTTGGGATAGTCGCGGAACGACAGGCCGGCTTCGGTGCGGCTCTTGAACGCATAGAAACGGCGGGCCTGGTTGAACTTGTTATTCTCGTACCAGGCGCCTGCTTCCAGCGTCTGGACGCCGATCGTCGCATCGACGCTGCCGAACGCGCCGATCCGGTCCATGTCATATTCGGTGGTGCGGATCGACAGCGGCGAACCGCCGGTGGGGCTGGGGACCGAGGGGGTCGCCCACAGGCCCATGCCGCTATTATTGTGATAATAGCCCTTGATCTTGAAATTGGCATGATCGCCCAGCGGCGTGCTGTAGCCGATCGAGCCCAGCCAGTCCTCACGCAGGCCGGCGGCGTCATAATAGGCGTCCCAGACCGACGTCACATTGTCGGGATAGACGGTGCCAGCGGCGGCGTTGCTGACCGGCGCGCCGGTCTCGCCGCGATTATTGCCGATGTCGGCATAGAGCACGGCGCGGGCATAGTCGGGCGACGTATTGTCCCATTTCCAGCCCAGGCGGTTGATCATGTCCATCGACATGTCCTGATAATCCTGCTCGCGGCGGTCCGAATAGCTCAGCCAGCCATCCAGCTTGCCGTCGCCGACCGGGATCACGACCTTGGCATTGACCATATGCTGGTCCTGCGTGCCCTGGCCCTTCCACTTGTCGGTCGAGCCGTAAGCGTAGGAGACATAGCCGCGAATGCCGTCGGCACTGCCCATGTTCAGCCGGGCGAAGGCGCGCCAGGTTTCGTCGCTGCCATAGGTGAGGTTGCCCTGTGCGCCCAGCGCATCGGCCGGATCCATCGAGAAGGTCTCGACCGTGCCGCCCAGATTGCCGGTCGACTGGGTGCCGAGCGAACCCGAGCCCTGCGACACGCGGACGGTGCCGATATTCTCGCTGCTGATGGCGCGGGTGATGTGCAGGCCGTTATGATTGCCATAGCTCATGTCGCCCAGCGGAATGCCGTCGAAGGTGAAGCCAAGCTGGTTCTGGTTGAAGCTGCGGATGCTGACGCGCTGCGACCATTCATAGCTGCCGAACGGATCGGACGACTGGAAATTGACGCTGGGCAGCTTCTCGATGGCTTTGAGCGCATTGGTGCCGGGCGTCAGGGTGACGAGGTCGCGGGTGGTGATTTCCTGGACCTGGCGGGTCTCGCCGCGGCCAAAGACGATGATGCCGGCGCTGTCCGCGTCGGCCGCGGCATCGGCGGCGGGCGCCATGTCCTGGGCAAAGGCGGGTGCGGCGATGCAGGCGGTCGAAGCGAGCAGCAGGCTGAGTGCGTGGCGCATGGTGAAATCCCCCAATCGGATGTGATTGGCGGGCGCTCTAGGGCTGGCATGTTGCACTGCAATGTGACTATCGCGACGCTGCGGCGTCAGTTTCGTGACAATGTCGTTATGATTTTGTCTGTGTCATAAAGGTCGCAGTCGCGGCATTTTCGTCGCGAACATTGCATCGCAAGATCGCTGGGCTAAGAGCGAAAAAAACAATTTCAAGGAAAGCAGGACATGGCCAAACCCGAATCCTGGCGGTTCAGTCCCGACGCATATCGCTTCATCACGAGCATCGATACGCGTTTCCAGGATCTCGATACCATGGGGCACATCAACAATGTGGCCATTTCCGGTATCTTCGAAACGGCCCGTATCCGCTTTCATCACCATATGGGCCGCCACCCGCAGGAACAGGGCGTGCGCTGGCTGGTGGCCAATGTGAACCTCAATTTCATCGAGGAATCGCATTTCCCCTATCCGTTCGAGGTCCATTGCGCGATCGGCCATATCGGCCGCACCAGCTGGACGATCAGCTCGGCCGGCTTCCAGAAGGGCGTGTGCGTCGCCACCTGCGACACCACCGTCGTCACCCATGGCGCCGAAGGCCGTCGCTCGATCGACGATACGCTGCGCGAAGCGATGGAACTCAACTTCATCCGCAAGCCGGCAGAATAAGGCCCGGCGCGCCGTCAGGCGAAGCCGTGCATCCGGCGCGACCATTGGAAGGCCAGCACCGCCCCCTTGGCGGGCTGGATCATCGCCAGCCCCAATATCGCCGCCAGCGTCGGCCATAGCACCGCCTGCCAGCCCAATGGGATGGCCAGCGCGGCATTGACCTCGATCATCAGCGGCACCAGCAGATGGCCGAGCAGCAGGATGACGATATAGGCCGGGAAATCGTCGGCTTGATGCCCGTCCCAGCGCTGGCCGCAATGGCTGCACGCCGACACCGGTTTCAGGAAGCGCGCGAACAGCCTGCCCTCGCCGCAGGCCGGGCAGCGGCTGCGCAGGCCCAGCAGCAAGGCCGGTTTGAACGGACGCGGTTCGCTGGTCGGGGCAGGGGGCTGGTCGGACATCGCCCCTGTCTAGGCCAGCTTTGCCCCGCCGGGCAATCATGGCGCCACCTGCATCGCTCTTTCGTGCGCGCCAAAGCCTGTTAAGAGGACGCCATGCGCCTGCCTGGTCCCACCGAAGCCTTTGCCCTGTTCGACGATGCGCGCGTCCAGGGGGCAGCGCCCGCGCGGCTGTATCGCGATCCGGTGTCGGTCATCGCGGCCTGGCGGATGGAGGAGGTGCAGCCCGCGCTCGACCGCATCGCCGAGGCGCGCGAGGCCGGCCTCCATGCCGCCGGCTATATCAGCTATGAAGCCGGGTTGGCGCTGGAGGAACGGCTGGCGCCGATCGCGCACCGTCCGCCCAAGGGCGGCCCGCAGGCCATGCCCTTGCTCTGGTTCGGCCTGTTCGAGGGCTGCCGCTTCATCCCGGCCGATGGCGTCGCGGACCTGCTGCCCGATCCTGCTGCGGTCAGCGTCGATGCGCCCTGGCCTTTGGTCAGCGAGGCCGACTATCGCGCGCAGTTCGACCAGGTGCAGGAACTGATCCGTGCCGGCGACATCTATCAGGTCAATCTGACCTTCCCGTGCGAGTTGCGCTTCGCCGGCGATCCGATGGCGCTCTACGCGGCGCTGCGTCCGCGCGCGCAGGCTGGCTATGGCGGCGTCGTCAACATCGGCGGGCATCAGATATTGTCCTTCTCGCCCGAACTTTTCTTCACCCAGGTGCGCGGGCAACTCACCGCGCGGCCGATGAAGGGCACCGCCGTGCGCGATCATGATCCGGAACGGGATGCCGCCCTGGCGACCGATCTGGCGCGCGATGCCAAGCAGCGCGCGGAAAATCTGATGATCGTCGACCTGCTGCGCAATGATCTGTCGCGGGTGGCGCGGGCCGGGTCGGTCACGGTCCCTGACCTGTTCAAGGTCGAAACCTATCCGACCGTCCACCAGATGGTCTCCACCATTCGCGGCCGGGTGCTGCCGGGGCTGGCGCCGGTCGACGTGTTGCGGGTGCTTTTCCCCTGCGGATCGATCACCGGCGCGCCCAAGGTGCGGGCGATGGAGATCATCGACATGGTCGAGCCTTTTGCCCGCGGCGTCTATACCGGGGCGATGGGCTGGATGGATCCGGCGGGGGACGCGGCTTTCAATGTTGCCATTCGCACCATTTGCGTCGAAGAAGGAAGCGGTATCGGTCGCCTGGGCCTGGGTTCCGGCATCGTTGCGGATTCGGATGCGTCGGCCGAATGGGCGGAATGCCTGGCCAAGGGGCGCTTCCTGTCGCTGGGATGAAAGATGATTGCAGTGGGGCGTGAATAGGTTCGATGTCGGTGGCTGACGGACGATATGATCTGCTCGAGACCATGGCCTTCGATCCGCATGAAGGCGTGCGTCTGCTGGAACTGCATCTTGGCCGGCTGAAGGACAGCGCGCAGGCGCTGGGCTTTGCCTTCGACCGCCACAGCGTGCGCAATGAGCTTCAGGCCGCCACTTTTCGCCTGCGCGAACTCAGCCGCGTGCGGCTGCTGGTATCGCGTCAGGGCTCGGTGTCGATCGAGGTGCGCGAACATCGCACCTGGCCCAAGGCGATCATGCAGGTGAAGGTCGTGCCCCGGCTCGCCGCCGCCACGGATCCCCGGCTGGAGCACAAGACCACCGACCGTTCCCTCTATCGCGACGCGCTGCGCCGCGGCGGCACCTATGAAGTGCTGATGACCGACGAACAGGGCTATCTGACCGAAGGCTGCTTCTCCTCCATCTTCGTGGAGCGGGGCGACAAGCTGGTGACGCCGCCGGCCTCGCGCGGGCTGCTGCGCGGAATCCTGCGCCAGAGCCTGCTCGACATGGGCGAGGCGGTGGAGGGCGACCTGCGCATCCATGATCTGGAACGCGGCTTCTTCATCGGCAATGCGTCGCGCGGGATGGTCGCGGCCTCGCTGGTCCGATAGTTTTCCTAGGATGCGCACAAGCCAATAACCGGCAACTGGCGGTTGCTCCGGCGTCCTTTGCGCACTAAGGACCGCCGCGTCTGCCTGCGCGGCAGACAAGGAGATAATATTATTTTTTGTCGCGATGTCGCTGAGCGCGGACTCTTTTGTCCGTCTGGGCATCGCTCTGGAGAAAGATCATTGCCATGAGCCAGACTTCCGCAGCCCTCGGTCGCATCCAGCCCTCCGCCACCCTGGCGATGAGCGCGCGCGTGAATGCCCTTAAAGCCGAAGGCGTGGACGTTATTGGTCTTTCGGCCGGCGAACCCGATTTCGACACGCCCGATTTCGTCAAAGAAGCGGGGATCGAGGCCATTCGCAAGAATCTGACCCGCTATACCGATGTCGACGGCACTGCCGACGTCAAGGAGGCGGTCGCCTTCAAGTTCAAGCGCGACAATGGCCTGATCTACAAGCGCAGCCAGATCAGCGTGAACTCGGGCGGCAAGCACACCCTGTTCAACGCGCTGGTCGCGACCGTCGACGTGGGCGATGAAGTCATCATCCCGGCGCCCTATTGGGTCAGCTATCCCGACATCGTGAACTTTGCCGGCGGCACGCCCGTGTTTATCGAAGGCCCGGCCAGCCAGGGCTACAAGATCACCCCGGCCCAGCTCGACGCCGCGATCACCCCGCGCACCAAGTGGGTGATGCTCAATTCGCCGTCCAACCCGTCGGGGGCCGCCTATTCGGCGACCGAGCTCAAGGCGCTGGGCGAAGTGCTGCTGCGTCACCCGCATGTGCTGGTGATGACCGACGACATGTATGAGCATGTCTGGTACGCGCCGACCCCCTTCGCCACCATCGCCCAGGTCTGCCCGGATCTCTATGACCGCACCCTGACGGTCAATGGCTGTTCCAAGGCCTTCTCGATGACCGGCTGGCGCATCGGTTTCGCCGGCGGTCCCGAATGGATCATCAAGGCGATGGGCAAGCTGCAGTCGCAGTCGACCAGCAACCCCTGCTCGATCAGCCAGGCTGCCGCCGTGGCCGCGCTGACCGGCCCGCAGGATTTCCTGGAAGAGCGCAATGCCGCCTTCAAGAAGCGCCGCGACATGGTCGTCGCCATGCTGAACGACGCGCCGGGCCTCGACTGCCCGACGCCTGAAGGCGCCTTCTATGTCTATCCCGACGCCAGCGGCGTGATCGGCAAGGTGACGCCCAAGGGCCAGCGGATCGACAGCGACGAAGCGCTGATCGGCTATTTCCTCGACGAAGCGAAGGTCGCAGCCGTCCATGGCGCCGCCTTCGGCCTCTCGCCGGCCTTCCGCATCAGCTATGCGACCTCGGAAGAGGTGCTCAAGACCGCCTGCGTGCGCATCCAGGAAGCCTGTGCAGCGCTGAAATAAGCGCCGGCCGATGATCGTCGGCCTGCAATAAGCTCTTGAAAATCCGGTCGCGATACTGTCTATCGCGGCCGGATTTTTCCATTGTCTCAAAAAATGAAACGGTCTTTTTCGCACTGCAGCGTCTTGTGATTGACGCCGCAGGCGCTATATGCCCGTTGCGTAAAGAAACTTATGTGCGGTGGCATTTCGTCGCTCCGCTCCCGTCCTTGGTCGAAAGCCGCTGTCCGGCGCGATCATGTTCAGACAGGGGCAAGGCGCAATGTCCTACCGGGCGACGATCGCGAAGATATCGCGACAGAAAGGCTTGGCCATGTTGGCGTTTTTGAAATCCGAACTGTTCTTCCGCTTCCTGGGTGGCTTTGCCATCGGGGCGGTCGCGATGTTCGCGCTTCAGCCCAATAATGAGCCGCCGGCGCTGACCTCGACCGCGATCGCGTCGACCGCGACCCCTGTCGGCAGTGCGGCGCTCTAAGGGCCTTTTCCTCCTATCCCTTGCGGCGCTCGCCGCCGCGTCTTCCCCATTGCATGCCGAACCTGCCGTCCCCACGCCGATCCCGGCGCTGGATGCGCAGCCGACCCGATCGCTGGAAACCGCGATCTTCGCGGGCGGCTGCTATTGGGGTGTCGAGGGCGTCTTTTCCCATGTGAAGGGCGTCAGGCTCGTCGTGGCGGGGTTCGCCGGCGGCCCGCGCGACCGCAAGGTCGATTATGACATGGTCAGCGGCGGCGATACCGGTTTCGCCGAGTCGGTCCGGGTCACCTATGATCCGAAGATCGTCAGCTATGGCACGCTGCTGCGCATCTTCTTCTCGGTCATCACCGATCCCACCACGCTCAATTATCAGCGGCCCGACAGCGGCACCCAATATCGCAGCGCGCTCTTCCCGCTCAATCCAGAGCAGGACAGGGCAGCGCGCGCCTATCTCATACAGTTGCAGAAGGCCGGGCTGTGGCGCGATCCGATCGTGACCAAGGTGGAGCCCTTTACCGGCTTCCAGGACGCCGGGGCCGATCATCAGGACTTCATGGCCCGCTATCCCTATCATCCCTATATCCAGCGCTGGGACATGCCCAAGCTCAAGGCGTTCCGCGCCATGTATCCCACGCTCTACCGCGCGGTGCCCGCCGCCTGATCGCGCCGATGCTGGCCGATGGCGACGTGGCAGGCTAAGTCCAAATCATCGCCGCCAAGGGAGCCTCCTCATGTCCGACATCACCGGTCTGCAAATTCTTTCGACCCTCACGCCCGATGGCCGCCTGACCGTATCGCTGGCAGAACAGACCCTGCCAGCGCCGACCGGATCTCAGGTCGTGCTGCGGGTCGAGGCGGCGCCGATCAATCCATCCGATCTCGGGTTGCTGCTGGCGTCGGCCGATGTCGACCATGCCGAATATGGCGATGGTTATCTGGTGGCGCAGATGCCCGAGGCGTCGATGCGCGCCATGGCCTCGCGCCTGGGTGAAGCGATGCCGGTCGGCAATGAAGGGGCTGGCACGGTGATCGCAGCGGGCGAAGCGGCGGAGGCGCAGGCGCTGCTCGGCAAGCGCGTCACCTGCGTGCCGGGCGGCATGTACGCCCAATATCGGCTGGTCGATGCGCGCGCCTGCATGGTCTTGCCGGATGGCGCCACGGCGGAGCAGGGGGCGTCGGCCTTCGTCAATCCGATGACCGCGCTCGGCTTCGTCGAAACCATGCGGGCGGAGGGGCACAAGGCGCTGGTCCATACCGCGGCCGCCTCCAACCTTGGCCAGATGCTCGTCAAAATCTGCCAGGCGGACGACATCCCGCTGGTCAATATCGTCCGCAGCCCGGCGCAGGTCGCGCTGCTGCGCGATCTGGGCGCGCGCCATGTGCTCGACAGCACGGCCGATGATTTTGCCGAACGGCTGGTCGCCGCTCTGACCGAAACGGGGGCGACCATTGCCTTCGATGCGATTGGCGGCGGATCGCTGGTCAGCCGGATCTTGGGCGCGATGGAGCAGGTGGCGAGTGCGGGCGCCACCTATAGCCGCTATGGCTCCGCCACCATGAAGCAGGCCTATATCTATGGCGCGCTCGACCTGTCGCCGACCCTGCTGACGCGTAGTTTCGGCTTCAGCTGGCGGGTCGGTGGCTGGCTGCTGACGCCTTTCCTGGCGCAGGCGGGGGCGGAAACGGTGGAGCGGATGCGTGCCCGCGTGCGCGACAATCTCACCGGCCTCTTCGCCAGCCACTACAAGGCGCGCCTGTCGCTCAGGGATGCGCTGACGCGCGACGCGGTGCTGGCCTATAATGCCCGCCGCACCGGCGAGAAATATCTGATCGTGCCGAACGCCGCCTGATCCTTGACATGCACCGATCCTGGAGTGACCTGCGCCAATGACCATTCGGGATGCCAGCCCGGCCGATGCGCCGGCCATCGTGGCCATCTATAATGACGCGGTCGTCAACACGACGGCGATCTGGAACGAGCATCAGGTGGATGCCGCCAATCGCCGCGCCTGGCTGACGGAGCGGCAGGGGCAGGGCTATCCGGTGCTGGTCGCGGTCGATGCTCTGGGCGGCGTGGTTGGCTATGCCTCCTTTGGCGACTGGCGCGCCTGGGATGGCTATCGCAACACGGTCGAACATTCGGTCTATGTCCGCGCCGATCAGCGTGGGGCGGGAATCGGCAAGGCGCTGATGCTCGCCCTGATCGATCGTGCCCGCGCAATCGGCAAGCATGTCATGGTCGCCGGCATCGAGGCCGGCAATATCGGGTCGATCCGGTTGCACGAGCGGCTGGGCTTCACCCAGGTCGGTCTGTTGCCGCAGGTTGGCATGAAATTCGGCCGATGGCTCGACCTGGCCTTCCTGCAACTGACGCTGGATGCACGCGCCACGCCTGACACGTCGTTGATCGAATAAGCCGCGCTCAAATGCGTATCGGGCGGAGTCTGTCGCCAGACCCCGCCCGATACGCATGTTCTTCGATGTCGCGGCGCCGCTTATTTCGGCGAGAGCACCATCAGCATCTGGCGGCCTTCCATGCGCGGATAGGCTTCGACCTTGGCGATCTCGGCGACATTTTCCGCCACGCGCTGCAGCAGGTTCATGCCCAGTTGCTGGTGGCTGAGTTCGCGGCCGCGGAAGCGCAGGGTGATCTTCACCTTGTCGCCATCGCCGATGAAATCATGGACCTTCTTCATCTTCGTATCATAATCATGATCGTCGATGTTCGGACGCATCTTGATCTCTTTGAGTTCCTGCGTCTTCTGGGTCTTGCGGGCGATGTTCGCCTTCTTCTGGGCCTCGTACTTGAACTTGCCGATGTCCAGGAACTTGCAGACTGGCGGATCGGCGTTGGGCGACACTTCGACCAGGTCCAAGCCAACGTCGGCGGCCTGCTCGATCGCCTCCTGCGTAAACATCACGCCCAGATTTTCGCCTTCGTCATCGATCACGCGCACCTTGGGCACGGTGATGAATTCGTTATACCGGGGGCCGGACTTCGGCGGCGGCGCCAGTGGGCGGCGCATCATCGGGGGACGTATAGCAGCTTCTCCTGAGTCTATTAAAACCGAGTGGCTCTTAGCGGCTTTTCTACAAAACCGAAAGGGGTGCGTGCCTCCGTCGTAACGGAATCACGCACCCTGTGGCATTGCTGCCTCAACCCATATCGGGTGCGCGACCTTCTTTTTCAAGGCGGACAATCACTTCGCTCAGCGAAAGCATGGTCTGGCCATCCTTGCCCAGTTCGCGCAGAGCCACCGTGCCTTCTTCCGCCTCGCGCCGGCCGACGACCAGCAGGTTGGGCACCTTGCCCAGCGAATGTTCGCGCACCTTGTAGTTGATCTTCTCGTTGCGCACGTCGGCCTCGGCACGAATGCCGGCGGCGCGCAGCTTCTCGACCACGTCCAGCGCATAACTATCCGCATCCGACACGATCGTCGCGACCACCGCCTGCACCGGCGCCAGCCACAGCGGGAACTTGCCGGCATAATGTTCGATCAGGATGCCGATGAACCGCTCATAGCTGCCGAAGATCGCACGGTGCAGCATCACCGGCCGATGGCGCTCGCCATCCTCGGCGATGTAGCTGGCGTCGAGCCGTTCGGGCAGCACGCGGTCCGACTGGATGGTGCCGACCTGCCAGGTGCGGCCGATCGCGTCAGTGAGGTGCCATTCCAGCTTGGGCGCATAGAAGGCGCCTTCGCCGGGCAGTTCTTCCCAGCCATATTCCGGCGTGTTGAGGCCGGCGGCGGCAACCGCGTTGCGCAGTTCCTCTTCCGCCTTGTCCCACATCTCCTCGGTGCCGAAGCGCTTTTCCGGGCGGAGCGCCAGCTTGATCGAGTAGGTGAAGCCGAAATCCTTGTAGATCCGGTCGGCCAGCGCACAGAAGGCGCGCACTTCCTCGACGATCTGGTCCTCGCGGCAGAAGATATGGGCGTCGTCCTGGGTGAACTGGCGCACCCGCATCAGGCCGTGCAGCGCGCCATGCGGCTCGTTGCGGTGGCAGCAGCCATTTTCATAGAAGCGCAGCGGCAGGTCGCGATAGCTCTTGATCCCCTGTTTGAAGATCAGGATGTGCGCCGGGCAGTTCATCGGCTTGAGCGCCATCCAGTCGACATCGTCCGACACCAGCGGGCCTTCGTCCGCCACGTTGGGCACTTCGTCGGGGATGACGAACATATTCTCGCGATATTTGCCCCAATGGCCGGACTGCTCCCACTGGCGCGCGTCCATCACCTGCGGGGTCTTCACCTCGCGATAGCCGGCATCGTCGATCGCGCGGCGCATATAGGCTTCCAGCTCGCGCCAGATCAGATAGCCCTTGGGGTGCCAGAAGACAGACCCGTGCGCTTCCTGCTGGAGGTGGAACAGGTCCATCTCCGCGCCCAGCTTGCGATGGTCGCGCTTGCCGGCCTCTTCCAGCCGGGTCAGATGCTCATTGAGCTGCTTCTTGTTGAGCCAGCCGGTGCCATAGATGCGGCTCAGCATCGCATTCTTCTGGTCGCCGCGCCAGTAAGCGCCCGACACGCGGGTCAGCTTGAACGCGGCCGGGTCCAGCTTGCCGGTGGAGGCCAGATGCGGGCCACGGCACATGTCGTACCAGCCGTCACCACTATGATAGACGGTCAGTTCCTCGCCCTGCGGCAGTTCGGCCGCCCATTGCGCCTTGAACGTCTCGCCGGCCGCTTCCCACTGGGCGATCAGCGTGTCGCGGGCGATCACTTCGCGGCGCAGCGGCTTGTTGGCGGCGATGATCTTGCGCATCTCCGCCTCGATCGCGGGCAGGTCTTCCTCGGTGAAAGGGCGATCCTTGGGCGCGAAATCATAATAGAAACCATCGTCGGTCGCCGGGCCGAAGGTGATCTGCGTGCCGGGGAACAGCGCCTGCACCGCTTCGGCCAGCACATGGGCGAAATCGTGGCGCGCCAGTTCCAGCGCGTCGGCCTCGTCCTTCGCCGTCACCAGCGCGAGCTGCGAATCCTGTTCCAGCGGGCGCATGATGTCGCGCAGCTCGCCGTCGACCTTCGCGGCGATCGCCGCCTTGGCCAGGCCCGGCCCGATCGCCGCTGCAATGTCTGCCGGGGTAGTGCCGGGCGCGACTTCACGCACGGAACCATCGGGCAGGGTGATCTTGAGCATGGCGGACACGGGGGGTCTTTCTGTGAAATGTTCAGGTTGCACGGCCCAAAAAGCCGCGCCTTCCCCATAAATGGGCGGTCTGCCCTGTCAATAGAAGGCCTCTTGCCAAGAGTCACCCATGGGCGCATGTTTTATGTCCTGATATATCATTATTGGTGCAGGAGGGACTTATGGCTTTGAGCTTTGCAAAATCCCGTGGCGCACAGGATGACGCGCCGATGGGCGAGATGAACACGACGCCGCTGATCGACGTCATGCTCGTGCTGCTGATCATGTTCATCATCACCATCCCGATCCAGACCCACAGCGTGGGCATCAACCTGCCCCAGGCGCCGGTCGATACCAGCCTGCCCCAACCCGATCCGATCAAGAACAAGGTGACGATCGACGCATCGGGCGTGGTCCGCTGGAACGGCATGGCGGTTGATGCCCTGACGCTGCGCCGCTATCTCGCCCAGACGCTGGCTCTGCCGGTCGAGCCGGAACTGCAATTCCAGCCGGATGCCGCCGCCCGCTATCTGGTGGTCGACCAGACCCTGGCCGACATCCGCCGTTCCGGCGTCACCAAGCTCGGCTTTGTCGGCAATGAGCGCTATGGCCAGTTCTGACAAGGATACGCGATAAAATGTAAAGTTACGTTGACTCTCTGCTTCCTATTTCTGTAAAGGACGCTTGACCCTTTCAGAGCAGGAGGCACGAGTCATGATCGCCCCGGAACCCATCCACCGCTTTCCCTGGCGCATCTGCGCGGCCGCCGCGCTGTTCACGGTGCTGATGGTCGCCGCTGCCGTCGCCGCCAACATCTTCACCATCAGCGGCAACGGCAAATTGCCGCTGATGGTGCCGGGCCTGCTGGCGCTGGGCTGGTTGATCTGGGAAGCGATGCGGTTGGCGCGCGGCGTGCCGGGATCGGCGATCGCCCGCTATATCGGCCGGGTCGTGCCGCTGATGATCGCCAATATCGTCACCGTGGTCGCGGCCATCACCATCCAGCGCGAATGGCATCCGGCGGGCATCTGGGCCGTGCTCGTCGCCTTGCTGCCGGCGCCGCCGCTGATCGGCTTCATCTGGGCGATGGGCCGGCTGCTGGTGGAAGAGGCCGACGAATATCTGCGCATGGTCCATGCCCGGCGCGCGCTGATCGCGGCCGGTTTCATGCTGGTCATCACCACCGTCTGGGGCCTGCTCGAAGGATCGGGCCTTGCCCCCCATGCGCCCGCCTATGCCGCCTTCATCCTGTGGAATTTGGGCCTGCTGCTGGCGCCGATCCTGCCCGGTGGCCGCGCATGAAGAACCGGCTCAAGATCTTGCGGGCGGAGCGCGACTGGAACCAGAGCGATCTCGCCGTCCAGCTCGGCATCTCGCGCCAGAGCGTCAACGCGATCGAGACGGGCAAATATGACCCCTCGCTCCCGCTCGCCTTCCGCATCGCCGACCTGTTTGGCTTGAAGATCGAGGATATCTTCCTGTGCGACTGATTCAGGGGATCAGCAGCCGGGCATCGTCGTCGGTCTGTTGCAGGAAGGAAAGCGGGCCGCCAATCTCGACCCCGGCGGGCAGGGCGTCGGCGGACAGGCCCGACAGGGCAAGGCCGCTCTGGCAGGCGATCAGGGCCACCCCCATGTCCAGCGCCTCGGCCAGCAGTTCGGCAAGCGTCGGCAGGCCCGCCGCCTGATGCGCGGCATCTTCCGGCGCGGCCAGCGGTGAGGCCAGCAGCGCCACCGCCTCCAGTTGCAGGAACAGGCTGGCTTCGCCGCCCAGCGCGGCCTGCGCCGTCGCCATCACCAATGCGCCGCGCAGCCGCTCCGCATCGGCCGTGATGACGACGATCCTCAGTGCGCGCACAGTTCCGCCGCGCAGCCCGGACAGGCCGGGTCCTTGGGGACGCCCAGCGTGCGGAACCGCATCGCCAGCAGGTCCGCGATCAGCAACTGTCCCGCCATGTCGGTGCCGAACGGGACCAGCGCCCGGATCACCTCCAGCGCCGCCAGGCTGCCCATCACTCCGGTCAGCGCGCCGATCACACCGGTTTCCGAACAATTGCGTTCGGGCGCGTCAACCGGGCTGCCCACCAGGCAGCGATAGCAGGGCTTGTCCGTCTCCCAGCCGCGATAGGTGGCGAGCTGCCCCTCGAACGGGCCGACTGCCGCCGAGACCAGCGGCATGCGCAGCGCCTGCGCTGCGTCGGCCACCACCAGCCGGGTCGCGAAACTGTCGCACCCGTCCAGCACGACATCGGCCTCGCGCAGCAGCATCGCGGCATTGTCCGCATCGATCCGCGCGTTGATCGGGATCAGCTTGATGTCGGGATTGAGGCGTGCAACGGCCGCCATTGCCGCTTCCGCCTTGGGCGCATCGATATCATCGGTGCCGAACAGCACCTGACGCTGCAGGTTGGACAGGGCGACGGCGTCATCGTCGATCACCCGGATCGTGCCGACGCCGGCGGCCGCCAGATAGAGGATGGCTGGGCTGCCGATGCCGCCCGCGCCGATTACCGCGACATCGGCCGACAGCAGCCGGGCCTGGCCGGCGCCGCCAATTTCCTTCAGCACGATATGCCGGGCATAGCGCTCCAGTTGATCGTCGGTCAGCGTCACGGCGCATCCGACCAGAGGAACCGCACCTGCGAGCGCATCCATACCGGTTCGGCCGAGCCGGTCTTGGGGAAGCTGCGGCTGAGCGAACTCAGAATGCGGTTGCTGACGAATTTTTCCACGCCCGGGCAACTGGCATTGACCGGGGCGATCTTCATCAGCTTGCCGTCCCCGCTCAGCAGGAACAGCATGTCCATTTCCAGATATTGCGATCCCTGGCGATTGACCGCACCGCTGCACGCGCCACGCCGATAGAGCTTGGCGACCTCTTCCGACCATTGCGGCGAATTCTTGCGTCCCAGCCAGTCGGGAATCTCCGGTACTTCGCTCAGATCCTGCGGCATGGGCTGCGCAGCCTGCGGCGTGGCAGCGGCAAGCATCAGCGAAAGCAGCGGCGTCATCATGATGGTCACACTCCCGTAGAACCGAAGCCGCCCTGTCCCCGGACGGTATCGTCGAGCATATCGACCTCGACGAAGCTCGCAAGCTGAACCGGCGCGACCACCAGTTGCGCGATGCGATCGCCCCGCTTGATCGGGAAGGGATCGGCGCCATGGTTGATCAGCAACACCTTGAGTTCGCCGCGATAATCGGCATCGATCGTGCCGGGGGCGTTGGGCAGGGTGATGCCATGTTTCAGCGCCAGGCCGGACCGGGGCCGCACCTGAATCTCATAGCCTTCGGGGATCGCCAGCGCGAAACCGGTCGCGACCGGATGGCGATCGCCGGGATTGAGGGTGATCTCCTCGGCCGATACCACGTCCATGCCGGCGGCGTGCGCGGTGGCATAGGCGGGGACGGGGAGCCCTTCGCCATTGGACAGGCGCATGAGCTGGATATCAATCGGCGGCAGGGGAGAGGGCATTGGCAACCTTTTCGATGAGTTTGGTGGCGACATCGCTCTTGGCCATGGCGGCCCAGCTTTCGATGCCGGTGGATGTGACGATCTGGACGCTGTTGCTGTCGCCGCCCATGACGTCGCCGGACACGTCATTGGCGACGATCCAGTCGGCGCCCTTGCGGGTCAGCTTGGCCTGCGCATGTTCGGCGATCTTCTGGGTTTCGGCGGCAAAGCCGATCAGCAGGCGGGGTCGGCGGACATGATGGCCCAGCGTCGCCAATATGTCGGGATTCTCGACCAGGCTAAGCGGCGCGGGCGCGCCCGATCCGTCCTTCTTCAGCTTCTGCTCGGCCGCGTCGGCGGTGCGCCAGTCGGCAACGGCCGCGACCATGATCGCTGCGTCGGCGGGCAGCGCGTCTTCGACCGCCGCCAGCATCTCGCGCGCGGTCTCGACATCGATGCGGGTGACACCGGCGGGCGTGGGCAGATGCACGGGGCCCGCCACTAAAGTCACCTTCGCCCCGGCACGCGCAGCGGCGGCGGCGATAGCAAAACCCTGTTTGCCCGAAGAGCGATTGGCGATGTAGCGCACCGGATCGATAGGCTCATGCGTCGGCCCGGCCGTCACCAATATATGCCGTCCGGTCAGCGGTTCATCCGCGCCGGCGAAATCCGGCTGACCCGCCAGCGGATCGGGCAGGGGCGGGGCGGCCAGCAGGCGCCCGATCTCGGTCGCGATCGCTTCCGGCTCGGGCAGGCGGCCCTTGCCATATTCGCCGCAGGCCATCTCGCCATCGTCGGGCGTCATGATGTGAATGCCGTCGGTATGAAGCTGCGCCAGGTTCCGTTGCGTCGCTTTGTGGTGCCACATGCGCACGTTCATCGCCGGCACCGCCAGCACCGGCTTGTCGGTCGCGAGCAGGATGGTGGTGGCAAGATCATCGGCAATGCCCGCCGCCATCTTGGCCAGGATATTGGCGGTGGCCGGCGCTACGACGATCAGGTCCGCCTGCCGCGACAGCTGGATATGGCCGATCTCGCGTTCTTCCTTGAGGTCGAACATGTCGCCATAGACATGATCCTCGGTCAGCACGCCCAGGCTCAGCGGTGTGACGAACTGCTGCGCGCTTTCGGTCAGCACCGCCCGCACGGCAATGCCGCGCTTGCGCAACTGGCGCACCAGTTCCAGCGACTTATAGGCCGCAATGCCGCCGGAGACGATGAGAAGGACACGCTGGGTCATGGCCAACATTTGGTCGTGCGACCGGGACTTGTCCAGCCCGGTCGCCGACTTAGAAGAAGGTCGTGGCGGCGGCCATCGCCCCGGCGCCGATCGCCGCCGCCAGCAGCGCAACCAGCCCATAGCGCCAGCCGCCGCCCACCTGGATCAGCTTCACGTCGCCCAGCGGCAGCGGCGGCGGGGCACCGCCCTTTTCGGGGAAGGCGTCTTCGATGCGGCGGACCAGCGCAGGCAGCCGCTGAATCAGGCGCCAATTCTCGATCAGCGCATCAGCGGCCTTGGCTTCCGGCCCCAATTCGGTGCGCAGCCATTCCTTCACATAGGGGCCGCTCGTCTCCCACATGTTGATTTCGGGATCGAGCTGATGGGCGACGCCCTCGACCATCACCATCGTCTTCTGCAGCAGCAGCAGATGCGGCTGGGTCTGCATGTCGAAATCGCGGGTGATGGCGAACAGTCCGTCCAGCATACCGCCGACCGACAATTCGCTCGCCGGCTTGCCGCGCATCGGTTCGCCTACGGCGCGCAGTGCGGTGGCGAATTCGTCGACATTATGATGGCCGGGCACATATTGCGCCTCGAAATGGATTTCGGCGACGCGCTTGTAGTTGCCGGTGATCAGGCCATAGAGAATCTCGGCCAGCCACATGCGCGCGCGCCGATCGATCCGCCCCATGATGCCGAAATCGATCGCGACGATGTCGCCATTGCCCTTCACGAACAAATTGCCCTGATGCATGTCCGCGTGGAAGAATCCCTCGGCGATCGCCTGGCGCAGGAAGGCGTTGACCAGCCGCGCGGCGATGTCTTTGAGGTCATGGCCGGCGGCGATCAGCGCATCGCGATCGGAGATCTTGATGCCGTCGATCCATTCCATCGTCATGACCTTGCCGGTCGTGCGATCCCAGTCGATGGCGGGAATGCGATAGCCGGGCATCGCTTCCATCGCTTCGGCCAGTTCCGATGCCGATGCCGCTTCGCGCCGCAGGTCCAGCTCGCGCGCGGTCCAGCGCTTCATATTGGCGATGACCAGACGCGGGCGCAGGCGGGCGACTTCGCCACCCAGCATCTCGACATGAGCGGCGGCCCATTCATAGGTCTGGATGTCGCGGTTGAACTGGTCGATCACGCCGGGCCGGATCACCTTGACCGCGACCTCGCGGCCGTCGCTGGTAACGGCGCGATGCACCTGCGCGATTGACGCGGCTCCGACGGGCTGCTCGTCGAAGCGGGCATAGACCTGCTCCAGCGGCCGGCCGAAACTCTGCTCGACCTGCGCGCGGATCGTGTCGAACGGAACCGGGGGCAGGGCGTCCTGCAGCCGTAGCAGGTCGTTCGCCGCCTCCTCACCGACCAGATCGGGGCGGGTCGCCAGCGTCTGGCCCAGCTTGATCGCGGCCGGGCCGATCGACTGGAACGCGTCGGCATAGCGCGGCTGCTTGGGAACGCGCGCGCCGAAGCGAGCGAGACGCACCAGCCGGCGTACCGGCGTCGGCGTCAGCGGATCGCGTTCAATGCCAGTGAGGGCGCCATGGCGTGCGAGTGTCCGGCCCCATTTCAGGAGCCGCCAGATATGAGTCGCGTGGGTGGTCATGCGGGCGTCAGATCTTCCAGCCCGAATGGATCGCCACCAGTCCGCCCAGGATCGGCTCGACCTTGGTATTCACGAAACCGGCGTCGCGGATCATGCCCTCGAACTTGGGCATGGGCGGGAAGCGGCGGATCGATTCGATCAGATAGCGATAGCTGTCGGCGTCATTGGCGAACAGCTTGCCCAGCTGTGGCACCAGCTTGTGCGAATAGCTGTCATAGACGTCGGAAAAGCCCGGCCAGGTGGTGGTCGAAAATTCCAGGCAGAAGAAGCGCCCGCCGAACTTCAGAACGCGGTGCGCCTCGCGCAGCGCCATGTCGATATGGGTGACGTTGCGGATGCCGAAGGCGATCGTATAGGCGTCGAACTCCCGGTCGCCAAAGGTCAGCGTCTCGGCATTTTGTTCCGACCAGATGAGGCCCTCATAGCCCTTCTTCTGCGCCCGCTCGACGCCAACGGCCAGCATCTCGGGATTGATGTCGGACACGGTGATGTGCGCGCCCAGCTTGTGCATGCGAAAGGCGATGTCGCCGGTGCCGCCGGCCATGTCCAATATCTGTTCGCCCGGCTGCGGCTTCACTCGCTTGACGAACTGGTCCTTCCACAGCCGATGGGCGCCGCCCGACATGGCGTCGTTCATCAGGTCATATTTGGCGGCGACATTGGAGAATACGGCGCGGACCATGCCGGCCTTCTCGGCGGCATCGACGTCGCGATAGCCGAAAGATGCTGTTTCGCTCATGCGGTTCGCTCTAGAGCGTGATCGTGCCAGATGGAAGCGCTATGCGCGCTCACGCGATGCGGCGAATCCCGCTCTTGTGTGATTACGCAGTTTCAGCGTCAGTCCGGCGCGAAGGCATGGGTTGGGCGCTGGGTGTAAACGCCCCTGTCGTTCCGCTATCCGGCATCCTACATAGGGGCCATGCCAGAGCTTCCCGAAGTCGAAACCACCGTTTCCGGCCTGCGATCCGTCTTGCAGGGCGCGACCCTCACACGGGTCGAGCCACGCCGCGCCGATCTGCGCTTCCCGATTCCGGTGGACCTGCGTCAGCGTATGACCGGCGCCACCGTCACGGGACTGTCGCGCCGGGCCAAATATGGCCTCATCGGAACCGATCGCGGCGACATGATGATCTTCCATCTCGGCATGTCGGGGCGTTGGCGAATCGATCCGGCGGAAATCGGGGCGCATGACCATCTGTTGCTGGAGACGGGCAGCGGGCATCTTCTCTCGCTCAACGACCCGCGCCGTTTCGGTTCGCTGGATCTGGTGCGCAGTGATGTCTGGCAGGGCTATGCCCCCTTCACCCGCATGGGGCCGGAACCATTGGGGCCGGATTTCGACGTGGCCTATCTGGCGCAGGCGCTGGATGGCAAGGCAACATCGATCAAGGCGGCGCTGCTCGACCAGCGCATCGTCGCGGGCCTGGGCAATATCTATGTATGCGAAGCGCTGAACATGGCGGGCATCGCCCCGACTCGAGCGGCGGGCCGCATATCGAAGCCCCGGCTCGGCTCGCTGGTGGAGGCGATTCGCACGGTTCTGTCCGCCGCCATCGTCGCCGGCGGTTCCACCCTGCGCGATTATGCGCGGCCGGATGGCGAATTGGGCTATTTCTCCAACCAATGGCGAGTCTATGGGCGCGAAGGACAGATTTGTCCCTGTGGCGGCACCGTGCAACGCCGAGTCGATGGGGGGCGATCGACCTTCCATTGCCCCAAATGCCAGAAATAGCGGGGGGCTCGCTGGTTGACGGCACCCCGGAACAGCTGTAAGGGGCGCACCTTCACGAGGCTGGTTGGCGAATCCGACGGGCCTCTTCCCGAGATTTGATGAGAACCGAGGAATAGAATGGCCAATACGCCGCAAGCCAAGAAGCGCATCCGTCGCAATGAGCGTCGCGCCGCGATCAATGGCGCCCGCATCAGCCGGATCCGCACCCTGGTGAAGAAGGTGGAAGCCGCCATCCTCGCCGGTGACAAGGATGCTGCTGCGACCGCGCTTCAGACTGTCCAGCCCGAACTGGCCCGCGGCGTTGCCCGTGGCGTTCTGCACAAGAACACCGCCGCTCGTAAGTTCGGTCGTCTGACCAAGGCCGTCGGCGCGATCGCCTAAGCCTTACGTTAAGCTACCCGCTTATCTGAAAAGCCCGCTCCGGATCGCCGGAGCGGGCTTTTTCTGCTGGAGTCACGGAATAGTCATTTCCCTGACCCGCGAATTTCTCACGATTCGAGCCAGATCGCCAGAATCGTCGCCAAGTAATTCACTGAAAAATAGCCATAATTTGTGAATCTGCGGTTTTCTGCGGGATTCCCGAGTCAACGTCTTTATTTCAGTTTTTTGAAGCGACCCGCCCTTGATCCGGCGAAGCGGCCCTGTCTATTTTGATCCTCCGGCCGCTGATCGAATCACTTCCTGGCGGTCGTCATAATGTCAGTCGATGTATCAGACTCGGAAGAGCGGGGGCGCTTTTCCGAACCATCTTGTTGCGTCCGATAGTCGTGCCCTCAGGGGCATTTTTGTTGGTATTTTGGGGGCAGCATTCAATGAAGGATAATGCGGCGGTGCTTGGAATTCAGGACGGAGAGGCAGCGGCAGATATGGCCCGCCTGGAATCCGCCTGGACGACCATCCGCACCGGTCTGCGCCGCGACATCGGCGCGCGCATGTTCGACCAATGGTTGAAGCCTGCGCGCCTGGGTGACTATTGCCCCGATTCGCAGACGCTGGATCTCCATTTTGCGTCGGATTTCAGCGCGAATTTTGTTTCCGGCCAGTTTGGCGATCGCCTGCGCATGGCCTGGCGCTGCTCGGGCGCTGGCGTGCGTGAAGTGCGCCTGCGCCGTGCGCCCGATTCGTCGGGCCCGCGCCTGCTGGAAGTGAAGCGCGACGTGGCCGCAGCCGTGACGGCGCCGGCGATCGTTGCCGCTGCGCCGACCGTCGCCTGCAACTTCCAACCGCGCCACGCCTTCGACCAGTTCGTTCCGGGTGAAACAAACCAGCTTGCCTATTCGGCGGCGCTGGCGATGGCGGGCGAAGCGGAGCCACGCTTCACGCCGCTCTTCATCCATGGCGGCACCGGCCAGGGCAAGACGCACCTGCTGCACTCGATCGCGCGGGCCTTCTCGGCCCATTCGCCGAGCGCACCGGTGCTCTACATGTCGGCCGAACGCTTCATGGTGGAGTTCGTCAATGCGATGCGCTCGAACGAGACGATGGCCTTCAAGGCCCGCCTGCGCGCCGCGCGCCTGCTGCTGATCGACGATATCCAGTTCATCGCCGGCAAGGGCTCGACCCAGGAAGAGTTCCTCCACACGATCAACGACCTGATCGATACCGGTGCCCGCATCGTCGTGACCGCCGACCGGGCGCCGCAGATGCTGGATGGCATTGATCCGCGCATCCTGTCGCGTCTGGCGGGCGGCCTGGTGGCCGATATTCGTCCGGCGGGTCTCGACCTGCGCCTGGCGATTCTGGAGGCGCGCCGCGCCCATGCCGGCGATCCGCCGGTGCCCGATGCGGTGATCGACTTCCTTGCCCGTTCGATCCGCTCGAACGTGCGCGAACTGGAAGGCGCGTTCAACAAGCTGGTTGCCTATGGCCAACTGACCGGTCGCTCGATCGATCTGGAATTTGCCCAGACCATGCTCGCCGACGCAGTGCGCGCCAATGTGCGTCGCCTGACCATCGACGAGATCCAGAAGGCCTGCGCCGCGCATTTCAAGATCGACCTGTCGGAAATGAAGTCGAAGCGCCGTGCGCGCGCCGTTGCGCGTCCGCGTCAGGTGGCGATGTATATCTCGAAGAAGATGACGCCGCGCTCGCTGCCGGAAATCGGCCGCACCTTTGGCGGTCGCGATCATAGCACGGTGATTCACGCGGTGCGCACGATCGAGAAGCTGCGTGAAAGCCATCCGGACATGGACGCCGACGTCCGCGCCCTGATGCGCCAGCTGGAAGGCTGATAGCAGCCCCAACCATGGCTGACTCCATGGGCTGACAGGGCAGGGTGGTTGGACTAGGCTTGATGCCATGATCCGCACCCTGGCCCTGTTCCTCCTCGCCGCGCTGGCCTCCGGCTCGCTGCTGGCCCAGTCTCCAACCCCGGTTTCGCCGCCTGCCGCGTCAAGCGATGTGCGGGTAGCGCTCGATACGAGTGCCGGGCGCATCGTGGTGGCGCTGCATCCCGACAAGGCGCCGGTCACGGCCGGCAATTTCCTGCGCTATGTCGATCAGAAACGGTTCGACGGCACCGTCTTCTATCGTGCCGTCGGCGGCCCGGACTATGGCTTCATCCAGGGCGGGACACAGAATGATCCCAAGCGCGTCCTGCCGCCGATCAAGCATGAGCCGACCAGTCAGACGGGCCTCACCCATGATGACGGTGCGCTGTCGATGGCGCGCTATGCACCGGGCAGCGCGACCGGGGATTTCTTCATCGTGCTGGGTAAGATGCCGGCGATGGACGCGCATCCCGAATCGGCCGGCGACAATCAGGGCTTTGCCGTCTTCGCGCATGTGGTCGAGGGGCTGGATATCGTGAAGGCCATCCAGGTCGGTCCGAAATCGCCCACCGCCGGCAATGGCGTGATGAAGGGGCAGATGCTGGAGCCGGTGGTGAAGATCCTGTCGGCCCGTCGCCTGCCCTGAATCGTCCGGCTTAGAGGCTGCGTCGTTCCGTCGGTTCGACGGTGGGCGCGGCGGCATATCGATCTAGATATTGCGCCTCGCCCATCGGCCGGGCGAGATGATAGCCTTGGAACAGGGTGCAGCCGATAACGCGCAGCATGTCCATCTGCGCTTGCGTCTCGACCCCTTCGATCACCACTTCCATGCCAAGGCCCTGAATCAGGCCGACGACCGCGCTGCAGATCGTCCGCGCCTCTGCGGAGGTCGCGATGTCGCGCACCAGGCTGCGGTCTATCTTCACCCGGTCGACCGGCAATTCACGCAGCCGGGCCAGGTTGGAATAGCCGGTGCCGAAATCGTCGATGGCGATTCGCACGCCATCCTGTCGCAGCGCGCTGAGCTGTCCCAGCACGCGTTCGTCCATGTCCATCGCCAGCGATTCGGTGATCTCCAGCTCCAGCATGGGCGGCGGGGTCTGGTGCGTCGCCATGGCATGGCGCAGGCGCAGGAAGAAATCGGCCTGCGCCAGTTCGCGAGTCGAAATATTGATCGCGATTCGCTGATGCACGCCTGATCGCGCCCAGCGCGCAGCGGTCTCGCATACCCGGCTCATGACCCAGTCGCCCAGCGCGACGATCATGCCGCTTTCTTCCGCAACCGGCACGAACGCGCCGGGCATGATCAGCGCGCGTTCGGGATGGACCCAGCGCACCAGCGCCTCGGCCGTGACCGCCTGCGCCACGCCGCCATGGCTCATTTCGATCTGCGGCTGAAATTCCAGCAAAAATTCGTCACGTTCCAGCCCCAGCAGCAGGTCGCGTTCCAGTTCGGCGCGGTCCGCCGCCTCCAGTGCCAGTTCGGCGGTGAACATCTCGGCGCGGCCCCGCCCTTCATGCTTGGCATGATACATGGCGATGTCGGCCGATCGCAGCAGCGCGGACAGGCTGTCGCCATGGTCGGGGTAGCAGGCGATGCCGATCGACGCGCCCAGATCGACATGCTGGCTGCCCAGTTCGAATCGTTCGCCCAGCGCGAACTGGATGGCACGCGCGATGCGTGAAGCCGCATCGCGGTTGGGCAGGGTAGGGAAAAACATGGTGAACTCGTCGCCGGCCAGGCGGCCGATCACGGCGTCGCCCAGACCCGCGCTGACCTGCGCCATCACCACTTCGCGCAGGCGGCCCGCCACCCGCGCCAGCAATTGGTCGCCGGCCGCATGGCCCAGCGTATCGTTGACCGCCTTGAAGCCGTCCAGGTCGATGAAGAACAAGGCGGCCGGTCCCATGCCGCTGCGTTCGACGAGCAGGCGTTCGACCTGCCGGCAGAAGCTGGTGCGGTTGGCAAGGCCGGTCACCTGGTCGAACAGCGCCAATGTCTGGACATGATCCAGATTGGTGCGGACCTGGCTGAACAGGCTTTCCATCGCCATCGACAGGTCGGGCAACTCCAACCCGATCTCGGCGGGGACATGGGAATGAAGATCGCCATGGGCAGCGGCCAGCAGCCGCTCCGTCGCAGTATCGATGGCGCTTGCAGTAGCGGCGATGGTGCGCTGGGCCGACGCCCAACTCATCGTGCCGCACAGGATCGCGATGATCAGGGATCGGCCGACATCGACCAGATCGTCGGCCGCGCCATGGCCCAATAGCAGCGACAGGATGAAGACGAGCGCGCCGGCCGCACAGGCAAAGGCAGCAGCGCGGCTTTTCACTGTCACGCCCTGCATGTGCCTCCCTGCCTGCTCAAAGCCCCCGATAATCGGTGCTGCTGGATCAGGCGGATATGAAGGACAGTGGTTAAGAAAAGGTCAGTGGCTGCGCAAATTGCGTCATTTTTTGCGGCGCAGGATCAGGTAGATGGCGCCGTCGCCGCCATGGCGGGGATGGGCGATGCGCACGCTGGCGATGCGATCGGCATAGGGGCTGGTCTCCAGCCAGTGACCGATCTCGCCCCGGATCGCGCCGCGCCGGCTCGAATCCCCGTGGCTGCTGGCTTTTGGCGGCTTGCCGGTCACGACCAGCAGCACCCGCACATCACGGGCCAGCGCCGCCGCAAGCGCCTGATTAAGCCTGACATGGGCGCCGGCCAGATTATGGCCGTGCAGGTCGATCGACATGTCGGGGGCGATGTTGCCGCTACGGATTCGTTTTTCCCAGCCAGTGTCGAGCACGGCTGCCGGCGTGCGGGCGGGCGTGATCGGCACCGCCTTGGCAGGCTGCGGCGTTAACCTTTTTTCCGGGATCGGCGCCGGGGCGACAACCGGCAGGGGCGGACGGATCAGCCCCGGCCGCAGCGGCCGGACCGAGCGCGTCAATGCGCCCCAGAGCGCCTGCTCTTCAGAAGATAGGGTCCGGCGTCGCATGGCGCGCGATCACGGGCGCGCCAGCCGTGCGGCGGACCCGATCGGCAGCAATATCAAGGCACTGCCACGGGCTGACATGCCGCCGGCAATGCCGCGCGCGCGGTCGCCCGCGCCCCAGAAACTGTCGAACCGGTTGGCCCCCTTGATCGCGCCGCCGGTATCCTGGGCGATCCAGATGCCATTGGGTTCGGCCCTATCAAGCGACAGCAGGACGGGGGCGCCCAGCGGAATATATTTGGGGTCGGCCGCCACCGTCGCCTCGGCCGTCACCGGTACGCCCAGCGCGCCGATCGGTCCTGCGCCGGTCAATTCACGGAAGAAGACGAAGCTCTTATTCTCGTTCATGATCGCCGCGCCCTCGGCGGGGTGGGCGCGCAGATATTGCATGATGTCCTGCATCGACCCGGCCTGGATCAGGCCGCGATCCTTCATCAGCTTGCCGATGCCGGTATAGTCGCGCCCATTCTGCCCGTCATAGCCGATGCGCATCACCCCGCCGTCGGGCAGGGTCAGCCGGCCGCTGCCCTGGACCTGCAGGAAGAAGAATTCGACCGGGTCCGCCGCCCAGGCCAGTTCCAGCCCGCGGCCGGCGAGCGATCCGTCGACGATCTGCGATCGCTCGTCGAACGGCACGAAATTGCTGCCCTGCACCTTGCCGCGAATGGTGCGGCCCTTCAGGCTTTCGCTGAACAGGCCAAGGTTGACGTCGATCAGTTCCGCCGGGCGGCGATAGATCGGCACCTGATAGCCGGGCTGGCGGGTGCGCGATCCGGCGATTTCCGGCTCATAATAGCCGGTGACGAAGGCCTTGCCCTCGCCCACCTGCACCGCCTCGAAATAGCGGGAGAAAAACTCGGCCGCGGTGGCTTCGGGCCAGCTCGACGCCGCGCTGCAGGCGCTGTTCCAGTCCGATCCGCGCGTCAGCCCGCTCTGGTCGGTGCGCTTCATCAGCGTCGGACAGGAAATGCGAAAGGCCTGCAGGGCGGCGCGGGCGCGCTCACCGGACGGGATCAGGCTGGCAATGTCGGGGCCGGGCGTAACGCCCAGACCAGCGGCATTGGCCTGGTCCGTGGACAGGTCGCCTGGCGATACGGTCGGCAATTTCGGCGGCAGGGTGGGGCGGGGCGTGGCCGGAACCGGCCGGGTCGCACCTTCGCCGCCACCGCTTGGCCGGCTTGGCGCAGGGCCGCTGGCCGATGGCGGAATCACGCCGCCCGCGCAGGCGGACAGCATCAGCGCCGCAAGCAGCGCTCCCCCCGAATGACGCAGGCTCACGCCGCCTCGTCGGTTTCGCTGAGCTTCCAGTTGGGATCCGCGCTGCGGATGTCGCGGGTGAAGGTCCAGATATCATTGGTGCCGACCGCGTCGGTCAGCGACCCGGCGATGACATTGCCGTCCTTGTCGCGGGTGACGGCAGCGATGTCCGCCTCGAACCGCAGCGAGACTTCGGCGATACGGCCATTGACGCTGGCATCGACGATCTGCGCCTTCTCGATCCGCACCAGGCGATTGTCGAGCACATGGCCCTCCGCTTCGCGCGCCGCGATCGCTTCCTCGAAGGAGCCGAGCACTTCGGCATCGCACAGCCAGGCCAGTTCGTCGCGATCACCGCGCCAGAAGGCTTCCAGCACCATCTTGTAGGCGCTCTTGGCGCCCTCGACGAATTGGGGCACGTCGAAGCTGCGATCGGCACTGATCAGCGCACGGACGCCTGCTTCGCCAGTCGGGGTAATGAGGCCTTCGGCCAGACGAACCGAATCGCCCGTCGCTTCCGGCATCGGGCGGGGCTGTAATCCGCCCACCTTGGCGCGTTCCTCCGCCGGACGCAGCGCAGGCTCCTGCTCATGGCCCGTCCGCTTTCCAAGAACGGAATAGAGCCGCAGTGCCAGGAAGCCGGCAATCATGGCGAGGATGACGATCACGTACACGGAGGCAAATACCCTTTGTTCGGGATGATGTTCCATCAACATAGGCATGTTTGCACGATACTTCAAATATCGGCTTGCCCTGTAATGCGCAGCAATTGGCCGACGTTGCTTCCTGTCGGGCGGCATTGCCCTGATCTTTCGCCACTGCTAAGCGCGCGGATCGATATCGCGGGCCGTTCCGGCCCTTCGAGCAACGAACGATCAGCAAGGATTTGAGGACAATGGCCGACGAAGCCGACACCATCCAGACCAACGTGACCGGCAATGGCGCCGACACCGCGCCGCAGATTGCGCTGATCAGCCAATATGTGAAGGATCTGTCGTTCGAAAATCCGAACGCCCCGGCCGTTTACCAGTGGCAGGACCAGCCCCAGATCGACGTCCAGTTCAACATCGGTGCCGACCGCGTCGGTGACGAAGTGCTGGAAATCGCCCTGAAGATCGAAGTGAAGGCCGTCGCGCCGCAGGGCACCGCCTTTGCCGTCGAACTCGTCTATGCCGCGCTGTTCGGCATGCGCAACGTGCCCGAGGACCAGATCCAGCCCTTCATGCTGGCCGAAGCGCCGCGCCTCGTCTTCCCCTTCGCGCGCCGCGTGCTGGCCGACGCGATCCGCGACGGCGGCTTCCCGCCGCTACTGCTCGATCCGATCGATTTCGGTGCGCTCTACCTGCAGCAGGCCGAACAGATGCAGCAGACCGCAGGCGAACCCGCCGGCCACGCCTGATTGCATCATGAATACCCATCCGTTCGCCCTGAGCCTGTCGAAGGGCGCGGCTGAGCGTAGCGAAGCCCCTTCGCTACGCTCAGGGCAGGGCTTCGACTTCGCTCAGCCCGAACGGAGCTTGCCATGAAACTGGTGAAGGCCCTTGGCTCGGTCGGCGGGCTGACGCTCGCCAGCCGGGTGCTGGCGCTGGTGCGCGATTCGCTCGCGGCTCGTTATGTCGGCGCCGGCTTCGCGTCGGACGCCTTCAACGGCGTCGCCTTCCGCCTGCCCAACATGTTTCGCGCGCTCTTTGCCGAGGGCGCCTTCTCCGCCGCCTTCATCCCGTTGTTCAACAAGAAGGCAGCCGGACCGGGCGGCATGGCCGATGGCTATCATTTCGCCGAGCGGGCGCTGGCCGTGCTGCTGCCGGTCCTCATTCTCTTTACGATCGTCCTGCTGGCGGCCGCCTGGCCGATCACCTGGGCGCTGTCGGGCGGCTTCTCGCGCCAGAATCCGACGCCGGACCAGTTCGCCTTCGCCGTCACTCTGTCGCGCATCACCATTCCCTATCTTGCGTTGATCAGTCTGGCTTCTTTGCTGGGCGGCATCTTGAACTCGCTCGACAAATTCTGGGTCAATGCGGCCGCGCCGATCCTGCTTAACGTCGCGATGATCGCGGGCCTGTGGTTCTTCCACGGCGCCGACGAATATGAGACCGCGCGAGTGCAGGCCATGTCGGTCACGGTCGGCGGCGCGCTGCAACTGCTCTGGCTGATCTGGGCCTGCAAGCGGGCCGGCGTCTCGATGAAATTGAAGCGTCCGCGCCTCGACGCCGATGTGCGCGAGCTGCTGCGCCTGATCGTGCCGGCCGCTGCCGGCGCCGGCGCGTCGCAGATCAACCTCTTGATCTCCACGGCGCTGTCGGGCTGGCTGCTCGCCTCGGGCTCGATCACCTATATCTATTATGCCGACCGGTTGAATCAGTTGCCGCTCGGCCTGATCGGCATCGGCCTTGGCACCATTCTCCTGCCCACCATTTCGCGCATGCTGTCGAAGGGCGAGGATCAGGCGGCGATGGAGACGCAGAACCGGGGCATCGAACTCGCCCTGTTCCTGACCCTGCCGGCGACCGTCGCCTTCATCACTGTGGCCGAACCGATCGTGCGCGGCCTTTTCCAATATGGCCGCTTCAGCGCCGAGGATGCGATGCGCTGCGGCTGGGCACTCTCCGCCTTCTCGATCGGCCTGCCCAGCTATGTGCTCGTGAAGGTGCTGACGCCGGGCTATTATGCGCGCGGCGATACGAAGACGCCGGTGCGCTATGCGATGCTGTCGATCGCCATCAATATCGTCGGCAATCTCGCGATGATCCCGACGCTCGGTCATATCGGGCCGCCGCTCGCCACCGCGCTCTCCTCGACCGTCAATGTCGCGATGCTTTATCGCGCGCTGGTCGCGCGTGGCCATTTCACCGCCGATCCGCAGTTGCGCCGCCGCATTCCACGCCTCGCCGTGGCGGCCGTGGTGATGGGGCTGGCGCTCTGGGCGGGCGAGGATCTGCTCGATTCGATGCTCTCGGGCACGATGGTCAGCCGCTATATCGGGCTTGCCCTGCTTGTCGGCGCGGGCGTCGCGCTGTACGGGCTGGCATGCTTCGTCACCGGCGCCTATCGCCTATCCGACCTCAAGGCGCTGATGCGGCGGCGAGGCACCCCATAATCAACAGAATGGATTAGAGTAATGCGCGTCCTTTCCGGCATCCAGCCCACCGGCAATCTGCACCTTGGCAACTACCTTGGCGCGATCCGCAACTGGGTGAAGATGCAGGACGAGATGGACGAAGGCAGCCAGTGCTTCTTCTTCCTCGCCGACATGCACTCGATCACCGTGCATGAAGGGCGCGAGCAGCGCATCCGCAACGTACGCGACATGGCCGCCGCCCTGGTCGCATCGGGCATCGATCCCGATCGCTCGGTCCTCTTCAACCAGGCGCGCGTGCCGGCCCATGCCGAACTCGCCTGGCTCCTGAATGGCACCGCGCGGATTGGCTGGCTCAACCGCATGACCCAGTTCAAGGACAAGGCGGGCAAGGACCGCGAGGGCGCGTCGGTCGGCCTGTTCGTCTATCCGGTGCTGCAGGCGGCCGACATCCTGCTCTATCAGGCGACTCATGTCCCCGTGGGCGAGGACCAGAAGCAGCATCTGGAACTGTCGCGCGACATTGCCACCAAGTTCAACACCGATTTCGGCGTCGATGTCTTCACCCTGCCCGCCCCGATCATCCCCAAGGAATCGGCGCGCATCATGTCGCTGCGCGACGGCACGGCGAAAATGTCCAAGTCCGATCCTTCGGACCTGAGCCGCATCAACCTCACCGACGAGGATGATGCGATCATGACCAAGGTGAAGAAGGCCAAGACCGATCCCGAACCGCTGCCCGAAACGGCGGAAGGTCTGGCCGGTCGTCCGGAAGCGACCAACCTGATCGGCATCTACGCCACCCTGTCGAACAGCACGCCTGACGCGGTCTGTGCCCAGTTCGCGGGCAAGGGCTTCGGCGCGTTCAAGCCGGCGCTGGGCGAATTGCTGGTTGAAACGCTGCGGCCGATGCGCGAGCGTTTCGTGGAACTGCGCACCGACGATGCCGCGCTCGACGCGATCCTCGACAAGGGCGCGGCCAAGGCGGCGGCAGCGGCCGAACCGACCTTGCGCGCGGCCTATGACGCCATGGGCCTGATGCGCTGAGTGATGCCCTGATGCCACAGGGGGCGGGGAAAGAGTCCGTTCCCTGTGGCAGGCATACGGAATGGGCGCCGCCGCTCCGTCCCTTCATTGACCGGACATGGCTTGCGTCCAATCGACGGGTTGGTGCGTTCAAACGATGTTCAGTTGCGTTTTGCTAGAGCAGGGCGCAAGAAGACTAACAGGCATCCGCCTGATTCAGGACGCGAAAAAATGAAAGCTTTCAGCAAGATCGGCCTTTTCGCAGCGCCCGCGCTGGCGTTGGTGGCCCTGTCCGGCTGCGCCACGTCGTTCAAGGCGGACGTCGCCCGTTTCCAGCAGCTCCCCGCACCCGCAGGGCAGAGCTACACGATCGTCGCCGACGATCCCAAGCTCGCCGGTGGGCTCGAATTTTCCCATTATGCCCAGATGGTCGGGCAACGCCTGACCCAGACCGGCTATGTCGCCGCTGGCGATCCGGCCAAGGCCGACCTCATCGTGCGTGTCGCCTATGATGTCGACAATGGTCGCGAGCGTGTGCGCTCGACCGGTGGTTTCGGCCCGAGCCCCTATTTCGGCGGCGGCTGGGGCTATGGCCGTTGGGGTCGTCCCTGGGGCTATGGCTTCTATGATCCCTGGCTGTTCGGCGGTGCCGGCTTCAACGACGTGTCGAGCTACACCGTCTATACCAGCGACCTCAGCATGAAGATCGATCGTGCGGCCGACAATCTGCGCCTGTTCGAGGGCAAGGCCAGCGCCCAGTCGCTGTCGAACAAGCTGACCTATCTGGTGCCCAATCTGATCGACGCGATGTTCACCAATTTCCCCGGCCAGAATGGCGAGGATGTGAAGATCACCCTGCCGCCCGAAAAGAAGGGCTGAGCAGTCAAGATACGGTCGGCTCCCAGCCAGACCAAAATTGCCCGGCGGTCCCTGCGATCGCCGGGCTTTCTTTTTGCCTGCAAGCTTTTAGGCTGATCGGCAGGGAAGCGATGCCGTCACGCGTCAGGGGGAATGCACATGTCGTTGAAGGTCAGGATCATGATCGCGCTGGTCGCAGGGCTGGCGTGCGGCATTGCCCTGTCGGAATTTGGCGGCGCGCTGGATGCGCGCATCGTCGATATCGCCCAGCCGGTCGGCAAGGCCTGGCTCAACGGGCTCCAGATGCCGCTCATTCCGCTGATCTTTGCGCTGCTCGTCACAGGCGTTGCCTCCGCGGCCAGCACGGCGCGGACCAGCGGCACGGCGACCCGAACGCTGATCCTGTTTGCGCTGCTGCTCACGGCCTCGGCGGCTGTCGCGGCACTGCTGGGGCCGTTGCTGCTGCAATTCTGGCCAGTGCCGGCTGGCGCTGTGGGGGCGCTCACCGGGGCGGGGCCGGCCAGCGAGGTGCCCGGCGTTCGCCCGTCCGCCGAATGGTTGCTGGGTTTCATCCCGGCCAACCCGATCCGCAGTGCGGCCGAGGGACAGGTGGTCGCCGTCGTGCTCTTCGCCCTCGTCTTCGGTTTTGCCGTGACGCGCGTGGCGGAGGAGCGGCGCGCCGCGCTGACGGGCTTCCTCGCGGCGCTGGTCGATACGCTGCTGATCGTCGTCGGCTGGGTGTTGTGGCTCGCCCCGATCGGGGTGTTCGCCCTGGCACTGGTGGCCGGTAGCCGCTCAGGCCTCGCCACCGCCGGGGCGCTGCTCCACTATATCGCCTTCATCGTCCTCATTTGCCTGGCCGTGACGGCGCTGGTCTATCCGTTGGTGATCCTGCTGGGCCGGATCGCGCCCGGTCGTTTTGCCCGTGCGGCCTTGCCGGCGCAGATCATCGCCTTTTCGACGCAAAGCTCGATCGCCTCGTTGCCGGCGATGATTGCGGCCAGCGACGGGCCGCTCGAAATACGCGAAAGCACCCGGTCGATCGTCCTGCCGCTCGCCATCTCGCTGTTCCGTATCACCAGCCCGCCGGCCAATCTCGGCGTTGCCCTCTATGTGGCGGCGATGAACGGGGTAGCGCTCGGCCCGGTGCAGATCATGCTCGGCGTTGTGGTCGCCGCGATCGTCAGTCTGGCGGCCGTCGGCCTGCCGAGCCAGATCACCTTTTTTACCACCACCGGTCCCATCTGCCTCGCCATGGGCGTCCCGGTCGAGGCGCTGCCGCTGCTGCTGGCTGTCGAAACCGTGCCGGACATTTTCCGCACCGTCGGCAATGTCACCGCCGACATGGGCGTAACCCGCATCATAGATAGATCCGGCGCGATACGGACTGAAAGAGATATAGCGGAAAATGTTTGAGAAGATTTATACAATTATTCGGTATATTTATTTATGACTATTGTGTGAGATATTATTGTTGTCAAAGATGCCACGTCGTCAGCGATGCAGGCGTACGATGAGGTGTAAGCCCGCTTTCATGGACTAAGGCCAACTGGCGGGCTGTCATGTAACCGCATTACCGTTCTTTAACTGGTGTCTCTTCGTGGATCGCTCCAAACGGTGCGCCACGGAGAAATTTGATGAATCAGAAAAGGCTGCTGGCCCGATACTAGCTGGTCTTATGTTGATGAATTCGGGGTCTGGTGCCCGTCCTGCTCCACGCAGATCGCAAAGGTCGAGGAACTTACGGCCGATTGGCGGGAGCCTGCGAAATGCGGATGCGGATATCCCGAAGAGGAATGATCGCGGAGCAGAGGGCAACTGCTCCCTGTTCAAGATGTGATCATTCTCACCGGTCATGCCGGGCTTGGGCGCCCGCTCTGGACGAATTGCTTCCAGGCAGACGGTTAATCTAGCCCCGCAGCGCCCGTTCCGTGATCAGCTGATAGATGCGGGTCAGGTCGTGCAGGTCGGCGACCGCGACGGCCTCGTCCAGCTTGTGCATCGTCGCATTGTTGAGGCCGAATTCGGCGACCGGGCAGAGGCGCGAGAGGAAGCGTGCATCCGACGTGCCGCCGGTGGTCGACAATTCGGTGTCGAGGCCCGTCACGTCGCGGATCGCATCGCTGATCAAGGTGGAGAGCGTGCCCGGCTGCGTCAGGAAGGGCTCGCCGCTGATCTTGGCGTCCACCGTGCCGCCCTCGCTCGCCGCGATCGCGCTGATCCGCTCGATCAGCGACGCGCCGCTATGCTGGTCGTTGAAGCGGATCGAGATGCGCGCCGTGGCCGCAGCCGGGATGACATTATGCGCGGGGTTGCCGACTTCCAGGTCGGTGATCTCGATATTGCTGGGCTGGAACCAGTCGGTGCCCGTGTCCAGCACCTCCGCGTCGATCTTGGCCAGGATGCGGACCAGCGCCGGGATCGGATTGTCGGCCAGGTGCGGATAGGCGACATGGCCCTGCGTGCCCGCCATCTTGATCCACATGTTGACCGAGCCGCGCCGGCCGATCTTCACCACGTCGCCCAGCCGGGCCGAGGAGGTGGGTTCGCCGACCAGGCACATGTCGGGGTGCAGCCCATGGGCGACCATCCGGTCCATCAGCGCCAGCGTGCCATAGGTGGCCGGGCCTTCCTCGTCGCCGGTGATGATCAGGCTGATCGTGCCAGGCAGGCCGTCGGGCAGTTCGTGCAGCGCCGCGACGAAGGCGGCGATCGCGCCCTTCATGTCGACCGCGCCGCGGCCGTAGAGCAGGTCGCCGCGCACCACCGGGGTGAAGGGATCGCTGGCCCAGCCATGGCCGGGCGGGACGACATCGAGATGGCCGGCAAAGGCGAAATGCGGTCCGGCACCGGTGGTGCGCCAGGCGAGCAGATTTTCGACCGGGCCGTCGGGCGCGACGCCGCTGACGAAACGGTCTACGGTGAAGCCCAGCGGGACCAGCATCGCTTCCAACTCGGCGAACACATCGCCGACGGCCGGGGTGACGGAGGGGCAGGCGAGCAGGCGCTCGGCCAGGGCCAGGGCGTCGTGATTGGTGCTGGTCTTGGTCATGGGGCAGCGTTAGCGAAAGCCGTCTTTCTTGACCAGCGCAGAGGAGAGGGGCCATGCCGAAGATCGATCTCGCCGCCATTCCCCAGAGCAATGCCACCGGCTATCCGGGCGATCATGCGCTGACGGTCGCCGGTCGCTACTATCGCCGGCTCGGGATCGCGACGGGGCTCGCCGATTTCGGTGTCAGCCATGTCGTGCTGAAACCCGGCGCAGCCTCATCGCAACGCCATTGGCATCAGGGCGAGGACGAATTTGTCGTCATGCTGTCGGGCGAGGCGGTGCTGGTCGAGGAGGGCGGGCGTACGCCGATGGCACCGGGCGACATGGCGGCCTTTCCCAAGGGTGTGGCGGATGGCCATCATCTGCTTAACGAAAGCGATGAGGACTGCGTCTTCCTTGCCTTTGGCCGTCCGTCTGTCAGTGATTGCCATTATCCCGATATCGATCTGCACCTGTCCGGTGGGGTCTATCGCCACAAGGATGGGAGCGTTTTTGCATGATGGATCGTCGTGGGTTGCTGGCCGGAATAAGTGGTGCTGTGGTCGCGGCGGGCGTGCCCTCGGTTTCGGCAGCGGCGCCCGCCGGGCTGATCCGGCCGCCGCGCTTGCGCGAAGGGGATGTGGTCGGCCTGGTCGAGCCGGCGGGCTTCACCGATGACGCCTTCGACCTGGACCTGGTCATGGATACGATCCGGGCGATGGGGCTGAAGCCCAAGGCCGCGCCGCATCTGGTCGAGCGCTATGGCTATCTGGCGGGCAAGGATGCCGACCGCGCCGCCGACGTCAACGCCATGTATGCCGATCCGGAGGTGAAGGCGGTGTTCGCGGTGCGCGGCGGCTGGGGCTGCGCGCGCATGCTGCCCTATCTCGACTTCAAGACGATTCGCGCCAATCCCAAGCTGTTGACCGGCTTTTCCGACATCACGGCGCTGCACCTGGCCTTTGCGGCCCGCGCCGGCTTCACCACCATCCACGGCCCCAATGCCGCCAGCGGCTGGGGCAAGCTCAGCTGGGACAGCTTCCGTGCGGTGGCGTTCGACGGGGCGACGCCGACCTATGTCAATCCGGTGGGGGCGGAGGATCGGCTGGTGCCGCGCAGCGGCCGCATCCGCACCTTTGGTGGCGGAAAGGCGAGCGGCCGGCTGCTGGGCGGCAATCTCACGGTGCTGACGGCGCTGATGGGCACGCCCTGGCTGCCCGATTTCACCGGCGCGATCCTGTTCGTGGAGGAAACGAACGAGGCGGAATATCGCATCGACCGGATGCTGACCCAATTGTCGCTGGCGGGCATATTGCCGAAGCTTGCCGGATTCGTCTTCGGCCAATGCACCAGCTGCACGGCCACCGGCGTGTCCTATGGCGGCTTCACTTTGTCGGAAGTGCTGCAGCAGCATCTGGCGCCGCTCGGCATCCCCGCTTTCCAGGGCGCGCTGTTCGGCCATGTCGCCAACCAGTTCAGCCTGCCGGTCGGCGCCCGCGCCGAAATCGATGCGGACGCGGGCACGATCCGGTTGCTGGAGCCGGCGGTCAGTTAGAGCCTGATCGTTTGAGGTGGAAGCGCTTCGCGCTTCCAGCGATGGCGTGAATCAGGCTCTACTCTTTTGCTGCAGCTTTGGCATCGTCCAATGAGGCGACGGTGCCATTGCCGATCGGCTCGCCTTTCATCCCGTCGGCAACCTTCTCGGCCGCCGCCATGACACGCAGCACATTCTCGCCGGCCAGCTTGGCGATGTCGGCATCGCTCCAGCCGCGGCGCATCAGTTCGGCCAGCAGCGCGGGATAGGTGGCGACGCTGCCCAGCCCTTGGGGCAGCGATCCCACGCCGTCGAAATCGCTGCCGATGCCAACATGGTCGACGCCCGCGACCTTGGCGATATGGTCGATATGGTCGGCCACCATCGACAGGGTGACGACCGGTTCGGGATTGGCCTTTTCCCATTCCGCCAGCGCCTTCTTCGCGCCCTCGGGATCACCGATATAAAGGCCGCCAAAGGGCGGGGCGTTATAGCGGGCCATTTCCGCGCTGCGCGCCGCGCTCCAGACCCGGCGGGCCTCCGACACATATTGCGGCGCGAAATTGACCATGACCACGCCGCCATTGGCCGCGACCTGCTGCAGGATCGCGTCGGACACGTTGCGCGGTGTGTTGCACAGCGCCCGCGCGCTGGAATGGGAGAAGATGACTGGTGCCTTGCTGATCTTCAGTGCGTCCAGCATCACGCCTTCGCTGACATGGGCGAGGTCGACCAGCATGCCCAGGCGGTTGAGTTCATGCACCACCGCCTCGCCGAACGGGGTGAGGCCGTCATGCTGCGGATTGTCGGTGGCGCTGTCGGCCCAGGCGATGGTCCGGCTGTGGGTCAGCGTCAGATAGCCGGCGCCAAGGTCATGATAGGCGCGCAGCACGGCCAGGCTGCCGTCGATCTGGCCGCCGCCTTCGACCCCGATCATCGACGCGATCCGTCCGGCCTTGTGCGCGGCACGGACCTCGGCAGCGGTGGTGGCGAGGGTGAAGTCCTGCGGGTAGCGGCGGGCGAGGCTGTGGACCAGTTCGATCTGCTCGACCGTGTCCTTCACCTGCTGCAGTTCGGGCAGGTCGGCCGACACCCAGACGGACCAGAATTGCCCGCCCATCTGCCCGGCACGCAGGCGGGTGATGTCGGTATGATATTGGCTGGGATCGAGCCGGTCGAGCGGCATGGTCCAGCGGGCGTCCCCGGCCTTGCCGGCCATCGCTTCGGGCCAGTCATTATGGCCGTCGATCAGCGGGGTGGCCTTCAGCACCTTGGCGATTCGCGCGGCATAGGGATCGGATGCGGGCGCGGCCGAGGCGGCGAAGGGGAGGGCGACGGTGGCGAGGAGCAGCGGCAGGGCTGCGAGGCGGAGGGATATCATGGCGCGGGAGACTAGGGGGGCGACGGATCAAGTCAATCGCGGCTGGCGGGCGGGTACGACATTGGTTAGACCCTTGAATCGATGACGATCGATCCGCTGTTGCTGCTGCAGGCCTATGCCATCGGCGTGTTCCCGATGTCCGATGACCGGCAGGCCGACGATGTCTATTGGGTCGAGCCCAAAAGGCGGGCGATCCTGCCGCTCCATGGCCTTCACCTGTCACGTTCGCTGTCAAAGACGATCCGGCAGGACAGGTTTCGCGTCACCGCCAACCGCGCCTTTGCCGGCATCGTCGCCCTATGTGCGCAAGCCGCGCCCGATCGTCCGTCGACCTGGATCAATGGCCCGATCGAGCGCGCCTATCGCCATCTCCACGAACTGGGTTTTGCCCATTCGATCGAATGCTGGGACGGGGATGAACTGGTCGGCGGCCTCTATGGCGTGGCGCTGGGTGGTGCCTTTTTCGGCGAGTCCATGGTGTCGCGTCGCACCGACGCGTCAAAGGTGGCGCTGGCCTGGCTGGTGGCGCGGATGCGCTTTGGCGGCTTCAGCCTGCTCGACTGCCAGTTCATGACCGATCATCTGCGCAGCATGGGCGCGCAGGAAATCAGCCAGCGCGACTATCTTCAGTTGTTGGGCGTTGCCGTCGGCGACGTGCCGCTGGGAACGGGCGACGCGGTGCTGTCGGCCGGTTCGGGCGCGGCGGCCGAACTGGCGTTTGCGCCGCTGGCCGGCGATGCGGCGGCAGGCACCTTGCCCTTGTCGCCCAGCTTGACCGTGGCAGGACCGCTTTCGGGCCATTCCATCGTGCAGCTCTTGACCCAGACGTCATAGACCGGGTGCTGGACGACATTGCGGTCGGGCCGTTCGCGGAACAGCCAGCCGGAAAAATTGCGGCGCCACTTGCCGTCGGAACTGCTGCGCACGTCCAACTGCACGAAGGCGCCGGTTTCCTGCACATTTTCCCAGGGGGCCGTGGTCTCGCACGCCTGCAGGCGGACGATGGCGTCGCCGACGCGCAGCGCCTCGCCGGGCTTCATCGTCAGGTCGCGGGTCAGGCCGTTGCGCTTGTTGAGCAGGCCTATGACGGCGGTGCGCTCGGCCATCGGCGTACCGGACAGGCTGGCCTCGTCCGCGTTGCGGATAGGCTGGCCCTCGATCTTCACCGGGCCGCTCTGATTCGCTTCTGGCGCATCATTGCGACCGCAGGCCGCCAGCAGCGCGCACCCCAGAAGCGGCGCGCCAAGCAGGATCGGCGGGAATCCCCCCGCCGGACGCCGAATCATGCCGCGTCGGGGCTCCATGCCTCGTAATCGCCGGTCGCCTTCTGGCGCTGGCCGCCCTTTTCGAGCGCGCCCGAGGGACGATAGGCGTTGGCGGTGCCGGTCGCGTTGGGGGTGAATTCCTTTTCCCAGATGCGCGGCGGCGGCAGGAAGCTCTCGGGCGTGCCCTCGATCGAGTGGTGCAGCCAGCCATGCCATTCGGCCGGCACGCGGCTCGAATCATTGGCGCCGTTATACATCACCCAGCGGCGCGTCAGGCCGTTCGGATCGACGCCGCCTTCATAATAGACATTGCCCTGATGGTCCTCGCCCACTTTCGTGCCCTTGCGAGCCGTAAAGAGCCAGGTGCCGAAGGTGGCGCCATTCCACCAGGTGAAGATGTTTGCCAGGATACCCATGGCCGATGCGCTTAGCCGTTGGGATTGACGTGGGCAAGGACGATATGGCCCTAACGGGCGGTTGTCGGGCAGAAATTGAGGTCGATCGCGCTCTTGCCGTCGGTTGTTGCGCATTTGCCCCAGGATAGGCGGTCGCCTTCCTTGATGCCCAGTTCCGCGGCGCGGCCGCCGCGCAGTTCCAGCACCGCCACCACCGGCACGCCGGCGGACACCGGCTCGCGCGAATAGGGGGCGACATTGGCGCCGATGAAGGCGATCGTGCCGTCGGTATGAATGAACAGCATGTCGAGCGGGATGATCGTGTTCTTCATCCAGAAGCTGGCGGTGCGCGGCGGCTCCATCGGGAACAGCATGCCCTTGTCGGCATCCAGCGCCTTGCGGAACATCAGCCCCTGTTCCTGCTCCGCCTCGGTCCGGGCGACTTCCACGTCGAAGCGATGTACCCCCTTCGCCGTGTGGATGACGAGGGGGAGCAGCGCGCCCTGCGGCGCGGCGGCCTGGACATTGCCGCTGTCATTTGCGGCGTCGGCGCCGGCATCGGGCTTGGCAGAGCAGGCCAGGAGCAGCGCGGGCAGGGCGGCGGCGAAAAGCAGTCGGGTAAGGATCATGCGATCCTGCCTAGCGGGTTTCGGGGAGGTGCGGGAGAGAATTAACCCTCAATCCTCCGCTTCGGGGAAGTCGCCGGGTGCTGCATCGACCCAGCGCCGGGCCAGGGCATAATCATGGCCGGCGCGCAGGAAGGCGGCGATCGCCTTTTCCCGTCCCTTGGGATCGGGCGCCTGCATTGCATAGGGGCCGATCCGCTTGCGTCGGGCGAATCGGTCGGCAGCCGCCCAGCGATCAGCCTGTGCCTGGGCATCGGCCGCGCCACGATCGGCCTCCTCTATGCCGGCGGCGCGCAGCGTTTCGGTGATGCGGCGGGCGCCGTAGCCGCGCCGACCGAGCGCCGCGCTCTTCATCAGGGCAAAGCCGCTGTCGTCGACATAGCCAAGTTCCGCGAAGCGGGCGACCAGCGCTTCGGGATCGGCCGGCGCTTCCCCGCCCCATCCGCGCTCGCGCAATTTGCGCGCAAGATAGGCGAGCAGCTTGCCGCGGCTGGTCGCGAACCGGCCGACATAGCGCAGCGCCAATTCGCGCAAGGCGTCTTCGTCCAGGGGGGGGGGCGGGCGTTTGCTGGTCATGACCGGTCGTGCATTGTGCGCCATCATGCGCTAAGCGCCATCTTTATGCCACAGTCGGGCCGGAATTTTACCGCGCCTTATGGTCTAGAAGCACAGGCTGGATTGAAACTATCCGGTGCAAGTCGACGTCAAAACTGATAGCGGCCGCCGGAATATGACAGATATGACATTGGGTGACACCAATATGACGGGTTCGCAGATTATGATGGCACCTACGCCGACCAACGATGTTCTTCCGCGCCGCTTCTCCGATTTCGAGACGTTGGGCGAAGCGTTGGATTATGCGGCGCAGGGCAAGCGCGGTCTCAATTTCCATGATGCGCGCGGCAATCTGGCGCGGCCCTATCCGTTCAGCGAACTGCGCGAGGACGCGATCGCCTGTGCCCATCGCCTGATTGCTCATGGCGTGAAGCCGGAAGACCGCGTCGCTCTGGTCGCCGAAACCGGCGCCGACTTCGCCATGCTGTTCTTCGGCATCGTCTATGCCGGCGCCTGGCCGGTGCCGCTGCCGTTGCCGACCAGCTTTGGCGGCAAGGAAAGCTATATCGACCAGCTCAATGTCCAGCTGTCGAGCTGTGACCCGATGCTGTTCCTCTTCCCCAAGGAACTGGAGGACATGGCGGGCGAATCCGGTCGGCAGAAGTCGGTCGAGAGCATCGCCTTCGAGGATTTCATCGCCCGCGAGGCGGTCCCCTGCGACCTGCCGCAGGCCAAGGGCGAGGAAATCGCCTATCTGCAATATTCGAGTGGTTCGACCCGCTTCCCCCATGGCGTCGCGGTGACGCACCATGCGCTGCTGTCCAACCTGTCGGCGCATAGCCATGGCATGGAAGTGCAGGAAAGCGATCGCTGCATCAGCTGGCTGCCCTGGTATCATGACATGGGCCTGGTCGGCTGCTTCCTGTCGGTCGTCGCCAATCAGGTGTCGACCGACTATATGAAGACCGAGGATTTCGCCCGCCGTCCGTTGGCCTGGCTGGACCTGATCAGCCGCAATGAAGGCACCTCGATCAGCTATTCGCCGACCTTCGGCTACGACATCTGCGCGCGTCGCATGTCGAGCCAGACCAAGGCAGCCGACCGTTTCGACCTGTCGCGCTGGCGCCTGGCCGGCAACGGTGCCGACATGATTCGCCCCGACGTGATGCAGAGCTTTGTCGATGCGTTTGGCGATGCCGGCTTCAGCCCCAAGGCGTTCCTGCCGAGCTATGGCCTGGCCGAAGCGACCCTGGCGGTCACCATCATGCCGCCGGGCGAAGGCATCATCGTCGAACTGGTCGAGGAAACCGACCTGTCGGGCGGTGCCGCACCGGAAGGCCGTCCGCAGCGTTTCCGCTCGATCGTCAATTGCGGCAAGCCCGCCAAGGACATGATCGTCGAGATCCGCGACGAGGATGGCGGCCTGATGAACGAGCGCCAGATCGGCAAGGTCTGGACCACCGGCCCCTCGCTGATGGTCGGCTATTTCCGCGATCCCGAAGCGACCGAGGCCTGCATGGCGGATGGCTGGCTGGACACGGGCGACATGGGCTATCTGTCCGATGGCTATCTCTACATTGTCGGCCGCGCCAAGGACATGATCATCATCAACGGCAAGAATCACTGGCCCCAGGATATCGAATGGGCGGTGGAGCAGTTGCCGGGCTTCAAGCAGGGCGACATTGCTGCCTTCGCGATCACCACGCCGGGCGGCGAGGAAGCGCCGGCGGTGCTGGTCCATTGCCGCACCTCCGACAATGAGGAGCGTTCGCGCCTGCGCGACCAGATTCGCGAGCGGGTTCGCGCCATCACCGGCATGAACTGCGTCGTCGAACTGGTGCCGCCGCGCACCCTGCCGCGCACAAGTTCCGGCAAGCTCAGCCGGTCCAAGGCACGCAACCTCTATCTGACCGGCGAGATCCGTCCTTACGATATCGCTGCCTGATCGGGCGACGCATACCGATTGATAACCATTGCCTGCTAGGCCGGGCATGTGGGTATCGAGCAAGGGCAATCCGAAACCGACCGACAGGGACGGGGCTCGCTAAGGGCGATGATGGGGCTCGCACGCCTCGTCGATGAAGCCGATATGCGCGTCCTGACTGCCCAGTTGCAGTCGGCAGACAGCGTCGCGCTGCTGCGTCTGGCGATGAACGTTTTCGGCCTGCTGTTCCTCTGGCGCGTGTTCGGCAGCCATGTTTCGGCGACCGTCATGATCGGCTGGAGCGTCGCGCTGATCGGTGCCGTCGCCGTCAGTGCCCTGTTGATCCATCGCCGGAAGATCGGCGCCGGCGGCTTGCCGCAGGCGCGCGACCTGCGCCGTCATGCCCTGACCGGTCTGCTGCACGGTCTGGTCTGGGCGGCCTGCATGACGCTTTTTTCGAGGGGAGAGGGGGCCGAGCATCTGGTGGCGCTCTGGACCCTCATCAGCTGCATCATGGTGTGCGGCGCGATCAGCTATGCGGCGACGCCGCTGGCCGCGATCGCTTTCCTGGTGCCCTGCATCGTCGGCCTGTCGGCGATGTTCGACGGCGAAACCCTGTTGCCGCTGCGGGCGCTCGCCACCAGCTATGCACTGTCGCTGCTGGTCGGCTGCCTCATCTATGCCCGCACCTTCGCACGCCAGCACAGCACCACGGTCCAACTGGCCGAGCAGACCGAAGTCGTCAGCCTGTTGCTGCGCGAATATGAGCAGGGCGCGTCCGACTGGCTGTGGCAGACCGATGCGCTGCGCCGGATCAGCGGCGTATCCCAGCGTTTCGCCGAAAGCGTCGGCATGACGCCGCAGGCGCTGGAAGGGGCGCCGCTGGTCCAGGTTCTGGCTGGCGCCGGATGGGAAAGCGGCCGCTTCGCCTCCAGCCTGCATAGCCTGGCGGATCATCTCAAGCGGCGGGAGAGCTTCAGCAATCTGGCGTTGCCCGTCGATGTGCAGGGGCGCACGCGCTGGCTCGAACTGTCGGCCTCGCCCCGCTATGATGACAATGGCAATTTCCAGGGCTTTCGCGGTGTCGGGTCGGACATCACCGTCCAGCGGGAATCGGCCGACAAGATCGCCCAGCTGGCGCGGTTCGACACGCTCACCGGCCTGCCCAACCGCGCCCATCTGCGCGATGCGCTGGACCAGGCGATGGCCGACACCGGCAATCGCCGGCCCGGCTGCGCGTTCCTGATGCTCGATCTCGACCGGTTCAAGGCGATCAATGACAGCCTGGGCCATCAGGTCGGCGACCAGCTGCTCAGCCAGGTGGCGCAGCGCCTGCGCCATGTCTGTGGCGGTGTCGGTTTTTGCGGGCGCATCGGTGGCGACGAATTTGGCGTGGTGATTGCGCGGATCGACGATGACCGGGCGGTAGCGCGCCTGTCGATCGCGATCATCGACGCGCTGTCGGCCCCCTATCAGATCGATCAGCATGTGCTGCATGTCGGGGCGTCGGTCGGCTCGGCCGTCTCGCCGATCGACGGGCATCAGTCCGAATCGATTATCCGCAGCGCTGATCTGGCGCTCTATCGCGCCAAGGACGAAGGAGGCGGCGTCCATTGCCCCTATGAGCCGCAACTGCATGCCAAGGCCGAGGAACGGCAGCGGCTGGAACAGGCACTGCGCGAGGCGCTGGAGAAGGATCAACTCCATCTTCTCTATCAGCCGGTGGTGGATGCGACGTCCGGCGTGATCACCGGGTTCGAGGCGCTGGCGCGCTGGACCCATCCCGAACTGGGGCCGATCCCGCCGTCGAAATTCGTGCCGGTGGCCGAAGAGGCTCGGCTGATCGGGCCGATCGGCGAATGGGTGCTGCGCACCGCCTGCCGCGAGGCGATGCGCTGGCCCGCGCATATAAGGGTTGCCGTCAACGTGTCGGCGGAGCAACTGCACCAATCCAACTTCATCTCCGCGGTGATCAATGCGCTGGCCCAGAGCGGGCTCGATGCGCGGCGGCTGGAGCTGGAGGTCACCGAAAGCGTGTTCATGCATGAGGATGACGGCGCGCTGCGCGTACTGGATCAGTTGCAGGCGATGGGCATACAATTGTCGCTCGACGATTTCGGCACCGGCTATTCCTCGCTCGGCTATCTCAGCCGCACCCGTTTCAACACGATCAAGATCGACCGCAGCTTCGTCGTCGGCGCGGCGCATAACACACCGGAGAATCTGGCGATCATCCGGGCGGTGGTGACGCTGGCGGAAAGCCTGGGCATGTCGACCACGGCGGAAGGGGTGGAAACCGCGACCGAACTGGACATGGTGCGCCGGCTGGGCTGCAAGAAGGTGCAGGGCTATTATTATGGCCGTCCGATGCTGCCGCAGGATGCGGCGCGCCTGTTCCCCGATCCGCCGGCGCAGGCCTGCGCCGTAGGCTGAGGCAGGGCTTCAGCCCTGCTGAACCTGCCGTTCGACCATCGTCCATAGCGCGCCGAAGGCCTGGGCCGGGGGCGAGGCAGGGGCGAAGGCGCCCAGCGGCTTGCGACGGACCGTCATCTGCTCGATCGTGCTGGCCATCGGGATCGCGCCCCAGCCGGGCTGCTCTTCCAGTGCTTTGCGGTGCAGGCTGCGACGGCGGTCGACCATCGAATAGACCGGCAGGATCGGCGCATGATTGCCGCCGCGCTGCACCAGATAGCGCGCCACCTCGCCCATCGCGCGCTGCGACAGGGGCGAGGGGATGACCGGGATGACGATCAGGTCGGCGGCGCGCAGCACCTGCTCGCTGGTTTCGGTGAGGCCCGGCGGGCAATCGAGGATGATGCGGTCATAATCCTTGCCCAGGCTGTCGATCAGCTTGGCTAGCCGCTTCTTCTTGTCCATCTCGCGGAACAGATGGTCAAGGCTGCGCAGCGAGGTGTCGGCGGCGATCAGGTCCAGGCCCGGCACGGTGGTGGGCTGGATCAGCTTGCGGACCTCGACATCCTTGCTGAAGATGGCCTGAGCCGCATCGCGGCTTTCAAGATCGGTGGAGAGGAGCCAGCTCGACGCCGCCTGCGGGTCGAGATCCCAGAGCAGGGTGCGTCGTTTCGATATGCTCGCCGACGCCCAGGCGAGGTTGACCGAAAAGGTGGTTTTGCCAACGCCCCCCTTGAGGCTGTAGACGGCGATGGTCGCCAATGCCGGATCCTTTGCCATGGGAGAGGAAGCTACGGCTTCCCCCCGTCAAAGCAAGGGCTCAAATCAGCCGCTTGTTACATGGGCGTGACAAGCCGCTGATATTCAGAGGATTTCCAGAACCTTGTCCTGGGGGCGGCAGAAGCGCACGCCCTTTTCGGTTTCGACGAAGGGGCGGTTCACATAGGCCGGATTGGCCGCCATCTCGTCCAGGATCGCACCCGCCGTCATGTCGGGCAGACCGCGTTCCTCGGCATCGGTGCCCATCTTGCGGATCGCTTCGGCCGGGGTCATCCCGGCGTCGGCGAACAGCTGGACCAGCTTGTCGCGGGTGAAGGGGGTCTTGAGATATTCGACCACCTCCACCTCGACGCCGGGCGTTTCCTCAAGGATCGCCAGCGTCTTGCGCGACGTGCCGCATTTGGGATTGTGCCAGATGGTGGCTTTCACTGAGCATCCTCACGGGCAAGCCATTCTTCCAGCCACTTGATCGTATAGTCGCCGTTGAGGAATTCGGGATCCTTCAGCAACGCCTGATGCAGCGGGATGGTGGTCTTCATCCCTTCGATCACATATTCCTCCAGCGCGCGGCGCAGACGCATGATCGCGCCCTCGCGGGTGCGACCATAGACGATCAGCTTGCCGATCATGGAGTCGTAGTAAGGCGGCACCTTATAGCCCTGATACAGGCCGCTATCGACGCGGACATGCATGCCGCCCGGAACATGATAGCTGGTGACGGTGCCCGGCGACGGCGCGAAGGTCCTGGGATCTTCCGCGTTGATGCGGCATTCGATCGCATGGCCGGTGAAGCGGATATCTTCCTGGTTCACCGACAGCGGCTTGCCTTCGGCAACGCGGATCTGTTCGCGCACCAGGTCGAGGCCGGTGATCATCTCGGTCACCGGATGCTCCACCTGCAGGCGAGTGTTCATCTCGATGAAGTAGAATTCACCATTTTCCCACAGGAACTCGATCGTGCCCGCGCCGCGATAGCCCATATCGGCCATTGCCTTGGCACAGATGCCGCCGATCCGTTCACGCTCGGCCTGGCTCAGGACGGGCGAGGGGGCTTCTTCCAGCACCTTCTGGTGACGGCGCTGCAATGAGCAGTCGCGTTCGCCGAGGTGGATGGCATTGCCATTGCCGTCGCCGAACACCTGGATTTCGATGTGGCGCGGATTGCCGAGATATTTCTCGATATAGACGGTGGCGTCGCCGAACGCGGCCTTCGCTTCCGACCCGGCCTGCTGCATCAGCGTTTCGAGCTGGTCGGGCGAGGTGCAGACCTTCATGCCGCGACCGCCGCCGCCGGACGCGGCCTTGATGATCACCGGATAGCCGGCAGCATCGGCAATCGCGCGCGCTTCCTCGACATCGCTGACCGCGCCGTCCGAACCCGGCACCAGCGGCAGGCCGAGCGCGCCAGCGGTACGCTTCGCCTCGATCTTGTCGCCCATGGTGCGGATATGTTCGGGCTTGGGACCGACAAAGGCGAGACCATGAGCCTCGACGATCTCGGCGAACTTGGCGTTTTCGCTGAGGAAGCCATAGCCCGGATGGATCGCGTCGGCGCCGCTGATCTCTGCCGCAGAGATGATCGCGGCGATGTTGAGATAGCTGTCCTTGGCGGCGGGCGGCCCGATGCAGATCGCCTCGTCGGCGAGGCGCACATGCATGGCGTCGGCGTCGGCGGTCGAATGGACCGCCACCGTCTTGATGCCCATTTCATGGCAGGCGCGGTGGATGCGCAGCGCGATTTCGCCCCGGTTGGCGATCAGCAGTTTTTCGATGGCCATGGGATCGCGGCCTTATTCAATGACGATCAGCGGCTGGTCATATTCGACCGGCTGGCCGTTATCGACCAGCACGGCCTTGACGGTGCCGGCCACGGGCGCGGTAATCGCGTTCATCACCTTCATGGCCTCGACAATCAGCACGGTTTCACCGGCCTTCACCTGCGCACCGACGCGCGCGAAGGGCGCGGCGCCCGGCTCGGCCGAAAGATAGGCGGTGCCGACGATCGGCGACTTCACCACATTGCCGGCGGGCAGGGCAGGCTCGGCCGCCGCGGCGGGGGCAGCGGCCGGTGCCGCAGCCGGGGCAGCGACGGGTGCCGCTACGGCAGCGGGCGCTGCGAAGATGGGGGCGCCGCCACCGATCTTGCGCGCCACGCGAATCTTGCGATCGCCGTCCTCGACCTCGATCTCGGTCAGGTTGGTGTCGTCCAGCAAAGCTGCCAGTTCGCGCACCAGGGTGACGTCCACCTGCATCGCGCCCTTGTCATGCTTGTCGTTCATGCTTGACCCTTGTCGTCTTTCAAAATGCGTTCTGGCGGCCAGCGCCTATGCTCATTTGCGCCAAAGCGCAACTTTTGTGCGTTCTACAGTTCCAGAGCAGCTTCGAGCGCCAGCATGTAGGACATCGCGCCAAAGCCCGCGATCGTGCCCTTAGCGGCCATGCCGACATAGGATTTGTGGCGGAAGGCTTCGCGCGCGTGCGGGTTGGACAGGTGGATCTCGATCACCGGCACGGTGATGCCCTTGATCGCATCATGCAGCGCGATCGATGTGTGGGTATAGGCGCCGGGATTCATGATGATGGCATGGGCGCCCTCGCGATGCGCCTCCTGCACCCAGTCGACCAGATGGCCTTCGTGATTGGACTGGCGGAAGTCGATTTCGACATGGGCGCGGTGGGCGGCATCCTCCATCCGCTCGGCAATGTCGTCCAGCGTGTCATAACCGTAGATTTCCGGTTCGCGGGTGCCGAGCATGTTGAGGTTCGGGCCGTTGAGAACATAGATTTTGCGTGTGTCCGCCATGGCGATCCCCCAGTCGGTCGAGACTTGTCTGTTGCGGGCGCGGCGTCGCCGCCCCTATATGCGCGCTGATCTTTAGCCCTTCGTGTCGCGCCAAGTCGAGACACGTTTCCAGCCACGAACGGGATAATGTAGTGAGCATCGACGGCACCATCTCCATCCATATCAATGGCGAGCATCGCCGCATCCGCGACGGCCTGACCCTGGCCGAGCTGGCGAGCGAGCTGGGTTTCGCGCCGGAGAAGGTGGCGGTGGAGCGCAATTTGGAAGTGGTGCCGCGCTCGACCCTGGCCGATGTGAAGGTCGAAGACGGCGACGAGCTGGAGATCGTCCATTTTGTGGGTGGCGGCGATGTGTCCCCGGTGGATGACGATAGCTGGACGGTGGCGGGCAAGACCTTCCGCTCGCGTCTGATCGTGGGCACCGGCAAATACAAGAATTTCGAGCAGAATGCCGCCGCGTTGGTCGCGTCGGGCGCAGAGATCGTCACCGTGGCGGTGCGCCGCGTCAACGTGTCGGATCCCAACGCCCCGATGCTGACCGACTATATCGATCCCAAGAAGGTCACCTATCTGCCCAACACGGCGGGCTGCTTTACCGGCGAGGAGGCGATCCGCACCCTGCGCCTGGCGCGCGAGGCGGGCGGCTGGGAGCTGGTGAAGCTGGAAGTGCTGGGCGAGGCGCGGACGCTCTACCCGGACATGGTCGAAACGCTGCGCGCGACCGAGGTGCTGGCCAAGGAAGGCTTCAAGCCGATGGTCTATTGCGTCGATGATCCGATCGCGGCCAAGCGGCTGGAGGATGCCGGCGCGGTCGCGATCATGCCGCTGGGCGCGCCGATCGGGTCGGGTCTGGGCATCCAGAACAAGGTGACGATCCGCCTGATCGTGGAAGGCACCAAGCTGCCCGTGCTGGTCGATGCGGGCGTGGGCACCGCGTCGGAAGCGGCGCAGGCGATGGAGCTGGGCTGCACCGGCGTGCTGATGAACACCGCCATTGCCGAGGCGAAGGACCCGGTGCTGATGGCGGCGGCGATGAAGGCGGGTGTCGAGGCCGGCCGCATGGCCTATCGCGCCGGCCGCATGGGCAAGCGCATGTATGCCGACCCGTCGAGCCCGCTTGCCGGCCTGATCTGATTCCAGGGCGTCGCGGCGCGGGATTCGACGCGACAGTCGAAGTTCACAGTGTCGTGGGGGTGATTCCGGGCCAATGCGCCAGGAACGCGCCCGCGACGCGACAGCGAAGCGACAGTCGCGCGACAATCGGGTCACGATCGCGCGCGTTCGACGCGACAGTGACGCGACACGCAGGCGACAGTGAAGCGACGGCTGGGCGGCGCATGGCCGGTTGCTTGGGGGCGGATGTTCCATCTCTCAGAATAAATCAGAAGAAATGCGTGTAGGACAGCGCGGTTGAGGGGCGGAATCTGTCGCTAACAGCATCGTCACCCTGAACTTGTTTCAGGGTCCATTTGTCCCAGCAGGCCAATGGACTATTGGGCTGGATGGATGCTGAAACAAGTTCAGCATGACGTTGTGAGGGAGGGGCGGAAGCCCATTATTTGACCGATCAGGTTGACCGCGACCCCATCCCTCGTTCTTCATTCCTCACCCCGCAACTCCAGCCGGCTGGCCCGGTCGAAGATGGTGAGCACCAGCGGGTCGGCTTCGGCGGCGCGGACGGCGACGTGGAAGTCGACCGGGGGCATGAGCGGGGCGTTGGGCACCGGGACCAGGCGCCCTGCGGCCAGTTGCTGGCGGGCCATCGGCCGGGGGAAGATGCCGATGCCGCCGCCTTCCAGCACGATGTCGATCATGGTGCGGACATTGTTGCACAGGTTGAGCGGACAGTCGGCCAGGTCTGACGCGGCAATCGCGTCCTTCATGATGCGGTAGAGTGGCGAGAGGTTGGTGAGCGACCAGATCGGCGGGCGCACGTCTGCCATCGTCGCGACGGTTGCGGGGCTGGCGAGCCAGAGCAGATCGACGCTGCCGATCGGCGCGGTGCGCAGCATCGGATGGGCGATGCGGCCGGCGGCGAAGGCGAGGTCGGCATGGCCCGAGGCGAGCTGCTGGATGAGGTCGGCGGTGAGCGCGATGTCGACCTCCAGGCTGACATGGGGCAGGTCGCGGCCAAGCTGGGCAACGAAGCCGGGCAGGCAGCTGGCCGCCGCAATCTCGCCCGCGCCGATGCGGATGATGCCGGTCGCGCCGGATATGTCGCTGCACCCCATCAGCACACCCTGGAACCGGGCCCAAAGCGGTTCGCTTTCCCGCACCAGTTCGCGCCCCGCCGGAGTGAGGGCCATCGTCCGCCCCTCGCGCCGGAAGAGCGCGGTGCCCAGATGGCTTTCCAGCTCGCGCACCCGCGCGGAAATGGCTGGCTGGGTGGTGTTGAGGCGCGCCGCCGCCGCCGCGAATGTGCCCAGCCGCGCAATCCAGAGCAGGGTTTCGAGATGGTAGAAGGCGATGCGATTGATAGACATTGTTTGGGTTTAACCGAAAAAACAAATCATTGGTATTGATCGGTTTGCCTGCCTAGTCTGCGCTGAAATCGTACAAAGGATGGATGCCGATGGCCAAGAAGCTCTACCCCGATGCCGCCGCTGCGCTGGAGGGGCTGCTGTTCGACGGCATGCATCTGTGCGCGGGCGGCTTTGGCCTGTGCGGCATCCCCGAACGGCTGATCGACGCGATCCGCGATTCGGGGGTCAAGGACCTGACCATCGCCAGCAACAATGCGGGCATCGACGGCGAGGGGCTGGGCAAGCTGCTGCGCACGCGCCAGGTCAAGAAGATGATCTCCTCCTATGTCGGCGAGAACAAGGAGTTCGAGCGGCAATATCTGGCGGGCGAGCTGGAGGTGGAATTCTGCCCCCAGGGGACGCTGGCCGAGCGCTGCCGCGCGGGTGGGGCGTGCATTCCCGGCTTCTACACCAAGACCGGCGTCGGCACGGCGGTGGCCGAGGGCAAGGAAGTGAAGAATTTCGACGGTCAGGACTATATATTGGAGCGCGGCATCTTTGCCGATGTCGCGATCATCAAGGGCTGGAAGGCGGACGAGAGCGGCAACCTGATCTTCCGCAAGACCGCGCGCAATTTCAACGCGCCGATGGCGACCGCGGCGAAGATCTGCATCGCCGAGGTGGAGGAAGTGGTGCCGGTCGGCAGCCTGGACCCCGATGCGATCCATCTGCCCGGCATCTACGTCAAGCGGATGATCGTCGGCGCGCCCTACGACAAGAAGATCGAGTTCCGCACCGTGCGCCAGAGGGACGCGGCCTGATGGCGACGATGATGCGGCTTGCGCCGGCGCTGTTGCTGGCGCCGCTGGCGGCCTGTGCGACGACCACCGCGACGACAAGCGCGACGGGGCCGGCGCCCGTGACGCCGACCGGACCGGCGGTGCCGCCGGCGGGCATGCAATATCTTTATGGTTCGGGCGAGGCGGCGGCGCTGTCGCGCCAGGCCTGGACCGCTTTGGTCGCTCATGCCGCTGCCGTCGTGAAGGCACGGCCGGCCGATTCTGTCGTGCTGGCCGAAGGCGCGAGCCTGGATGCGCCAAAATATGTGCCGTGCGGCAACCGGCCGTTCGCCGCCGTGTTCGACGTCGACGAGACGGTGATGCTGAACACCGGCTTCGAATATCATGATGCGAAGACCGGCAAGGGCTATGACGCCGCCGACTGGGATGCGTGGGAAAAGACCGGCGAAGGCGCGGTCGGGCCGGTGCCGGGCGCGGACAGCGGCCTCAGCGCGCTGCGGGCGATGGGTGTCACCGTGATCTTCAACACCAACCGCTCGGCCGCCAATGCCGACGCGACCGCACGCGCGATCAAGGCGGCGGGGCTGGGCGAGGCGGTGCATGGCCAGACGCTGTATCTGGCCGGCGACGATGCCATGGGATCGCGCAAGGATGGCCGGCGCTGGACGATTTCGCGCAGCTATTGCGTGATTGCACTGGGCGGCGACCAGCTCGGCGATTTCACGGACCTGTTCAATGTCGGGCAGAGCGTGCCGGCGCGGCGCGCCGCGACGCAAGGCCCGGCAATCGCAAAACTCTGGGGCGCGGGCTGGTTCGTCCTGCCCAACCCCGTTTATGGCAGCGGCCTCAAGGGCGGCTTCGACGATGTTTTTCCTGCCGACAAGAGGTGGGCGCCGGGAGGCTCGAAGCCATGATCGGCTTTCGGGTGGCAGAGCATCCGGGCGCGCTGTCGCTAAAGGGTAATTTGGCGCCGGAAAAGGACGCGTTCGAACTGGCCCGCTTTTGGATAAGTCCTGAAGAGGGGCGGTCGCGCGTGTTAATCGGCTTCCCCGACAAGTGGCGGCCGGAGTTGCTGGGTTCGCTGTTGGTGGAAAGCGTGCATACGGCTGCCAAGGCTTACGCCCAGACAGCGCAAATGTCCGAGGAAGAGGCCTTGCGCCGTATCTGGCAGGGGCTTGATGAGGAACGCGCGAGGCTGAACGCCGAGCCTGCGAAGGAGAGTGAGTGATGGCCTGGACCCGTGACGAGATGGCCGCGCGTGCGGCGAAGGAGCTGGAGGACGGCTTCTATGTGAATCTGGGCATCGGCATCCCGACGCTGGTGGCGAACCATATTCCCGACGGCGTCGAGGTGACGCTGCAGTCGGAAAATGGCATGCTGGGCATCGGTCCCTTCCCCTATGAGGGGGATGAGGATGCGGACCTGATCAATGCCGGCAAGCAGACGATCAGCGAGCTGCCGCAATCGGCCTATTTCAGTTCGTCCGACAGTTTCGCGATGATCCGCGGCGGGCATATCGACCTGACCGTCCTTGGCGCGATGGAAGTGGCCGAGAATGGCGACATCGCCAACTGGATGATCCCCGGCAAGATGATCAAGGGCATGGGCGGCGCGATGGACCTGGTCGCGGGCGTCAAGAAGATCATCGTGGTGATGGAGCATACGTCCAAAAATGGCGATCCCAAGTTCATCCCGGCCTGCACCCTGCCGCTGACCGGCAAGAATGTGGTCGACATGATCGTCACGGACCTGTGCGTGTTCCAGCGTCCCGACCATGACAGCCCGTTCAAGCTGGTTGAACTGGCGCCGGGCGTGACCGCCGAAGAAGTCGCTGCTAAGACGACCGCCCATTATATCAGCTAAGGGCGTTTCATGAGCCTCGACGGCACCTATGACGAAGCCAATATCTTTGCCCTGATCCTGCAGGGCAAGATCCCGTCGACCAAGCTGTACGAGGACGAGAAGACCTTCGCCTTCCTCGACATCATGCCGCAGACGCGGGGCCATGCGCTGGTCATTTCCAAATGGTCCAAGGCGCGCAACCTGCTGGAAATGGAGGATGAGGCGCTGGGTGAGGTGATGGCGACCACCAAGAAGGTCGCCACCGCCATCCGCAAGGCGCTGAACCCCGACGGCATCCAGATCGCCCAGTATAACGGCGCGCCGGCGGGCCAGACGATCTTCCACCTGCACGTCCATATCCTGCCGCGCTGGGAAGGCGACCCCAAGGGCTTTGCCGCCCATGGCGCCGGCGCGCAGGCGGACAAGGATGCGCTGGCGGCGCTGGCCGAAGAGATTCGCGCGCAGTTCTGACGTGGCACTCAAACCCTTCAAGGCGCCGGGCGCGCGGCTGGCGCTGCGGTCCAAGCCGGCCAACAGCTATCTGACCGGCGACCGGGGCGGGGCCGAGGTGATCCTCGACATCTCGCGCCTGCTCTCGCGTGCATTCCACCCGACGCCGACCGGCATCGACCGGGTCGAATATGTCTATGCCCGCGAATTGCTGGAGCGGATGCCCGATCGGTTGGCCTTTGCCGCCGTTCATCCGGCGGGCGGCTATTATGGGCGCTTGAATCACGCTGCCGTGCGCCAGTTCCTGGCCTTCACCGCGGCGAAATGGCGCAATGTGGATTCGCCCGACGAGCGCAAGGAGCGGGCGGCGGTGATCCGCCACATGTTCGCGACGCGCCCGCGCCCGGTGCCCAAGGCCAAGGGGCCGCGCATCTATCTGCAGGCGTCGCCCCATCATCTGGACGATGCGGCGCAGGTAGGGGCGATTTTGCGGGCGGAGGGCGCGAAGTTCGTCACGCTGGTGCATGACGTCATTCCGCTGAGCCATCCCGAGTTCGCCCGGCCGCAGGGCGCGGACGAGCATCGTCGCCGGCTGCGCAGCATCGACCTTTATGCAACCGGCATTATCGGCAACAGCCAGGCGACGCTGGACGCGCTGGAACCGCATCTGTCGAACGGCCTGGCCGATCGCCAGACATGCGTCGCCCATTTCGGCGCCGATCCGCCCGATGTGTTTGGCGGTTCCGGCACGACGCTCCCTGAGCGGCCCTATTTCGTCTATCTGTCGACTATCGAGCCGCGGAAGAATCATCTGCTGCTGCTCAATATCTGGCGGCGGATGGTGGACGAACTGGGCGATGCGGCGCCGATGCTGGTGCTGATTGGCCGGCGCGGCTGGGAAAATGAGAATGTGATCGACATGCTGGAGCGGGGCGAGGCGCTGCGCGGCCATGTGGTCGAGGCGGGCGAACTGCCCGACAACCAGATGCAGGATCTGGTCGCGGGCGCGCGGGCGATGCTGATGCCGTCCTTTGCCGAAGGGTTCGGCATGCCGGTGGTCGAAGCGCTGTGCGCTGGCGTCCCGGTGATCTGCAGTGACATTTCAGCCCATCGCGAGGTGGGCGGGGATGCGCCCGATTATATCGATCCGCTCGATGGCATGGGCTGGATGCGGATGATCCACGCCTATGCCGCAGCGGATTCGCCACAGCGGGCGGCGCAACTTGCACGGATCGGCGGATGGCATGCGCCGACCTGGCGTGACTATTTCGACATAGTGGCGCAGCTATTGGAAGATGTGACAGCGACTGTTCCTTGACCTGTCATCGCCCGGCGATCATGACTGATCCGGTCGAGAAGATGACCGCGTGCCGGATCAGGGGGATATGTGACCGGGGGTTGGTGGAAAAGGCGAATGGGACCTATGTCTCAGGTGGAGCGCGACGCTCCGTGACCATGATGCCATTCCTGCGTTCTCCCCCCTTTCCGGGCATTGATCCGGATGTGGCGGCGATCAGCCATCCGGTAGCCGGCGCGTCGGTCGCGGCTATTCCCGACACATTGTTCGACATGATTGTGGCTGCGCGTGTCGGGGGCGATTTCTGGGGGCATCGGCCACGGGGTGTGCAGGTCGTGGCGCGGGCCGGGATCGCGATTCCCGCAGAGGCCTGTGTCGGTCTGGTCGCTGGACAGATTGGCATCCTGCCGCTGGCGCGACGGGGTGGTGCGGCCGTCAGCGCAAAGATCGGTCATTTTCTGCCGTTCGGTTGCGACCCATGGACATTGGTGGCGCAGGCGCGTGCCATCTATGCCCAGCCGGACGATGATCTGGCGATCATCGGGGGCCTGCTCGGCGTGGCGGTCTTTGGCGCGAATGGTGATCGGTTTGCGCCGGAGCGATTGCGCGCGGCAGCACGGGACAGGCTGGCGGCGGCGATCTATCGGGATTGTTTTACCGGTACGCCGGTCGATGCCGCGCATGTCGTTGCGCAACTGGCCGACTGGCGCCGCCATATCGACGGCAATCGTGGTATCGCCGCTGCCAGCGGCATGGCCTTCTGGAAACGGGAGGCGATCCGGCATTTTCTCTGGGATGGGCTTGATAGCCCGCCCTTCCTGTCAGCTGCCCGAGGCTTGGCTCGGGCGCGTCAGCGTGGCGCGGCGCTGGCGATCTGGCCGTCCCGTGTGCCGTCCGATACGGTTAGCGAGGCAGCGGCCAAGGGCGTTTCGATCGCGCGGGTGGAAGATGGTTTCCTGCGATCGCGCGGATTGGGGGCAGGCTTGCATCCGCCCGGGTCCGTGGTGATTGATCGCAGCGGCATCTATTATAATGCCCGAAGGCCCAGCGATCTGGAGACATTGCTCGCAACCCAGATATTTACGCCTGCCCTGGTCGACCGAGCGCGCCGCTTGCGCAATCGGGTCTGCGCGGCGGGCGTTACCAAATATGGACTGGAGGCTGGGCAGATGATCGATCTGCCGGCCGACCGGCGGACCGTCCTGGCCGTGGGACAGGTCGATGACGACATGTCCGTCCAGCTGGGCGGCGCGGGCGTTGGCGGCAATCTGGATTTCCTGGCCCGCGTGCGCAAGGCGGAGCCGGACGCCTGGATCGTTTACCGCCCCCATCCCGACGTCCAGGCCGGACATCGCAAGGGCCATCTGAGCGATGCGGTCGTGCTGGAACATGCCGACGCGATCGACAGCGGGGCACCATTGATGGAACTGGTGCAGCGGGTAGACGAAGTCCATGTGCTTTCCTCGCTGACAGGCTTCGAGGCGCTGATGCGCGGTCGCTCTGTCACGGTGCATGGCATGCCCTTCTATGCCGGCTGGGGGCTGACCCGCGACCTGGCCAAGCCGTCATCCCGAAGAGGGCGTTTGCTGGATGTGGATCAGCTTGTCGCGGGCGCACTCATTCTCTATCCTCGCTATCTCGATCCGGTGACGCGCTTGCCCTGTGGCCCCGAACTGATGGTGGACCGCATGGCCAGTGGATCGACGCCGCCGATGACATGGCTCATTCGGCTGCGCGCGCTACAGGGGAAGCTACGAAGATTTATGACATTGTCCGCTGAGTTCCTTCATGGCTGAACCAACGTCGAAAATATTCTTGTTCCTGCAGGGGCCGCATGGTCCCTATTTCTCGATGCTTGCGTATGCGTTGCGCAAGCGCGGGCATTCCGCTCTGCGGATCAACATCAATGGTGGCGACAAGGTCGATTGGCCAGGAGATGCCACCGATTATCGTGGAACATTTCGTAACTGGCCGCTCTTCTTTGACGATTTTATCGTCAATCATGGCGTTACGGACCTGATTCTCTATGGTGATTGCCGTCCCTACCATACCTCGGCACATGGCATGGCACGGCTGCGCAACTTGCATGTTCATGTCGTGGAGGAAGGGTATATTCGCCCCGATTTCCTGACATTGCAGGACGATGGCGTTAACGGCAATTCGACTCTGCCGCTGGACCCACAATGGTATCTAGACCAGGTCCGGGGCTTGCCGGACTATATCGATAATCTGCCGCCCGTGCCCTCGACCTTCAATGCCCGTGCGCGCAACACGATGCGCAATGGTCTGGCCGCTGCATTCATGCGGCCCTATTTCCCATTCTACCGAACCCACCGACCGCATAGTTTCCTGATGGAATCGGTCGCCTGGTGTCGCAAGCTGGTCATGCGTCGCGGTGACGGGCGCCGGTCTTTCAAGGCGTGGGATACGGTCAAGGATAAGCCCTATTTCGCGCTCCCGTTGCAACTCAACTCCGATTATCAGATTCGCGTTCATTCGCCATTCGGTAACATGCGCGCTGCGCTGCGTTTCGCTATCAAGAGCTTTGCGCAGCATGCGCCTGATCATGTCTCTCTTGTGGTGAAACGCCATCCGCTGGACCCCGGTCTTGTCGCCTGGGACCGACTGACTCGCCGGCTGGCCGCTCATTATGGCGTAAAGGACCGTGTCGTCTATCTGGCCGATTGGGACATTGCCGAAGTGGTGGGCAAGTCGTTGGGCGTAGTGACGGTGAACAGCACTGTAGGCACGCTGGCGCTCAATGCCGGCAAGCCTGTCGTGGTTCTGGGGCACGCAGTCTACAAGGTGCCAGGAGTGGTGCATCAGTCGAGCCTTGATGATTTTTGGTCGGCGCCGCGCCAGCCGGACATGACGCTCTATTCAGCGTTTCGGCGAGTTCTGGTCGATCGCTGCCTCATTCGCGGAGGGCTTCTGAGCGAGGAAGGGCTGCAGATGCTCGTCAGCAACGCGGTTGATCGGCTGTTGCGGGCGCCTGCGCAGATTATCCGGCCAGACAGAGGCCGGGCACCACGATGGACAATGCAAAAGGGCACGGCGTTACGTGGAGTACGCTAAAGGACAATTTTGGTGACCATCGCCATTGATCGGCGAATGCGCAATCTTGCCGAAGTGAATCGGTGACTACATGCTATTGTCATCGATCAGTGCTGAAGAATGGGCGATCATCGGGCTTTCGCTCCGGGTCAGTCTGACAGCGGTCTTCGCGATGCTGCCGATAGCTTTTGCCTTGGCATGGTTGCTCGCGCGCTATCGTTTTCCTGGCAAACTGATGCTTGATGCACTGGTGCATTTGCCGTTGGTGGTGCCACCGGTGGTCACCGGCTGGCTACTGCTGCTTCTGTTTGGTCGGCAGGGTGTCTTTGGTTATTGGCTGGAAAGCTGGTTTGGCATCAGTCTGTTGTTTCGCTGGACGGGCGCAACGCTCGCGGCAGCAATCATGGCGATGCCGCTGATGGTGCGCGCTATCCGGCTGTCTATTGAGACAATCGATCGACGATTGGAGGCTGTCGCCCAGACGCTCGGAGCCGGCCGTATCCGGGTCTTCTGCACCATCTCGTTGCCACTCGCGGTTCCGGGCATATTGGCTGGCATGATCCTGGGTTTTGCTCGATCGATCGGGGAATTTGGCGCCACCATTACCTTTGTATCCGATATACCAGGGGAGACCCGAACACTGCCGATCGCCATCTATTCCGCGCTGCAACTGCCGGACAGCGAAAATGCGGTATTGCGGCTGGCACTGATTTCGATTGCGCTGTCGCTCGGCGCGCTGATGGCATCCGAATGGCTCGCGAGACGCATGGGCAGGGGCGACCATGTCCTTTGACATCCATGTCCGTCGCCGACTGGGAGCCAATCATCTGGCCATAGACATTGCCAGTTCCAGTGCGATCGTCGGCCTATTTGGTCCATCTGGGGCAGGTAAGAGCAGCCTGCTCAACATGGTGGCCGGTCTATTACGTCCCGATGAAGGTCGTGTCGCGATTGCCGGGGGCACGTTGTTTGACAGCGCCGTCGGCGTAGACCTGCCCATCGCGCAGAGGCATTGCGGCTATATTTTTCAGGATCTGCGCCTCTTTCCGCACATGAGCGTGCGCCGGAACCTTATTTATGGCCGAAGGCATAGTGGAAGAAGCGCGCTTGATATGCCAGCTGTCGTCGACATGTTAGGCATCGGCGATCTGCTTGAGCGCCGGCCACATTCTCTCTCCGGGGGGGAGGCGCAGCGCGTGGCGATTGGGCGTGCCTTGCTAGCCAATCCTCATTTTTTGTTGATGGATGAGCCATTGACGGGCCTGGACCAGGGCCTGAAGGACCAGATACTGGAGCTTATACGCAAGTTGCACGCGGCCACATCGATCCCGATTCTTTATGTCAGTCACGATCGCGCAGAATTGGAGGCGCTGGGAGCCGACCTTGTCTCGATCCGTCCGTCGGAAACCGGAGATGGGGCGGGGCTTTGAGATGATGGTGTGCGCGATCCGTAGAAAAACAATCGGCGATCAGGGCGCGCTGAAGCCGTAACGGCCAAGGATCGCCCGGCCCTGCGCCGACAGCAGGAAACGGCGGAAGCCTTCCGCGTCGCGGTGGCGACTGGCGGTCAGCCGTGCCACCGGATAGCGGATCGGCGGATGGCTGTTGGCGGGAAAAGTCCCGACCGTCTGCACCGATTTCGAGGCTCGGGCGTCGGTTGCGTAGACGATGCCGAACGGGGTGGCGCCGCGTTCGACCAGGGCGAGGGCGGCGCGCACGCTGTCGCCGCGTGCGACCTTGTCCGCGACCGAGGGCCAGACATTGAGCGCGGTGAGCGCCGCCTTGCCATATTTGCCCGCCGGCACGGCGTCGGGATCGGCCATGGCCAGGCGGCCGCCGTTCAGCGCTGCGGCCAGCGGCATGTTGCGGCCGATGCGCAGCCGCACCGGCTTGCCGGCCGGGGCGATCAGCACCAGCCGGTTGCCGGCAATGTCGGCGCGGCTGCCGCGCGCGACGAAGCCGGCCTTCTGGATATCGTCCATCCAATCTTCGTCGGCGGAGGCGAACAGGTCGGCAGGGGCGCCGGCCTTGATCTGCCGGGCCAGCGCCGAGGAGGCGGCGAAGGACAGGACCGGGCGGGCATGGCCCTGCCGCGCCCAGGCGTCGGCGGCGGCATTCATCGATTCCTGCAGGCTGGCGGCGGCAAGCACCAGTGGCCCGCGCCTGTCCTGCGCGGCGGCCCAGGATGGCGACAGCAAAAGCGACAGCAGCGCGAGCGCGCGCAGCAGGAGCGGAATCGGAGAGAAGAAGCGCATGACCGCCTTGTGCGCCCGGCGCCGGGGCCATGCAATTGTCGGCACATGCTTTTGTCGCCGCGCCCGATCCGCTAAGCAGGCGCTGGTGACGCCGATCCTTCCCCCCTTCGTCCGTTCCGGCCGGACCCGCGCAGCCCTTTGACATGGCAGTGATACGCACGCTTTGCGGCCGGTGCGGCGTCGGCTGTGGCCTGCGCGCCATCACCGGCGAGGACCGCGACCTGATGGTCGAGGGGGACCGGATGCATCCGGCCAATGCCGGGCGGCTGTGCGGGCGCGGGCTGGAGATCGCGGAAGAGGTCGGGCTGGAAGGGCGATTGCTCCAGCCGATGATCGACGGTCGGCCGCAACGCTGGGAGAAGGCGATTGCGCAGGTCGCGCGGCGGCTGTCGGCGGTGATCGCCCAGCATGGCCCGGATAGCGTGGCGCTGCATGTCGGCGGCGGCCTGCTGACCGAGGATTATTATGTCGCCAACAAGCTGATGAAGGGCTTCATCGGTTCGGCCCATGTCGATGCGGGCTGGGCGGCGAATGACGGCGCGGCGCTGGCGCAGCGCGCGGCCTATGGCGAGGATGTGATGCCCGCCGCCTATGAGGATATCGAGCGGGCCGAGCTGATCCTGATGATCGGCGCCGATCTGGCGCAGGATCATCCGGTGCTGAGCGCGCGGATCGCGGCGGCGCGGATCGAACAGGGCGTCGAACTGCTGTTGCTGGCGGCGCCGGGCGAGGGGACGAGCATCGAGGCGGATCTGCGCATCGACGTGCCGCGCGACGGCATGGCGTCCTGGATCGCCGGGCTGCTGCGCCATTGCCATGATGTCGGCGCGACCGATGCCGACTATCTGGCGCGCAATGTCAGCGTGCCCGATGATTTCTGGGCACAACTGCGGACCCGCCATGATCTGTGGTCGGTGGCGCGGGGGTGCGGCCTGTCGCCGATGGAATTGCGCGCGCTCTATGACCGGATCGCCGCCGTGCCACGGATCGTGACGCTGTTTGGCGGCGCGGACGAGGGGCTGGCGCGGGCAGTGATCGATTTCCATCTGGCGATGGGGCGGATCGGCAGGCCGGGGGCGGCGCCCTTTGCCATGACGACCGCGGCCAATGGTATGGGCGGGCGCGAGGTCGGCTGCAATGCGAGCGGCCTCGCGGCGCATCGTGGCTTCACGGCATCGGCGATGGCCGAAATAGCCCGCTTCTGGTCGGCGGAGGCGATGGCGACCGGGCCGGGGCTGGATGGCTCGGAACTGGCCGACGCGGTGCGGGACGGGCGCATCCGCGCACTGTGGAGCATAAGCGGCGACGGCATTGATCCGGCCTGGCTGCGCGCAGCGCTGGACGCGGTGCCGCTGGCGATCCGCTCCACCCCTTGGGCCGATGCCGAACGGGACGGGCGCGGCATTGCGCTGCCATCGGCCAGTTGGGTCGAGAAGGACGGCACGCTGACCGGGGCGGACCGGTTGATCAGCCGCCAGCGCCGGCTGTTCCCGCTGCCCGGCGAAGCGAAGCCCGACTGGTGGATCGTCACCCAGGTCGCGCGCGCCATGGGCTGGCAGGCGGCCTTCCATTATGAATGGGCGGCGGAAATCTATCGCGAGCATGTGCGCCTGACCGCCTATGGCAATGACGGCGCGCGGCTGCTCAACCTGCGCCGCCATGCCCCGATTTCCAACCCCGCCTATGAGGAACTGACTCCCTGGCGCTGGGGCGAGCTGCCATTCGACGAGGGGCGCTTCCTGACGCCGGACGGCAGGGCCCGCCTGCTGCCCCTGTTCTAGGCGGTAGATCGTCGGGCAACGGGGCGCCGACGCGACAGTAGAAAGTTCACACCGTTGTGCGGCCTATGGTGGCGCGTCTTTTGGCGGATTTGCGCCAGGTCGGTCGGTGCGGGGGGATAGCCGCGCGACGATCAGGCGCCGGTGCCGCGCCTGCGACGCGACAGCGAGGCTACAGGGAAAGGACAGCGACGCGACAGTGTCGCGTGGGCGGCGGCAGTGGGGGCGGGAAAGGGTGCGGCGTTCCATCTACGCATGTGGAACAGAAAGGGCGAGAGTAGTAAAGCGATGGGGCTGCTAGCGACCAAGAGCGGCCATGTTCCCCCTCCCGCAGGCGGGAGGGGGTTAGGGGG